>SLAA01000186.1 GCA_007127105.1 Spirochaetales bacterium | reverse complement strand
TGTCACCACAAAGGGCCCGGCCTTCGGCACCAGCCAGGCGCAAATCGGTCTGGTGTACTACATTCAGGAATAGCGGCCACTCACAGGCCCGGACTTGTGCGGCCGCGCCACCCGGTCGCGCTCTCACGTGACAACATCGGCCTACATTCTTTCTCCGAAACGAGGTTCGTTGAAACATTTGTTTCTTATTTGCCTCTTTCGCTTTGACGAATAACCGTGTAAACTGTATTTTCAAACAGGGCTGAGGATAGTTCACAGCAGCTTCCCCCCAAGAATTCAATCAGTAACCGGCAAATGCGGAAGGAGTGCGGATTATGGCAAATTTGGCAACGAAGTACATGGGCATCGAGCTTAAAAACCCACTGGTGGTTGGTGCAAGTAGTGTTACCGGACACATGGACTCAATCAAGAAGATTGAAGACTCTGGTGCGGGAGCTCTGGTCATTAAGTCACTTTTCGAGGAAGAGATTCAGCTTGAGCGACACAAGCTGGACAAAGATCTGGAGATGTACGACGACTGGCATGCAGAAATGACCAATATTTTCCCCGAGCTTGAGCACGCTGGGCCAGATGAGCACCTCATGTGGACTCGCAAGGCAAAGGAAGCGGTCTCTATCCCAGTCATTGCAAGTCTCAATGCCGTACAGCACGACACCTGGGTTGAGTGGGCCGCTAAACTGGAAGAGACCGGCGTCGACGGGCTTGAACTTAACTTCTTCTCAGTACCAACCGACCCCACCAAAAGCGCCAAAGAGATTGAAGAAGAGCAAATTGCGGCACTTACTGCAGTCAAGAAGAAGGTGAAGATCCCTGTATCAGTCAAATTGAGTGCGTTTTACACCAGCCCACTGGAAATGGTACACCGCATGGACAAAGTCGGCGTTGACGGCTTTGTACTGTTTAACCGCATGTTTCATCCCAGTTTCGATGTAGAAAAGGAAACTGCACGGTTTCCATTCAACCTTTCCACCTCAAGCGACCACCGCCTCGCACTACGCTATGTTGGGCTGTTAGCAGGTGAGATCAAAGGCAGCCTCTGTGGCTCAAATGGTATACACACCGCTGAAGACGCAATTGAGTTACTACTCGCTGGCGCCGACTCCTTCCAGGTCGTAAGCGCCCTCTACCGCAACTCGGTAAAGCATGTGGGAACTATTGTGAGCGGAATTGAGAGCTGGATGGACAAAAAAGGCTACGCCTCGGTCAACGACTTCCGTGGCAAGCTCAGTGTTAAGAACTCTGGAGACAAGTGGAGCTATCGCCGAGCCCAGTACGTCAAAATGCTGTTGCGCGCGGACGACTACGTAACTCAGCCTAAGCTGATCTAGACTTGTATAGTTAACCGTTTTTATTCCACACTATACAGGCACCATGGGTAACTCCCCTGGTGCCTGTTTTTTTGAGGAGCCCATCATTGATTGTCACCACCGAGGAGTTTGGCCGCACTCGCGACGGAGAACTCGTTAAGCGCTTTCGCATAGAGAACTCACGTGGGACATCATTTAGTGTGCTGAGCCTTGGTGCTATCATAAGCTCGGTGCAAATGCTGCCGGAGCCAGGTGCCCCGCCAGTTGAGCTTACCCTTGGTTACAACAGCGTTGAGGAATACGAACAAAACCGGCCCTATTTTGGCGCCACGGTGGGCAGGGTCGCAAATCGAATAGCGGCAGGCCGTTTTGAACTCCACGGAGTCCAGCACCAGCTTGAGTGCAACGCGCCTGGCAATCACATACATGGTGGATACACGGGTTTCGGACGCAGGATGTGGGATACAGAACTACAGGCGGCATCCGAAGAAGCCGGAGTTCGACTGCGGCGAGTGAGTCCGGACGGCGAGGACCGTTATCCGGGCAAGGTTGAGGTGGAACTCATTGTCACCCTAAACGAGTCCAACGAGCTGCGTTTTGAGTACCGCGCAGTCGCGGATCAAGCTACCCCAATCAACCTCACCAATCACTGTTACTGGAATCTCGCAGGTAACTCCCCGACTACTATTCATGACCATGAGCTAAAGCTGTTCTGTGATGCATATTTGCCCGTCAACGAACGCCAGATCCCAACCGGGGAGCTTCGGTCGGTAAAGGGCACCGCCTTTGACTTTACATCTGCCCGCCGAGTTGGAGAGCGGATGGACGCGCTGGGCGGTGGTATTGATCATTGCTTTGAGGTGCGCGGTGAGCCGGGTGAACTCAGGCCTGCTGCTCAGGTGGTGGATCCGGCAAGCGGACGCCGGATGGAGATACACACCACCACAGCAGGACTGCAGCTGTATACTGGGAACTTACTTTCGGGTGAGCTCGAGCGCGGCATGGGCGGTCGGACGCTCCCTGCTCACGCTGCGCTCTGCCTGGAGACCCAGGGGTTCCCCGATGCCGTTAACCGGCCGGAGTTCCCCAGCGTCATTCTTGAACCGGGTGCTGAGTATCGGCAAACCACCGTTCACCGTTTCCGGTGAAGAGCTACTCGTTAACAACCTCGTACTCGGCATCCTCTACGCCGGACTCATGTCCGCCTGAGGCGCCATTGCCGTTGCTGCTCCCATTGTGGTTCCCGCTATCGGGCCCCTGTCCCTGGCCGGGGTTAGCAGCCGACTCAGCGTAGACCGCGGCTCCAAGCGCCTGCGCTGCCTGTTGCAGCTCATTTACTGCCGCCTCGGCAGCATCTGCATCCTGCTTCTCAACCGCGCTCCGCACCGCAGCAACAGCCGTCTCAATCCTGGCACGGTCATCCTCGGAGACCTTGGATCCATGCTCGGACAGGGTCTTCTCGGTCTGGTAAGCAAGGTTGTCGGCCTCGTTGAGGGTCTCTATCCGCTTGCGAGCCTCTTTGTCCTCGTCTGCGTTCTTCTCTGCCTCCTGCACCATGCGCTCAATTTCCTTTTCATCCAGACCGGAGGAGGCCTCTATGCGAATCCTCTGCTCCTTGCCGGTACCAAGGTCTTTGGCAGACACATGAACAATGCCGTTGGCGTCTATATCAAAAGCCACCTCAATCTGAGGCACGCCACGTGGTGCCGGTGGAATTCCCACCAACTCAAAGCGGCCAATGCTGCGATTGTGGGCAGCCATCTCGCGCTCCCCTTGCAACACATGAATGCTGACCGCATTCTGGTTGTCCTCGGCGGTGCTAAAGACCTGGCTCTTGCGAGTCGGGATGGTAGTGTTGCGTTCAATGAGCCGTGTCGACACACCACCCAGGGTCTCAATTCCCAGTGAGAGCGGTGTCACGTCCAGTAACAGCACATCGTTCACCTCACCACTCAGGACACCGGCCTGTATAGCGGCACCAACCGCGACAACTTCATCCGGGTTCACGCCCTTGTGAGGGTCCTTACCAAATATCTCCTTGACCAGCTTCTGCACGGCTGGGATCCGGGTGGAGCCGCCAACCAGAATCACCTGGTCTATGTCCGCTGCCTTGAGGCCTGCGTCCTCCATTGCCTTTTTGCATGGCTCTGCTGAACGCTGCACAAGATCATCCACCAGCTGCTCGAACTTGCTGCGGCTCAGGTTGTAGTTCAGGTGCTTGGGCCCCGAGGCGTCCGCAGTAATAAAGGGCAAATTGATGTCGGTGCTCTGTGAACTCGACAGCTCCTTCTTAGCAATCTCGGCAGCTTCCCTGAGTCGCTGCAAGGCCATACGGTCGCCGGAGAGGTCCACACCATAGTCATTCTTGAAGCTGCTCACCAGCCAGTCAATTATGCGCTGATCAAAGTTGTCACCACCAAGGTGCGTGTCTCCGTTTGTGCTTCTCACCTCAAATACGTTGTCGCCGACCTCAAGTATGGAAATGTCAAAGGTTCCACCTCCAAGGTC
>SLAA01000006.1 GCA_007127105.1 Spirochaetales bacterium | reverse complement strand
TGTCAACCTTCGTTTGATGAATCGTAAAGGACAGCGACACAAGGCCCTTGACAACATGCGCTTCACCGCATATATTGCATGCATCATGGCGCATGCAAAGAACGAACCGGACACCGACTCAACAGAGGCTCTTCCGGCAGCAACACTATTTCGCACACTTTCGGACGACACGCGGCTTCGCATTCTGCATCTCTTCATGGTGCAGGAACGGGCTTTGTGTGTCTGCGAGTTGGTGGATGCCCTGTTGCTCCCGCAGTACCAGGTATCACGCCATCTCTCGGCACTGAAACAGGCTGGCCTGGTCAGCGCCCAGAAACGCGGCACCTGGGCATACCACCGCCTGGAATCTACCCCGCATATAGAGAAGCTTTCGGGTCTGCTGGCAGAGCTGCTTGTCGGTGAGCCCTATGGAGCGGATCTCCAGCGCCTTGAGATGCGCCTTCAACTACGAGCAAATGAACAATGTGTTGTCGGATTTGTGTCCGAGGACGAACTACAACAGCTCATTACCCGGGTTGCCCCGCAACCACAATCATAGGAGATATACGTATGAGTACTTCAGATAGTCCCAAGATTGAACTTTTTGACCCTCCCATGTGCTGCCCCGGCGGGCTTTGTGGCCCGGCCATAGACCCGGCGCTGCTGGACATGGATGAGGCGGCCCTTAAGCTCAAGAAGGAGCATGGCGTGAAAATTGAGCGCTATCTCTTGCAGCAAAATGGGCAGAAATTTATGGAGAACCCGGAAGTCCTGGCGCTGCTGCAGGCTAGCGGCACCGACATTCTCCCGGTGACCGCAGTAGATGGAAAGGTGGTCAAAACTGGCGGCTTTCCCAGTTACGACGAGCTTGTAGGCTACCTCTCCACCGTGAGCACAGAGGCGTAGTTATACCGTCGCCGCCACAAACACACACAAGGACCCAGGAATGAATCAAACACAGTACATATTTTTCTCCGGTAAGGGCGGCGTCGGCAAGACCACCATGGCCTGCGCCACCGCAGTGCAGAACGCCGACCAGGGCAAACGCACCCTTATCATTACAACCGACCCGGCAAGCAACCTCTCGGACGTCTTTGAGACCGAGATCGGTCACCAGGTCCGGCCACTTGGCGTAGAGAATCTCTGGGGTATGGAGATAGACCCGGACAAAGCCACCGAGGAGTATCGCGAACGCATTCTGGCACCAATGCGCGCGGTAATGCCGGAGAGCGTTATGAAGGTGCTTGAGGAGCAGTTCGACTCTCCCTGCACCACCGAGATCGCCTCGTTCGACCGCTTTGTGGACTTCATGGCGGGCGAGCTGGATGAGACCGGACAAGGTGGCGGCGCCGAGGGCAGCCAAAGCGGCAGCGCCGGTGGAAACGACACAGGTTACGATGTCGTCATCTTTGACACTGCACCCACCGGTCACACCCTGCGCCTCTTGGAACTCCCGGTTGACTGGAGCAAGCACATAGAGGAGAGCGCCAAAGGCACCGGCAATACCTGCATTGGCCCTGTCGCATCTATTCAGGAAAACAAGAAGAAGTACGACGAAGCCACGCGCCTGCTAGGCGACCCGACCCGCACCGAGTTCACCTTTGTGTTGCAGCCGGAAGGCACCTCAGTCTACGAAACCAAGCGTGCCTCCAGGGAGCTTGAGCAGATCGGCGTGAAGAAAACCCGGCTGATTGTGAACGGCATTCTTGCAGAAGAGGTGTGTGACACGCCCTTCTCGCGCAGTCGCTACGACATGCAGCAGAGCTACCTCACAAGGATTGCCCAGGAGTTTGCGGTTCCAATCAAGCACATGTACCAGCGCAATGGTGAGATTAAGGGTGTGCAGGGCCTGCGGAACGTAGCGCGTGACCTGTTTGCTACCAACGGCCACAAGCCGGAGATCATGCTGGAGCTCAAGGCACCCGCAGCGGGTTCGGACTTCGTAGAGATAGACTCCGCCAAGCTCCTTGAGGTAATCCGGCCCACCGCTGGCAAGTCCAAGGCGCTGTTCTTTACCGGCAAGGGAGGCGTCGGTAAGACCGCCGTTTCCTGTGCGGTAGCAGTGGCACTTGCCGAACGCGGCTTTAAGACACTGTTGCTTACCACGGATCCGGCGTCCCACATCGGCCAGGTCATGGAGCAGAACGTCGGCTCCGGTATCAACCCCATTGAGGGAGTTGCTAATCTTGATGCGGTCATGATTGACCAGGAAGAAGCGGTCAAGACCTACAAAGAGCGCATCATCAACGACGCCAAGAAGAAGTACTCTGAGGACATGATGGCTGCGGTTCGTGAGGAGCTTGAGTCACCCTGTACCGAGGAGATGGCGGCTTTTGACACCTTCATGGGATATGTAGAACGCGAGGACTACGATATTGTGGTGTTTGACACCGCGCCGACTGGACACACGCTACGCCTGCTGGAACTTCCCTTTGACTACGCAGATCAGGTAGGAATGATGGTCTCAACCACCGAGGCTGGCAACGAAGTGAAGAAAGACACGCAACAGCGCTTTGAGCGAATCATTGCTCAGATGAAAGACCCGGAACGCAGCGCCTTTGCCTTTGTAGTCTACCCGGAATCAACACCGGTGATAGAAGCGTATCGCGCGATGCTCGATCTCAAAAAGGCCAATATCAGCACACAGTTCGTCGTGGCCAACCAGGTACTGCGCAAGGAAAACTGCACCAACGACTACTTCAAGGCCCGCCGCCTGATGCAGGAAAAGTACCTTGGTGAAATTAACGAACGCTTTGGTCTGCCGGTAGCAACCATGCCGCTGTTCGAGACCGAGATCATGGGCCTTGAGATGGTAC
The DNA here is from genome assembly GCA_007127105.1 of Spirochaetales bacterium. GTDB lineage: Bacteria > Spirochaetota > Spirochaetia > DSM-27196 > SLAA01 > SLAA01. The sequence continues at coordinate 1,023 of SLAA01000006.1, read as the reverse complement.
GCCGCGCCGGCGAGGCCCTCTTCACTCCGGAGAAGGCACATGTCACAGGATAAGAGTCATGCCGATGTAGTGGCTCGGCGCAGTGGTTCCGAGCCCGCAGCCGCCGCTAACGCCGGTGAGGTTCACGCGGACGGCCCCGACGCGGTGATAACGGTTTTTGCGCCACCAGCAACCGAGTGTGCTGGCGCCAATACCTGGGAAAACGCGGTGCTTGCTTTCGAGCACCGCTTCTCCAAGCGCTACGGCAACCGGGTTAAGTTTACGACATCGCACCTCTTCTCACCCGAGTTCTTTCAAAACACAGCCGTGACAGAGGCGGTGCAGCAAGGCGCCGAGGCGCCCATCATTACCCTGAACGGGCAGGTTATTCAACGCGGCGGGAAGCTCTCGGAGCGCGTTATTCGCGAAGAGCTTGAGAAGCTTGGGATAGCGCCAACAGAGTAGCTCCGCGTGGGGGGCTCGGGCGCAGGGCTCCAATCAATAATTTGTTCAAACACGACGTTCAGTGATATACTGAGCAACGATGTCATATTTCCTGTCGGTCGACCCCCGACACACCTTGTTCGGCAGTATTCGCGGACTTGCACGACTCATCTACTTCGCCACGGTCTTCTTCTCCGGCGCAGTTGTGGTGCTTATGCTGCGGGCCGTCTTACCTATTCGCACCTATCGCCGCTTGAGACCAAGCATCTCTCGAAAGGTCGGGCGAATTTTGCTCTGCGCATCCAATATTCGCGTGCGCCGTGAGGGCAGCCTACCGCCCGCCGGTGCACTGGTTGTGGCAAACCATATCAGCTGGGCAGACTCATTTACCTTCCTGAGCGAGTTGGGCTGCAGATTCATGGTAAACCACCATTACGAGAACATTGTCGGCTTCAGCACCGTGTTGCGAACCGTTGGTGTGGCTTTCATCAACCGCATGAGCATGAAGGCAGTTGGACAGGCCCAAGCGGTTATGCGAAAAATCTTGAACCAAGGTTCATCGCTGATGGTCTTCCCGGAAGGCCGCACCAGTCGTGGCGG
>SLAA01000120.1 GCA_007127105.1 Spirochaetales bacterium | reverse complement strand
TTCCTTGAGAAGGATCGTGTTCAGGAGTATCGTCTCGTTTGGAAGCAGCGAGCAGTATCCTTTGAGCCGCGCGAGTTCGCGGTTGGCAGAGATGGCATGCCGCAATACAGATTTGGTCTCGATGTCAGCGTCTGGGGGCAAGAGCGAAAGGTCATTTGCGGGTACATCTGGCTTCATCATGTTCATTATAGCACATTTTACGCACATGAGAAGCCTGTCGTGTGCATGGCGTGTACACGATAGAAGAGCCCCTGTTTCCCGAAGCGCTGTTCGGCCGCAACATCAATTTGCGCCGTGGCGTGTTTTTCCGGTTCCGTTGTGTCACGGCTGTACACCAGTACATTGGTATCTACAAACTGCCTAGCGGTCATACCGGGTATCCCGTGCCATCTGCTGCTCATCCTGTCCGATTTCTTGGGCTCATTCCAGGCAGATAAAGAAGGAAAACAATTGACGACCAGTAAGTAATCACATTAGAAGGTTTTGATTGGGAATGGTAGTCAATCAATATGAGGTATTCCTAATAGACCTTGATCCAACGAGAGGACACGAGATCGAGCAGGTGAAAGAGATCCTTCGGGAGATGCTTGTTGACTGAGAAATGAAAGACGTAAAACAAGCGCGTGAACGCGGACGCTACGCGCCGCACCCCCGTCCTACAACGACGCATGAAATGCGGGGGACATCGACTCTATTTCTCTGCGCGAAATGCCGAGGCTTCGGGCCCGGACGCGCCAGCGGGATACCACGCCGAGAATCTCCTTGAGTCTCCGATCGGCAGCGTTGCGGTCCAGACCGAAATAGGGCGAGACGGACCTGACGAGGTCAACGCTGAGACGATTGTCCGCCTCAGCGATATCGAGAGCCAACCCGGAGCCGGTCGGATCAGGGTTGATGTCATACGCAGGGGAAAGCCGCCATCCCTGGCTCTCAAGCAGAAATCCGTGATTGCGGAGGTGGTCATCACAGTTGCTCACGACAACATGAAACACCATTCGTGACCAGAGTTCGGCCATGTCACAGGCGTACGATCAAAGCGCTTGACCAGGAAGGTAGTGCCGGTTTCGGAGAGCTTCTCGATCTGTGCGGAGGATAGAGTGATGCCCGCTTCCTCAGCGAGCTGGTGTATCAGATACTCCCACAGGCCCACGTCGACTACATCGTTCCGGGAGGGGAACTTGGCAATCCACAGAGCGCCGGAACTGTCCTGCACGGTAGCCTTAGGACGAGCTCCGCCGAGTGACGACCCAGGGGCGAGAATCACCTCGAGCCACGCAGAGTCGTCCTCGCCCGGAACCGAATTGTCCATCCTGCCCGCTGCCGCCTGAAGCTCCCGCAAACGCGTCCATCGCGGTGTTGCCCATGGGTCATCCGGTGCGAGAAACGGTTCGTCCCCGTCCCGGCGAAAGCGGGGACCGCCAACGCGCGCCCGATCATGAACGCCAAGCAGGTAGTCATAGTCATCGAGTGGACGCGGCTGTCGACCTTCCGTCTTTGCCTGCAGGGCTTCGCGCCGCTGCATTAATCGCCGTCCCCACCGATCCGGTGCGGAGTCGGTCAGAAATCCAAAGATACTGCGTCCACTACGGGGAAACTGAGCTCCCCTGAACGGTTGGATCTCCGGGTCGAGCATGCGGAAATCTTGCCGCTCAAGCCATGAGTCGTCGAAGCTGAATCCTGATATTCGGCCCCGCCGCTGTCGGGACAGGATCACGGCACCGACCCTGGCTGGCGTGTTGAGACCGTCCCAATCGGCCCAGACCGAGAACCCGTCTGAATCAGCCATTGCTCTCTCGCTTTGGCGCGCGACGGCGGGTGGGAAGCTTGAGGTCCTGCAGCGTCCGACCAAGCTCATCGTCCTCGGCTATTCTTGCTAGATCTTTATCAAGTCCGATCGCAAGCAGCACCTGCGCATAGATTCCCATAGATACGGATGGCGATCCTTTTTCCACGGCCCATACACTGGAACGGCTCACCCCGGCACGATCGGCCACGAGCTCGACACTCAGGCTCCGACGCAGACGTGCACGTTGGACACGTTCGCCGAGATCAGAGAGCAAACGCTGAGTCGAAGGATACAGGGTTGCGGATTTACGGCCCATAATGTTTGTATTTAACAACAAAACTCAAACAATGTCAATAAAAAGCAACATTACCATCTACTCGTTCCGCTTTGAAGATTGATCACAGCCTGTTTCTCATCATCACAGGGAACCGGCTCGCGAGGCCTACCAGCTCCAGCCTATTCCTGCTGGATCGCTGGCAAGCCCGTTATGTGACGGCGTGCCCGGTGGGGGTTCGGACAGGAGCACCCGTACCAGACCGGCCGCCCCTTCCGGCGCCTGGCGATCCTTTGCCCAGGTGTTTACCCCCAGGTGATGATGGTACCCGCCCCAGGCCAGAAAACGTGCCCCGGGATAGCTGCGCTGCGTGACCTTGAGCCCCAGGTTATTTCGGTAGAATGCCTCGGCGGTGTCGAGGTCAGGCACATGAAAATGTAGATGCCCAATGCTGCTTCCAGCGCAGATGCCTTCGGTGCTTGAAGCAGTTGCAAGCAAACCAGCCATGTCAAGCTCCACGGTATCCATGGCGATGTTGCCCTCGGCATCACGCCGCCACTCGGACGGGTCGCGGTCGGCGTAGAGTTCTACACCGTTGCCGTCGGCGTCACGCAGGTACACCGCCTCGGAAACCAGATGGTCAGCAGCACCCTCAATAAAGAAGGCTGGGCCGGACGCTGCGCTGGAGGAGGCGCCTCCCGCCTCGGGGGTCTCGGCACGGCGTTCGGTTGCGCTCCGCACTGCGGCAAAAACCCGGCGAAGCGTAGCGGCCAGCGCGGCTCTACTTGGCAGGAGGAAGGCTACATGGTACAGGCCCACGGTTGTTTCGGTTTCGCGTGTAGATTCGGGGCGCACATCAAAGGCAAGCTCAAAGCCTGCATCGGCCGAACGCAACAGCCCCGGCTCGACCTCGGTAAGTCCGAGCGCGTCCCTATACAGGGCGGCCAGCGGTTCATAAGCCGGTGTACGGTACTCAAGACGCCGAAACAGAGGCGCCACCACAGAAGATGCTTTGGAACGGGAAAGGTCGTCACTCATATACATAAAGTCCCGCTTTCTTGCCTGCATGGCAATGCCGATATTGCAAACTACCCGGAGCTTAGGAGATATGCCCGTGCTTCATACGGACGCATGGTTAGCTGCTCAATATCCTCTGCCGGATCTACCGGGTAGTTGGAAATGAGAAGCTTATGCTCGGCCAAAGGAAGCTCGTGTGGGAAAGCGAACACGGGAGTTAAGGCACTGAAGTTAAGCACCACCAATAGGCGCTCCGAACCGGGCCGCGTGTCGGCTCCACTGTCGGCTCCACTGTCGACACCCTCTCCAGGCATACTCCGCAGAAAGCAGTAAAGCTGTTCATGATTCGCCAAGAGCAACTCATAGCGCCCGTGAGAAATGATGGGGTATTGCCGCCTGAGCTTAATGAGCTCTTTGTAATAGGCAAGCACGGAGTTTGGATCTCCGGCGGCGGCGGCCGCATTGATGTGGGTGTAGTTTGGGTTGACCGGAATCCAGGGCTCACCGGTTGTGAAGCCCGCGTTCGGCTTAGCACTCCATTGCATAGGAGTACGAGCATTGTCGCGGCTCTTGGCATGAATGATCCGCAAGGCCTCCTCAGGAGAGCGCCCCTGTTCCTCCACAAACTCGTGGTAAATGGTCCGGGTTTCTATATCCCTGTAGGACTGGATGGTGGGAAAGGCCACGTTCGTCATGCCTATTTCCTCACCCTGGTAGATGTAGGGTGTCCCGCCAATGAGGTGAACAAGGGT
>SLAA01000242.1 GCA_007127105.1 Spirochaetales bacterium | reverse complement strand
CGGTGCTGCTGGCGTTCTCGGTGCTGCTGGCGTTCTCGGCTTCACTGATCGCCGAGCTTACACCACGCCCACCGGCCACGGCGTCGCTCGCTCCGGGCCGCTTGGCGACAATCCCGCTGATAATGGGACTGCCGGGATCTTCTCGAGTGATTTGTTTGTAGTGTTCGCGGTCCAGACCGCTCGCACCGCTCACTCTCACCTTAGCCAGAACCGCGCCAACCTTTACGAGTTCACCTTCGGGTACCAGCACCTCCTCAAAGGTTCCTCCAACCTGGGCCTTGAGCTCAATGGCGGCCTTGTCGGCCTCGAGCTCGGCCAGAATGTCGCCGGATCCAACTTCTTCGCCCGGCTTCACCTTCCACTCAACTACTGTGACCGACTCATCCGAGGGGCTGGAGCCAATTGCCTCCACAAGGTGAATACCCGCCTCCGCCTTGAGCGGTGCCTCCCACTCCAGGGTTCCACCCAGCATCTCCACAGCGGTTTCAAGAATTCGGCGGAAGGAGGGGAGCACTTCCAGTTGGTTTGGAAAGTTGCAGGGGACGTAGGTGTCGGGCCTGGTGACTCGCCGCGAGCTAAAGGCAACTCCGGCCTTTTCGGCCAGGGTTGCAAGCACCTCGGCTCCGAACCCGGCGCTGTGGTTGTCCTCGTGGGTTACGATAACCCGGCGAGTGCGGCGCACTGACTCGAGTACCGCCGCCTCATCCCACGGCATGAGCGAACGCAGGTCAATGACATCGGATCCGACTCCGACTGACGCCAGCGCGGCGGCGGCCCGCTGGCACAGGGCCACGGTGTTTCCGTAGCACACAAAGCTTATGTCGTCGCCGGAACGCAGCGTGCGAGCCCGCCCAAGCGGGACGAGGTGTTTCTCCAGGTCGGGCGAGGTGCCGTTGTCGCGGTCGTTCAGGCAGGTCTTTGGATAGAAGAACAATGTTGGGCGCCCCGACTCGAATGCCGCGTTGAGCAGGCCTGCGGCATCTCCAGCCGTGCTTGGCATTACAACGTCGATCCCGGGGGTATGCGTTGCTATGGACTCAAGGCTTGATGCGTGGAAGGGGCCAAGCCCAGGCTTGTAGCCGCCGCAGGTTATCATCACAATGACCGGCGCCTGCCAGCCTCCATCGGTGCGCCAGTACATGCTACCAAGTTCAGACACAATTTGGTTGTACGCAATAGGAAGGAAGTCGGCAAACTGGAGGAACGCGACCGGCCTGCGCCCGGCAAGCGCCTCACCAATGGACTCACCAATAATGAGGCTCTCTGACAAGGGGGAGTTACGCACCCTGCCTGGAAAGCGGGTGGTGAGTCCTTTGGTGACACCAAAGACATCGCCCTTTGGATCCTCAAGATCCTCTCCAAAGAGATACACGCGCTCATCGGCGGCCATGCGCTCCCCCAGGACGCCGCGAATAGCCTCAAGCATGGTGACCGGTTTCTTGCCTTCCGACGAGCCTACGGCGTTCATATCGCCACGGTATTCAAGGGCCCCCGGGCCCACCTTGGCAGGAAGCGGTGCAGACGCTCCCAGACAGGGACGAGGCTCGGCACTCCGGAAGGCCTCCTCGGCAATGGGGGCCAGCTCCGCGCGGATCTCCTCTGGTATGCGGTACACCCGTTCCTGCTCAATTCCGCGCTCCAGCAAGTATTTCTGGAAATGAACAATTGGGTCACCGCTCTCATTCACCAGCGCAATTTCGTCGGCACTACGGTACACCCGCTGATCGTCGGCGTTGGTGTGGTTGGAAAGCCGGTCCACTTCAAACACCACAATGCGAGGCCCGCGATCTTGGCGCATTTCGCCGCAGATGCGCTCAAATCCGTCATAACACAGATGTGGTTGGCGGCCGTCAAGGTAGTCAATAGGAATGCCGTAGAACTGTTTGGCACGGCCCTGTGGCATGCTGTAAAAGGTCTGGCCCGTGGTCTGGGTTGAAATAGCAAAGGCGTTGTCCTGTACCACAAAGAGTACCGGCAGCTTGTTGCGCACCGAGTGGCCTATGGCTTCCAGTACCTCGCTTTCCTGTGTCATGCCGTCACCTAAACCGCAGAGTACAAGAGGGGCACCGGCCTGGTCTTTCACTACCTCGGCCACGCCGGCCGCGTGCAATGCACTATTGCCAACCGGGCCCACAAGCGATAGCACCTTCAAGTCCGGCGCGCTCATGTGAGCGTTCATCTGACGGCCACGTGAATGCGACTCGTCTTTGTTAAAGAGTGAAAGAAAGAACATCCGGGGCGTTAGTCCGCGCGCGAGCATAAGGGCCTTGTCACGGTAGTGGCAGTGTAACCAGTCCTGTGGCCCAAGGTGTTCAGCAAGGACAACCGTGCCTTCATGCCCTGCACCCGAGACATGAAAAAATGCCTCTCCACGCCCTGTATAACTCTGTTCAAGCAGGTCCATTTCGCGCGCGGTGACCATAGTTGTGTAGAGCCGCATAAGCTCTGCCGGAGAGAGATGTATAGCGAGTTTCCGAGCGGTATCTGAGGTGAGACTCGGGTCGATATCGTCATTGTCAGGAGTTTTCACGGTGCCTTTACCTCCAGCTGTCGGTCGCCGACCGACAAATGTAGACTGTACTCTACCACGCTTGCGCTTGATGTTCCAAGGGAATGCCCGCTATTATCCTAGGCGAGGAGCAGTCCATGAAAACCAACAACGCCATTGATAATACGCAGCTTCTTTCACAGTTGCAGTCAGGAACATCGACCTATACCTTCTACTCACTGGCAAAACTCGCAGATCTCGGCTTCAAGGAAGTTGAACGACTACCGTTCTCGGTGCGCATTCTGCTGGAGTCGGTTATTCGCAACATTGGCAAGCCTGGTGTTACCGGGGAACACGCCGCGGCCTTAGCTGCCTACAACCCAAAGCAGCCAGGAAGCATTGAGCTTCCGTTCAAGCCAGCACGCGTGCTGTTACAGGACTTCACCGGGGTTCCCTGTGTTGTTGATCTCGCAGCAATGCGAAGTGCCATGCAACGCCTTGGTGGTGATCCGGCGGCAATTAACCCGGAGCTGGGGGTTGATCTGGTTATTGATCACTCGGTACAGGTTGACTACTTTAATTCCTCCGAAGCGCTGCAGAAAAACGCCGACCTGGAATTTGCGCGGAATCGTGAACGATACGAGTTTCTGCGATGGGGACAGGGCGCTTTACAGAACTTCTCTGTTGTGCCCCCGGCCAGTGGGATCTGCCACCAGGTGAACCTTGAGTATCTGGGTAAGGTTGTGCAGCAGAGCAGCGACGCTAAGGGTCAGCTTGCTTTTTTCGACTCGCTGGTTGGAACTGACTCACACACGCCAATGATTAACGGTCTTGGAGTCGTCGGCTGGGGCGTTGGTGGAATTGAGGCCGAGGCAGCAATGCTCGGACAACCGGTTTCCATGTTGGCGCCCGCGGTGATTGGGGTACGACTCAGCGGCAGCATGGCTCCGGGCGTAACCGCAACCGACCTGGTACTCCGCATTACCGAGATGCTGCGTGCGCATGGGGTGGTTGGCAAGTTCGTTGAGTTCTACGGAGATGGAATTGGCTCCATGACGGTGCCGGACCGTGCGACACTTTCCAACATGGCACCCGAGTATGGCGCCACCGTTGGGTACTTCCCCATAGATGAGCAGACTCTCAAGTACCTGTTCCAAACCGGACGCAGTGAGGAGCAGATTGAGCTGGTAGAGGCATATGCCCGGGCACAGAACATGTTCCACACCGCAGATACGCCCGAACCTGACTTTGAAGAGGTGTTGACGCTGGACCTGGCGACGGTGAGGCCAAGTATCGCCGGGCCCAAGCGCCCACAGGACCGGATAAACCTGGACGAGGTTCCACAGGTCTGGCAGCAGACCCTGTCGGCTCCGGTGGAGAAACGAGGCTACGATGTTTCCGGCCCAGCGCTTGAGTCACGAGTGCCGGTGGCAATGCCGGACGGCTCGAGTTTTGAGCTAACTCATGGCGATGTCGCAATTGCAGCAATTACCAGCTGTACCAATACCAGCAACCCTTCAGTTCTGCTTGCCGCTGGCCTGCTTGCAAAGAAAGCCCATGAGCGAGGACTTAGCTCACGACCCTGGGTGAAGACCAGTTTTGCCCCAGGTTCCATGGTGGTGACCGAGTACCTCATTCGTACCGGGCTTATGCAGTACCTGGAGGCGCTCGGCTTTTTTCTTGTTGGCTATGGCTGTACTACCTGTATTGGAAATAGTGGCCCCCTGCCTGCCGAAATTCAGGAGGCGGTAGAGGAAGGCAACCTTGTTGTGGCCGGAGTGCTTTCGGGTAACCGTAACTTTGAAGGCCGTATTAACCCTCATACACGAGCCAACTTTCTTACCTCACCCCCGTTGGTTGTGGCCTACGCCGTTGCGGGGCGCATGGATATTAATCTGGCAAAGGATCCCTTAGGTCACGACAAGGACGGTAAGCCGGTCTACATGCACGAAATCTGGCCGAGTGAGGAGGAGCTGGCGGGTTATGTCTCGCAGGCGCTCAATCGTGAGGCCTTCATAAACAGCTACAGCGGCCTGGAAGACTCCAACGAGGAATGGAACCGGATTGAGTCACCCGAGTCAGCAATCTACAACTGGAAGGAGGACAGCACCTACATTCAGGAGCCACCCTTTTTCCAGGATATGTCCCCGGAGCCGGAGCCCATTGGGCCCATACAAACAGCGCGGGTTCTGGTTATGGCGGGCGACAGTATTACCACCGACCACATCAGTCCGGCAGGGGCCATAGATCCGGACAGCCCGGCCGGAAAGTACCTCCAGTCAATAGGGGTTGAGGTGAAGGACTTTAACTCCTACGGTAGCCGCCGAGGGAACGACCGCGTCATGACGCGCGGCACCTTTGCCAATATAAGATTCCGCAATAAAATGGCTCCAGGAACCGAGGGTAGCTTCACCACTCATCAGCCAAGCGGTGAGGTCATGAGCATTTTTGATGCCGGACAGCTCTACCGCAAAGAGGGAGTTCCGAGTATTGTCCTGGCCGGGAAGGACTACGGGATGGGTTCAAGCCGTGACTGGGCGGCCAAAGGGACACAACTGCTTGGGATACGAGCCGTGATTGCAGAGAGTTATGAGCGCATTCACCGCAGCAACCTGGTAGGGATGGGCATACTGCCACTTCAGTTTCTTCCGGGCGAGAACTACACATCCTTGGGCTTAAGCGGTGAAGAGAGTTTCGATATTGAACTGAGTGAAGATGTAAGGCCAGGACAGGAACTCAAAGTAACTGCTACGGCTCCCGACGGAAAGCTGAGCAGCTTCACGACGATCTGCCGAATTGACAGTCCGGTCGAGGTAGAGTACTACCGACAAGGTGGAATTCTTAACCTGGTACTACGTCGTTTCTTGAAGCATTCGGCATAGGTCCGCCGGGGGGGTACAACCTATGGCCCCTGGTCGTTCTATGGGTGGCCTGTGAACTGGACGAGGTCCTCACAGGTTACGCCCTCTCCTGCGGGGACATCGCGTATCAGCACCGCACCGTACATCTGCTCGGCCTGGTGAGGCGGCATTCCAGGGCGCAGGAAGTGTTCGGTGCGGAGCAACGCGGTGTTCTCACGGCTAATGGCAGTGCCAGCGGTCAGATGAACGAGTGCATGCAGTGAGCGGTTTGACCGTCCGTAATTCTTGACCTCGCTCGCAGCCAACCGTTTTACCCCGTTCCCAAGCACCTCTTTTACCCGGTCCCGGCCAAACTCGCTTTTGAGTGTTTCTATCTCTGCATCGACGCTTGAGCTGCCGGTTGCCAGACGGTCGGAGCTGGTGTGAACCCGCGCACACATGCGAGCGAACTCGCGTGGCGACAATGCTATAGGGTCATCAAGCCCGTCTGCGGAATGGGATGGCCGGATGTGTTTCTCTATGAGCCGAGCTCCCAGAATAGTTGCCATGGTCGGCACCAGTACCGGATCCAGGGAGTGATCAGATACGCCTACCGGAACTCCGAACACCGAACTCAGCCCACCTATAACCGAAAGGTTGTACTCTCGCTCCGGGGCAGGGTAGGCGGTAATGCAGTGCAGCAGGGTGAGCTCGGCCTTGGCGAAGCAGGCCACCGACCGTTCAATATCGGCGAGTAACGACACCCCGGTGGAAAGGACTACACGGTGTTTCCGTCTGTCGAGCTGGTGCAGCAGCGGTAGATGATTAAGCTCCGGGGAGGCAACCTTAAAGCGCCGAACCCCTAACTCAATGAGGCCGGTCGCCGATCGGGACCCAAAAGCGGTACAGAGAAACTCAATGTCCAGTTCGCGGCAGTAGTCTCGCAGCGCGGCGTAGAAGCGCGAGTCCCGCTCAAGTTCGCGAAAGCGCTCATACAGTGGAATGGACCCACCAGGCAGTTCTACCTCACCTGTGGCCGGATGTAGAATCTCGTCTGCAATGACCCACTGGAACTTGGCGGTGTCCGCGCCAGCATTTGCCGCAGCTGCAATGAGATCTCGGGCCTTGTCCAGATCACCGCCGTGGGCCGTGCCTATCTCGGCAACAATCTCGGGGCGGTGTGCAAACTTGTCTCGTATCTGCTTCTGGGCCTTCATGTCTTGCGCGCTGGAATTCTGTCAAAACCGGTATAGGGAACCAATCGCTTTGGAATGCGAATGCTGCCGTCGGCCTGCTGATGATTCTCAATGAGCGCAATTAAGGCCCGGGAAATAGCAATAGCCGTACCGTTGAGCATATGAACAAACTGCTTGTCGCCTCCGTCTCGGAAGCGTACGCCTAATCGTCGCGACTGATAGTCGGTGCAGTTCGATGTGCTGGTGATCTCACCCCAGTCGCCCGACTCGCCACGCCCCGGCATCCATGCCTCCAGGTCGTACTTGCGATAAGCCGGGCCACCAAGGTCGCCGGTACAGGTATCTACAACCCGGAACGGAATCTCAAGTTCGGTGAAGAGTCTCTCCTCCAGGCCACGCAGTCGTTCTAGCTCGGCTTCCGACTCGTTGGGGTGCGTTAATACAAACATCTCCACCTTGGTGAACTGATGCACCCGATAAAGACCCTTTGAGAACTGGCCAGCTGCACCCGCCTCCCGGCGGAAACAGTGCGATATACCCGCAAGCCGAATAGGGAGCTGCTCGACGTCGAGGATTTGTCCACCGTAGTAGCCCCCCAGGGTGATCTCGGCGGTACCAACCAGACAGCCTTCACCGTCTTCCAGGTTATAGATGTTGGACTCACTTCCGCGAGGGTTGTAGCCAATGCCGGAAACAACGCTTTCACGGGCAATGTCCGGGGTGATCATTGGGGTGAAGCCTTCGCCCTGGAGTACCTCCATGGCGTAGCGTGAAAGCGCAAGCTCCAGAAAAACAGCCTCATTCTTGAGATAATAAAACTTGGTGCCCGAGACTCGGGTCGCGGTGTCGAAGTCAAAGAGGTCCAGATCCTGGCCAAGTTGCACGTGATCCTTTGGCATAAAATCAAAACTGGTCGGCTCCCCAACCCGCTTGATCTCGGTGTTTGACTCCTCGCCAGCGCCGGTTGGAGCGTCTGGATGTGACATGTTTGGGATCTTCTCCGCCTCTGTGTACATCCGCGTCTCAATCTCGCTAAGCTTGGACTCAAGGCTTGGGATCTCGCTCTTGAGTTGTTTGCCCTCATCTATCAGGCGTGTACGCTCTTCATTCTCCAGCTTTCCCTTCATTGCCGAGGCCACCGCGTTACGACGCGAGCGTAGCTGTTCGAGCTCCTGAATAATACCGCTGCGTTCACGGTAGAGGGTTGCCACTACATCCGGGTCAGCATCAACGTTGCGCCGCCGAATGTTCTCTTTGACCTCGTCGAGGTTGTCTGCAATAAAACGTAAGTCCAACATAGTGGCCTATGATACCTGTAGAGACGCGAAAACACAAGAAGAGTGATGGTGGCAGAGCAGAGTTCCACCGAGAGCCTATGGAGCGTCCGGATCCGGTGAGGCCTCGTATTGTGCATTCGGAAAAAGTGGTGCATGATCCGGTTGAGGTGACCGATGAGTACGACACAAGAAATTGAGCAAGGCCTGCTAGATCTTCTTCGCCGGGTGTATGGCGAGGATCTCTCCTCGGTTGTGGTGTACGGCAGCTATGTTGCCGGCAATTATCGCCACAAAAGCTCCGACATCAACCTTCTTATTCTGTTGCAGAACTGCAGTCCGGACGCGCTGGAGCGTTTCGGAAGGGATGGCCGTAGTTTGCTGAAGAAGCACAGAGTTACACCGCTCATTCTGACAACTGCTGAGTTCACCGCCTCGGCCGATGTCTTCCCTATGGAGTACATGGACATCATCGCAAGCCACAAGGTGCTTTTTGGTGAAGACCCAACCGAGCATGTGCAGTTCTCACACAAGAATCTCAGACATGAGCTGGAGCACCAGCTGCGGGGCGCCCTTCTTTCGCTGCGACAACTTGTACTTGCCGCACGGGGTCGGAAGAGGCTGCTCGCGGCCGAGCTTAAGTCCTGGGCAGGGCCCATGGCGGCAATTTTTCGTGGGCTGCTTCGGTTGCGTGGAGTTGAGGATGTAGCGACAGATTACTCCGCACTCATTGAGCAGGTGAACACCGTGTACGAGCTTCAACCCGGCCCCTTCCTCAGCTTACTGAGTATGCGCGAGGGCGGTGGTGGCAATCCGGTCGAACTGGTGTCCGAGCTGCTGCTGCGGCTTGAGCACCTGATAGCGGTGATTGATGCATATGAGGTGGATCGTTGATGCTGCGGAACGCTAAAGCCTCACCCTGGGCTTCCGCGGCCCTCATGACGTTTATTCTTTTGGTGGCAGTTGTTCCAACAGGAACGGCGCAGCAACTCCCGCGACCGACGGGGTATGTCAACGACCTTGTGGGGCTGATCTCGGCCGAGGACAGTGCACGGATAGAAGCGGTCATTGAAGCGGTTCGAGCGGCGACCGGTGCCGAGATTGCGGTGCTCACGGTGCCCAGCTACGCGCCCTATGGCTCCATTGAGCAGTTCGGCGTAGCGCTTGCCGAGAGCTGGGGGGTTGGTTCTTCGGCCGACGACTCCGGTGCCATTCTGATTCTGGCGATGCAGGAACGGCAGGTGCGTATTGAGGTGGGGTACGGCCTGGAAGGAGTACTCCCGGACGGCAGGGTGGGTGCAATTCTTGATGAACTGGTGCTGCCCAGTTTTCGCGAAGGAAATTGGGGAGCCGGTATGCTGGGCGGTGTCCAAGGCTTGGCAGGGTACATTGCCGAGGAGTACGAGGTAGACCTTGCCGCCTACGGTGCCCGCACACCCCAGAGTGGTCCCGCAGCCTCGGCAGCTACACCTCTAGACTCTATTGCCGAGTTGCTCTGGGTACTCATGGTGATTTCGGTGGTCGGCGGTCGTTTCCTCTGGCCACTTCTGTTCATTGGGGCTGGCCGCCGCGGCTATTATGGTGGCGGTTTTGGCACAGCAACCCGCGGCAGAAGCTCGACCGGTTTCGGGGGTGGATCGAGCGGGCGTAGTTTCGGTGGCTTCAGTGGAGGTGGCTTCGGCGGCGGTGGCGCAAGCCGCGGTTTTTAGCGGTACACCCATCCTGCCGGGACGCGGACGGTGCTCAACAACGGCGGCTGCATAGTGGCCGCGTATACACGTGATTGAAGAGGTACACAGAAGATGGCGAGTAAAACAACAACGGTATTGATTGCTCTTGGGGTGATCGTACTGCTGGTAATAGGCGGTATCGGGTGGTACATCGGACAGCGCAACTCACTGATCGCACTTGATGAGTCGGTGAATGGTGCGTGGTCGGAGGTGGACAACCAGCTGCAGCGACGCAGCGACCTTATTCCCAACCTCGTTTCCACAGTGAGAGGTTTTGCATCTCAGGAGCAGCAGGTGTTCTCAGATATTGCCAATGCTCGTGCCCGGTTAGCGGGTGCGCAAACGGTTTCCGAGACGGCCGAAAGCTACCAACAAATGGAGTCGGCGCTGAGTCGCCTGTTGGTGGTGGTGGAAGCCTATCCCGAACTGAGATCCAACCAGAACTTTCTTCGGCTGCAGGACGAACTTGCAGGAACAGAGAACCGTGTCGCGGTTGCCCGGCAACGCTACAATAATGCCGTCCAGACCTACAACTCGCGTATACGGATGTTCCCGGCCTCAATGTTTGCCGGGAGCTTAGGCATGAATGCTCGCGAGTACTTTGAGGTCGATGAAGGCGCCCGTGCGGTGCCGGAAGTGAACTTCAACTAACTCTCAAGTTCACGGGCGCGGTCGGCCGCTGCAGTTACAGCGGCCGCCACCGCGGCATCAAAGCCGTGTTTATGCAGCTGCTCAACCCCGGCAATAGTGGTGCCTGCTGGGGAAATGACCTTGGACAGGAGTGCAACCGGGTGTTCCCCGTTTTCGCGGAGAGCCGCGGCGGCGCCTTCAAGGACGGTCAGTGCTCCGGTCAACGCAGCCTCATACGACATTCCTGACTGCACAGCTCCCAGACACATTGCATGCACAAACTCAAAGACAAAGGCAATGCCGGATCCCGACAACCCGGTCACGGCTGGCATGAGCTTCTCGGGCACAAACAGGGGGGTGCCGAGCGCGTTCGCAATAAGCTCCGCAGTGTGGCGCATGCCCTCGTTCGCGTCGTCCGGCAGACTAACCCCAACTAAGGCCTTACCCACCGCCGCAGCGAGGCTCGGCATGTATCGAACTACCTGCTTGGTGCCAAGCAGCTGCATGAGGCGCCCCTGGGTGACGCCCGCAAGAAGAGAAATGACCAGCTGCGAGCCAAGATGGGGCTGCAACACCGTTGCCACCGCCGCTATGTCTGCAGGTTTGACTGCCAGCACGACTACTTCAGAGTTCATGCAGAGCAGCGCCGGGTCGGTGCCACAGTCTATGGCACCAAAGCGCGCCGCAATATCTGCGCGACGTTCCGAAGAGCTTTCAAAGATCGCTATCTCAATTCTTGGATCTTGCAAAACCAGGCCTGCAATAAGGGCTGTGCCCATATTTCCACAGCCAATGACGCCAATCTTCATATGCGCTTCCTTATTCTCTCGCCGGAGCTGCCGACGGCTCAGCACTACCAAGCGGCCCGGCATTCCCAAGCGCTGGCGGTTGAATGCTCAGTCCGGGAAAACCGTGCTGTCGAAGTAGTTCATATATCACGATAGCGACCGCATTGGATAGATTCAAGCTGCGGCAGTCGGCCCGAGTGGGTATGCGAAGCACCGAGTTTGGACTTGCTTCTAAGAACTCAACCGGGAGTCCGCGGGACTCCGGTCCAAACATTATGGTACAGTCGTCTTCATACTGGACATCGGTGTAAAGACGGCCGCCTTTGGTGCTGGCATAGTAGAGTGGAGCACCGCCTTGTAGTTCCAGGAAGCCCGCCATATCCGCAGCGGTGCGGTACTGCAGTTTGTCCCAGTAGTCAAGCCCAGCCCGCTTGAGGTATCTATCTTCAAGCCGGAATCCGAGCGGTTCAATGAGGACCAGCTCCAGTCCGGTCGCGGCGCAGGTACGTGCAATGTTTCCGGTGTTCTGCGGAATTTCCGGCTCAAAGAGAACAATGCGTGCTTTCATGACAGGGGTCTTCATTCCTTTCGCGAAAGAGTCCGGCCAGGAGAGCCTTGAGGCATAGCCTGGCTGGACTCATGCGCCACGGTTCGATATTTCTATGTCAGCCCTGCGAGCGCTGCTTCATAGTCCGGCTCCTGCTTGATCTCGGGCACCAGCTCGGTGTGCAGCACGGTGTTGTCTTTGTCTAGAACTACAATGGCGCGCGCCGTAAGACCGGCGAGCGGACCGTCCGTAATTTCAACGCCATAAGCGCGCCCAAACTCGCGGTCGCGCAGTTGACTCAGCGTAACTACCGACTTGACTCCTTCGGCCTTACAGAAACGGTCTTGCGCAAAAGGAAGGTCGTTACTCACGGTGAGCACCACGGTATCCGCAATTTTCTCCACCTCTTGATCAAAGCGCTTGGCTGATGCCGCACATACTCCTGTGTCGAGGCTCGGTACGATATTGAGAATCTTGCGCTTTCCGCTGAAGTTCTTAAGCTGAACATCCTGAAGATCTGCTTGAGTGAGGACAAAGTCAGGCGCGGTTGAACCGGTTGCCGGCAACTCGCCGATGGTGTGAATGATATTTCCCGCAAGGGTGATCTGAGCCATAGGATTCTCCTTTGCATGGAAAATACTCTCTTGGCGTGAGTAGGGCAAGCGGCCGAGCAGGCTATCTAGCTTTCGGTGAGTGAAACCACAGACGGCACAGTGCGGATGTTTTTCATTACCTTGCGGAAGTCGTCCTTGCTCTCGAGTTCCATAGTGAAGTAGGCCTCAAGCTGTCCTCGCTCATTTTCGTCGACCCGGCCCTCAATGAGGTGCCCGTGATGCTTACGAACGGCACCTTCAATCTCGCTGAAGAGATCCGAGGTCTTGCGTGCAATAACGCGGAAACGACGTGTCGCTTTGGGCGAGACGGTCTCCCACTCAACCTCGACAGCTCGCTCGTTGAAGTCGTCAATGAACTCGAGGTTCCGGCAGCCGCGTTTATGGACAATAATGCCGCGCCCGCGCGAAATATACCCGACAATGTCGTCCCCGGTACGTGGTGTGCAGCACTGGGCAAAGCGGATCATCATGTTCCGCTCATCTCCAATTTTGACACCCACTTTGTCTGGTGGCTGGAGTGTCTGCTGAGTAGCGCCCTCAACAGCGTCCCCTTGACCCTTTTTCGCGGGAGGAGGTTCGATAGTTGATGGGCGTTTGCGCGCCACAACGCTCTTGTCAATGAAGAGGTTGTCTTCGTGTTTATTCAACCAATGGCGAACCTTGCTACGGGCGCGACTCGTACGGACATAACGCAGCCAGTTGAGATGGGGGTGAGCGTTTGGCGAGGTCAAGATCTCAATTACTTGGGTGTTCTTGAGCTCATTCTTAAGCGGTATGATTTGACCGTCGGCCTTGGCACCCGATATATGGTCACCGATCTCGGTATGAATATGGTATGCAAAGTCTATTGCGGTGGATCCGCGTGGAAGTTGAATTGCATCACCCTGCGGTGTGAATACGTAGATGTAGTCCTTTAGGATTTCTCCTTTAATCTCTTCAAGAAACTCGTTCGAGGTGATGTGCAGAGCGTTCATGCTCTTCAGTCGATTGATAATTACCAGTTCTTCACGTCGGGTCGTTTCGGGGGCCATCCCGCTTTTGTAGAGCCAGTGGGCCGCAATGCCGTACTCGGCGGTGCGGTGCATATCGTGCGTCCGAATTTGAATCTCAAGCATTCTGCCGCCAAAAGCCAGCACAGTCGTGTGCAGACTCTGATAGCGATTACTCTTTGGCATAGCTATGTAGTCTTTGAAGCGCCCCTCTATAGGAGGCCAAAGGCGATGTACCAAGCCAAGTACCGTATAACACTCATTGCTGGACTCACAAAGAATGCGAATGCCCAGCAGATCGTATACTTCCTCAATGGTCTTGTTGCGCTTTTTCATCTTCTCGTAAATCGAGTAGAAGTGCTTCGCTCGAGCATCGACCTCAACCTTGAGACCATCCTGGCTGGCGGCTTCCTCAATAGTCTTTGTTACGCGATCCAAGTAGTCAGAGCGTTCTCCACGTTTCTGTGCAACAGCCGCCTTAATTTGATTGTATTCATCACGGTTGAGGTTCTTTAACGAGAGATCTTCAAACTCACTCTTAAGCCAGGCGATACCGAGTCGGCCAGCGAGCGGTGCGTACAGGTCAAGACATTCCTGGGCAATGGCCTTGCGGCGTTCTGCGGTTTTGTACTCCAGTGTTCGCATGTTGTGGAGCTTATCTGCCAGTTTAATGAGGATTACGCGCAGGTCCTTCACCATGGCAAGGAGCATTTTGCGAATTGTTTCGGACTGCTGGGTGCTTCTGTTCTTGGCCTTTACACTTGCGATCTTCGTGACGCCGTTAACAAGTTGCTCTACCTCTTTGCCGAACTCATCTCGTAGTTCCACTCGCGTCATGTCGGTGTCTTCAAGCACATCATGGAGCAGCGCGGCAATAATTGTGGAAGCATCAAGGCGGATATCAATGAGAATTTCCGCTACCTGGAGCGGATGTACGAAGTAGGGTTCGCCGCTGTCTCGGAACTGACCCTCATGAAGGTCACGTGATTTTTCGGCCGCCTTGAGTATAAGACTCTGCTCTTCCTCTGAGTAGAACTCAATTGTTTCCGCAAGCTGTTCAATGCTCGTAATCATGAGCGGACCCCGTTTCTGCCTATACACACACGCCGTCGCCCTGCGAGATCGTGACGCACCTCAATGTCGCCATATCCACAAGCATCAAGAATTGCCATGGTAGCTTCCATTTGAGGATCGGCAACCTCAAGCATAAGATACCCTCGCTGGTGCAGTCTTGACTTTGACTGCGCGGCAAGTCTACGTACAAGATCGAGTCCATCATCGCCACCGTCAAGCGCCAACCGTGGTTCGGGCCAGCCAGCAGCCTGCATTGCGTCTACTTCCGAGGACTGGAGGTATGGTGGGTTGGAGACAATAATGTGATAGGTTCCTGGAACCTTCTCAAGCAGGTCAGATACATAGGTTCTGGGCCGACGAGACAAGAGGCGCACGCTATTGAGTTCAAAGACCTCCAAGGCCTGCTCCGATATATCCGAGGCGGAGACTTCGATTCCTGGATGGAGTTTTGCGAGGGTGAGAGCAATGCAGCCGCTTCCGGTGCAACAGTCGTGAACTCGTTCAAAGTGCGGTAGCTTATCGGTTAGCTCAAGTACTGCCTCCACAATTAACTCGGTATCCGGCCTGGGAACCAAGACCCGTTGGTCTACGTAGAACTCAAGACCGTAAAACTCCTTGCGCTTACGCAGATAGGAGACCGGAACTCCGGCCGCGCGTTGGGTGAGTAGGGCTTGATACTGATCGTGCGAGTTTGCGGCAAGCGGATCGCTCAGTCGTGCAAATAGCTGCTCCTTCTCTATGCCGAGGGTTTCGGAAAGGAGAAGGCAGGCATCCAAATAGGGGGTGTCTGCACCAGACTGGCCTAGGTAAGCGCTGCCGTTCTGCAGTGCCATGCGGATATCCGTATCTTTCATGGGGTCTTACTGGTGAGCGTGGAGCAATGCCTCACGCTCCGACAGCTTCAGGCTCTCGATTACTTCCTCAATTTCACCCTCCATGATCTGGTCAAGCTTATAGAGCGTGAGATTAATGCGGTGATCGGTGATCCTGTTCTGGGGAAAATTGTAGGTGCGTATACGCTCCGACCTATCTCCACTTCCTATCTGTGTTTTGCGAGCCTGGGCACGCTCAGCGTGCAACTTCTGTTCTTCCTGCTCGTAGAGGCGTGCAGTGAGAATTCGGAGTGCCTTGGCTCGGTTCTTGAGTTGCGATTTCTCATCCTGGCAGATTACCACCAGCCCCGTTGGAATGTGAGTTATGCGTACCGCAGAGTCGGTGGTGTTGACACTCTGTCCACCTGGCCCCGATGACCGGAAAACATCAACCCTAAGGTCTTCCTGACCAATGTGAATGTCGGCCTCCTCGGCCTCCGGTAGAACTGCTACCGTTACGGCCGAGGTATGAATGCGGCCACCGCTTTCGGTGGTGGGGACGCGCTGTACACGGTGAACCCCGCTCTCATACTTGAGTGAACCAAAGATCGCTGCACCGGCTATGGAGAACACAATCTCCTTAAAGCCACCAACCTCGGTTGGGGTGCTGCTCATAACCTCGACTTTCCAGCTCTTCGTTTCGGCGTACCGCGTATACATCCGATACAGATCGGCCGCAAAGAGCGAGGCCTCGTCTCCCCCGGTTCCGGCACGGATCTCCATGATTATGTTCTTCTGGTCGAGGGGGTCCTTGGGAATGAGCAAGAGCTTTATTTCCTGCTCAAGCTTATCACGGAGGCCGGTTAACTCCTCAAGCTCGGCCTTGGCCATGTCCTTGAGCTCGGTGTCGGACTCAGCCTCAATGAGCTCTTCCGCATCGGCGAGTTCTTGTTGCAGTCTGCTGTACTCGTTGTGGGCCTCCACAATCTCGGAGAGCTGTGAGTGTTCGCGCATGAGGTCACGGTAACGTGCCGGGTCACGGTGTACATCCGGGTCTGAGATCAGGCGCTCTACTTCTGCGTGACGCTCGACGTAGGCATCAAGCTTGGTATGTAGTGACATGTGTCCTCACTTCTTGTCATGTTCCCTCATGCGGGTATTGGCTCTCTTGTTGGGTGGTTCCAGAAGCCGCTAACTGGATCGAGCGGGCCGGAGAAATCCAAACAAGCTGCCGCAGACTCCTCCCAGGATATGGGCAAACTGCGATATGCCGTCGGTATTAACCGCTGTGATTATTTCTCGTGTTAGAAAAAGCAGGACAATGAGTATAAAGGTAAGGGGTATTTCACCTCTGCGGAAGTTGGTAAAGGACACCAACAGGATCATCATAAACACAATTCCACTCGCGCCCATAAGTCCGGTTGAGAGAAAAAGTACATTAAGCAAACCGGTCACGAGTGCGGTGATGAGGATCATCACCATAATGTTGGGAGTTCCGTATTTTTCCTCAAGAATGGGGCCCAGGAGCAGAATGAAGGCGAAATTTCCCATGAGGTGATTCCAGTCAGCATGCCCTGCGATATGCGCTACCAGCCGCGCATAGTCAACCGGCGCCGCAAAATTCATACTTGGCCCGACCGAGAAGAACGCGGCAGTAAGCCCTCTGCCGGTGAGCATGTCTATGACAAGAACCGCGGTGGAGAGAACAGCAAAGCTCAAAGTTACCGGCGCGTTATAGCTAATCCTCATAGATACTTGAGAGTAGAATCTGAGGCCCCGGCTGTCAAGTACCGTCCGCACCACACACGGGGAGGCTTGCGTCGCGGGCGCAGCTCGGGTAGGCTCCTGGCATGGTGCAGGACGCATTTCCAGTTTTCTTGACGCTCTTTATTCTCATTGATCCCCTGGGAGTTTCAATGGTCTACCTGAGCTTGGTTGCCGGTGCGGGACTCGAGCGCAGTGAACGTCGTTTTGTTGCTATGAAGGCGCCAGTCGTGGCCTTTGGGGTGCTTGCATTGTTCATTTTCTTGGGCCGTGGCCTGATCAACTCCCTGGGTATACTCCCGGGGAGCCTGTACGTCGCTGGCGGCATCCTTCTGTTCTCGGTTTCCATGGACCTCCTGTTAGGCAAACCGAAACGAATGCAGGGTGAGGGAAATAACGGGGGTTACGGCACCGACATTGCGGTATTCCCTCTGGCCCTGCCACTCCTTTCCGGGCCGGGAGCAATTACCGCCATTCTGATCTTTACATCCGAGCGAGCCGGAGACCTCGCCTTCTCGCTATCTCTGACAGTCATGGTAGCCATTATCCTGGCCTTGGCGGTGTTTGCCATGCTGGGAAGCGAGTTCATTCGCCGTGTGCTGCGCCGTACCGGCGTGAGTGTCATTGAGCGAATTATGGGCATACTCCTGGCCGGAATGAGCGTGCAGTTTGTGTACGACGGGCTTCACCTGCTCGAGGTTCTCTAAGGCCACACACCCACACACCCACACACCCACACGCAGACGTTATTCTCAATAATTGCTTGACGGTGGTGTGAACCGGGGCTATAGTCGAGCTTGAATGTTTCTACATGTAGAAACATTCCTTTTGTGTCTGGAGTCCACACATGCACCAACAGGAAATATCACGAGGTTTGCGGGAACTATCCGAGGTGTTCACGCTCATAACGGACGCCGAACTCATGCAAGCCTTTCTCAATGATCTTCTCACGGAACGGGAGAGGAGCGAGCTTGCGGGCCGTTGGGAGCTTCTCAAGCGTTTGCATGCTGGCCAAACACAACGCTCTATTGCAGAGTCGCTTGGAATGAGTCTGTGCAAGATCACCCGCGGTTCGCGGGAGCTCAAAAAGCCAGACTCGGCTGTCCTGCGCGTTGTTGAGAGCTGGTGCCAGGGCAGCTGACCCAGGCGAGTTGGGATATCGCCCTCATGGTGGGGTATTAATACACACGTTTTTTCAACTACACAAGGTTGCAAAGAGAGGAGAAGAACACATGGTGAAAACAACGAAGGTATACCTTAAAGACGAGGACATGCCGCGGCAGTGGTACAACCTTGCCGCCGACATTCCTGGAGGCTTACAACCGCCCCTGGGGCCCGACGGAAAACCCATAGGCCCGGATGCACTTGCTCCGGTTTTTCCTATGAACCTGATTGAGCAGGAAGTGAGCACCGAACGCTGGATTGATATACCGGAAGAGATTCTCCAGATCCTCTCACGATGGCGATCAACCCCGTTGCACCGTGCCTACGCACTTGAGGAGCGGCTCGGTACTCCTGCTCGTATCTACTACAAGAACGAGAGTGTTTCACCGGCAGGCAGCCACAAGCCCAATACAGCTATTGCGCAAGCCTGGTACAACAAACAGTTTGGAATTAACCGGCTGACTACCGAGACCGGCGCCGGGCAGTGGGGGAGTGCGCTTGCCTACGCGACATCGCTCCTTGGAATGGAGTGCAAGGTGTTCATGGTGCGGATTAGCTTTGATCAGAAGCCCTTTCGGAAACTCATGATGCAGGCCTGGGGCGCCACCTGTATACCGAGCCCGAGCACCGAGACCGAGGCGGGGCGACAGATACTTGCTGCGCATCCGGACACAAGCGGGAGTCTTGGTATTGCCATTAGTGAGGCAGTGGAGGCGGCGGTAAGCGACCCCAGCGGTGGAACACGCTACTCCCTGGGAAGCGTGCTGAATCACGTCATGTTGCACCAGACCATCATTGGCCTGGAAACCAAGAAGCAACTTGCACTCTTTGGTGAGACTAAGCCCGATGTCGTCATTGGTTGTGTCGGTGGCGGGAGCAACTTTGCTGGCCTTGCCTTTCCCTTTGTGTACGACAAGATCAACGGGAGCGATATCGAAATCATTGGTGTGGAGCCGACGAGCTGCCCTACCATGACTCGTGCGCCTTATGGCTACGATCACGGCGATACAGCCCGCATGACGCCACTGATGGCTATGCACTCCTTGGGTCATGACTTCATTCCACCACCGATTCATGCTGGCGGCCTGCGCTATCATGGTGTGGCCCCGCTTATCAGCCAGGCCATTCTGGACGACCTGGTGGCTCCACGCGCAATTCACCAGACCGAGTGTTACGAAGCTGCGGTAACCTTTGCTCGTACCGAGGGGATCATTGTGGCTCCAGAAACAAGCCACGCCGTTGCTGCGGCAATTCAGGAGGCGAACAAAGCACGCGAGGAAGGCAAGGAGATATCAATTGTCTTTAACCTGAGCGGGCACGGCCTCATGGATCTTGTTGGGTACGAAAAATACTTCAACGGCGAGCTGACAGATTACGCCCTGCCTGAGGAAGAAATTGCGCGCTCAATCAAGACGATTTCGAACTATCCAAAGCCGAACATCGTGACAAAGTAAGCGCTCGCGATCGCTCCCTACCCCTATTCGAACCGAGGGTGCCAGTTGTAGCTGGCACCCTCGATACTCCTGGGGTGGTAGAAACTCCTGAGACATTTCGCTATACTGTCCTCAATATCAGTTGGTATGTACAGTTTTATGCCGTAGACAGGCAGATACCGACTCCGCATTTCCGGCCGACCGCGACACAACCGCATGAACTTACCCGGACATTCGCGACATGATAATTCCACAAGGAGACAAACACATACATGATCACTGTGAGTAATGTATCCCTTAGTTACGGGGAGCGCCCGCTGTTTAAGGAGGTGAACCTTAAGTTCACGGCTGGAAACTGCTACGGCGTCATTGGTGCAAACGGCGCCGGAAAATCAACCTTTCTCAAAATTCTGTCAGGCGAAATACAGGCCGATACTGGCGAGATCTCAATTGGGAGTGGCCAGCGTATGGCGGTTCTCAAACAGGACCAGTTTGCCTTTGATGCACACACCGTACTTGAGACGGTCATCATGGGGTACGAGCATTTGTACCGCATCAGCCTCGCTCGTGATGAGATATACGCCAAGGCAGAGTTCACTGAGGAAGACGGCATTCGCGCTGGTGAGCTTGAAGCCGAGTTCGGCGAGATTGGGGGATGGGAGGCCGAGAGTGAGGCCGCCTCTATGCTGGCGGGTCTGGGAATTGAGGAAGGTCTCCATGACAAACTCATGGAGGAGCTCGACGGTGGACAGAAGGTGCGGGTTTTGCTGGCTCAGGCCTTGTTTGGTACTCCGGATATCCTCCTGCTGGACGAGCCGACAAACAACCTTGACCTGGAGTCGGTTACCTGGCTGGAGGACTTCCTGTCGCGCTTCCCGAACACCGTCATTGTTGTTTCGCATGACCGTCACTTCCTGAACAAGGTGTGTACACATATTGCGGACATCGACTTTAACCGCATACGCCTGTACGTTGGAAACTATGACTTCTGGTACGCTGCAAGTCAGCTCATTTCTCGGCAGCGTCGCGATGAGAAGAAGAAAACCGAGGAAAAGGCAAAAGAGCTCAAGGAGTTCATTCAGCGTTTCAGTTCCAACGCGTCTAAGGCAAAACAGGCGACATCTCGTAAAAAGCTGCTGGAGAAACTTACCTTGGACGAACTGCCACAGAGCGCGCGTCGCTTCCCCTACGTTGGGTTCAAGCCCGACCGCGATTGCGGGAAGATTGTACTGGAAATGCGGGGTCTGGAGGCAAGCTTTGAGGGTGAGAAGGTTCTGGAAAACTTCTCGCTCACCGTTAATCCGGGTGACAAGATTGCCTTTGTGGGTCCGCGTAATCAGGCCAAAAGTGCCTTGTTTGAAATCATTTCTGGAAGGGCTGAGCCGGAAGCAGGTACATATTCATGGGGCGTAACCATTGCACACTCCTACTTCCCAAAAGACGCCGGGCCGGAATTCCCCCAGGACGAGAGTATTCTGGAATGGTTGCAGCGGTTTAGTCCGGACCCGGATCCGACCTACCTCCGGGGATTTCTGGGGCGAATGCTGTTCAGCGGCGATGAAGCACTGAAGAGCACCCAGGTGTTGTCCGGAGGTGAGCGGGTACGATGTCTGCTATCGCGAATGATGTTGACCGGTTCAAACGTGCTCATTCTCGATGAGCCGACCAACCACCTTGATCTGGAGGCAATCACCGCGCTGAACGACGGGCTCATTGAGTTTCCAGGTGTGGTGCTCTTTAACTCCCATGACCATCAGTTCGTTGACAGTATTGCAAACCGGATTGTGGAGATTACGCCGGACGGGGTGATTGACCGAATGATGCGCTTTGACGACTACCTGAAGAACGCAGATGTTGCGCGTCGCCGTGACGAGTTGTATCACGAGCATATTCGCATTGCTCTCTAACCAGACCATCGTGCAGCGTAGTCCTTGATCTTGAACTTGCGCTCCAGTCCTGCTGCATTCATGTACCGCACCTTGCCGAAGACATCGCGCTCCGGCCAGGGGCGATCATGTTTGCCAAAACACCAGGCCACACCGGTATATCCGTTGGGATCCCGGCCGTCTAGTTGGAAGGTGTCGTTGAGCCGCAACGCAATTTCAAAGGCTTCCTGCGGATCCGGCCGCCACTCCAGAATCTTTTTCCCCCAGTACATACGCATATAGCCATGCATTGCACCGGTCTCGAGTAACTCCCGTTGGGCGGCATTCCAGTAGGGATCCCCGGTCTCGGCGTTCTGGAGCTGATTCTCTGTGTAGATAGCGCGGCGAGTATCTCCTCGATGTTCCTCAAGTGTTGTTCTTGCCCAGGTCGGAAGTCCCTCGTAGCGGTCGTAATGGGCGTTGTAGAACGCATAGTTCATTGACAGCTCGCGGCGTATCACCAGCTCTTCAACGTAGGCGCCTGCGCCAGCAAGCCCCGAGGCACGTGCCTCACGAGCAAGATAGACCGGTGAGATCATCCCAAAGTGCAGATAGGCACTCATGCGCGAGACACAGTTCAGTGAGGGGTCACTGCGGTCTTCGTCGTAGCGTTCAAGTTTTGTGTCCAGAAACTCGTGAAAGAGGCGTTCAGCCGCCGATGTTCCACCAGCATAGTAGGTTACCGGACCGGGTTCGGGGTGAATGCCAAGGCTGTTCTCCCGACTGACAAGCTCGGCAGGCCTATGAAGCGAGTGTGCAAAAGCACCAAGATGCAGCGTAAGCTCACGGGAGGGAGTTTCAAGTTTGAGTTCCGGAACCGGGGCCAGGAAGCGTTCAAGGAGAGGAGTAATCTTCTTGCGGAGGTTTGCCGCGTTATACTCCTCTTTTGTACTTGCGCTCTCCACCGGTACCACCACGTCTCCCTCAACCTGGTGCAAGGGGCATGTGAGACTCGCTGCGACCTTGGTTCGCCACTCGCGTTGAATGCGAAGATATCCGCGATCGGTGACA
Organism: Spirochaetales bacterium; assembly: GCA_007127105.1. GTDB lineage: Bacteria > Spirochaetota > Spirochaetia > DSM-27196 > SLAA01 > SLAA01. The sequence goes on along the minus strand of SLAA01000242.1, from coordinate 14,297 downwards.
ACGAGCCGGGCCTCCTTGCCGAGCTCTATCGCCACCTCGGGAGGTGAGCCTTCCACCACAACCAGGCGAATTCCGCGCGAGGCAAGCTCCATCTCCAGTTCCACGAGGGCCTCAAACAAGAAGTGGTAGTGGCGGAGTCTCGCTCCTGGAAAGTCCGTGGTGAGTCCGAAACATACAACAAGCGCTACTCCCCGACGATTCGCACAACTAATAGCATACTCCAGGGCGTGGTTGTGGCGCGAGCGTAGGGATTGCTGCATCCAGTACAGAATGTAGCGTCCGTGCCCTTCCGGGCGAGAATTCAGAATCTGTATGCGCTCAATCTGTTTGTCCGGCATTGTTAGTTCCTTCCAGCACGAGTACACTATGGTATGCTGGGTTCAGCAATTATGCTCAAAGCAAAGCTACCACGGAGACGAGCATGGAGCAACAAGAGTCGAACATCTTAGTTGTCGATGATGAGGAACTCGCGTCTGAGTTATACCAGGCAATGCTTGAGGAACACGGCTTCCCACGTCCATTGTGCTGCAACGACAGCCGCGAGGTTATGGATATACTCACTCGCGAGAGCATTTCGGTTATCCTGCTTGATCTGAATATGCCCCATATCTCTGGGCAGGAGTTGTTGCGTCGCATTTCGGCCGAGCACCCCGAAATAACGGTGATCATCCTGACCGGTGTCGACAAGGTTGAGACAGCGGTGGACTGCATGAAGGTTGGCGCCTTCGACTTCATGGTGAAGCCGGTTGACGAGAATCGACTGGTGAACTCCGTGCGGCATGCGTTGCAGATACGTGCGCTTCAGAGTGAGGTGCGAATTCTTGCTGGCTCGGGTGCGCAGGTAGAGTTGAAGAACCCCGCCGCCTTTGCAGAGATCATAACCGTGAGCCCGGATCTCCGGAAAGCCCTGGCCTATATTGAAGCGGTGGCCGCCAGCCCTAAGGCTGTACTCATAAGTGGCGAGAGCGGCACCGGCAAGGAGTTAGCGGCTCGTGCGGTGCATCAGGTGAGCGGTAGACAGGGTGAGTTCGTCAGCGTCAACGTTTCGGGACTCGACGATACAATGTTCTCCGATACATTGTTTGGTCACAAACGCGGGGCCTTCACCGGCGCTGACCGCGACCGTGCGGGCCTCGTCGAGCGAGCCGCAGGGGGTACGCTCTTTCTTGACGAGATAGGCGACCTGGAGTTGGGCCCTCAGGTCAAGCTTCTGCGTTTGCTGCAGGAAGGGGAGTACTATCAGCTGGGTTCGGATCATCCCCAAAAGGCGCAGACCCGGATTGTCGCCGCAACTAACGCAGATCTCTATCTCAAGCAATCAGACGGGAGTTTCCGTCGAGACCTCTACTATCGACTCATTGCCCACCATGTTGAACTCCCACCTCTACGACGTCGACCCGAGGATGTTCCGGTCTTGTTTGATCACTTTCTTGCTGAGACCGCGGCCGCTCTGAACAAGCGGGTACCGACTGTACCGGATCAGCTCTACACGCTCCTTGCAGTCTACTCCTTCCCTGGGAATGTACGTGAGCTCCAGTCCATGGTATACGACGCATTGTCGCGGCACGAGAGCGGGGTGCTTTCGCTCAGTGCCTTTCGGGAGCACATAGAACGATCTAGAGACGGCGCCCTTGCGGAGGCGGCAGCCAATGCAGCCCAGGGTGGTGCACATGCACGAATCAGCTATAGGGGTGAGTTTCCCAGGCTTTCCGAGGTAGAGGATTACCTCTTCCAGGAGGCACTGTCAAAGGCGGAGGGAAACCAATCAATAGCCGCCCGACTGCTTGGGGTTTCGCAAAGCACCCTGAGTCGACGCCTCAGCGGACGCTCCAAGCGATAGAAGGCTCTCTCCTGTACCACGCCTCATGAAGGTTCTTTCAAGGCCTATGCGGAACGCATAGACGCTTCAGGTTGCATAGGGTCTAAACTATTACCGCACAAGCATATATCTCAATACCAGTGATAGCTCCATGCAAAACGCATAGGAGCAGCGTTGTAGTATGTACAATGGTGGTTGTCGCTAAAGTCTTACTGCAGTGGGAGTTGCGTGCTCTGCATAAGCTTGGCACGTGGATTGCATTAACAGTGTTGTGAAGATGCGAAAAAGAAAAACAATTTCAAACGAAAAATCAGAAGCAAGGTAAGAAAGTCGCAAGTAAAAAGATAGGTAAAAAATTAAGGTAAAAACTTGGATCCATGGGTTCAGGCATCAGGGCACGCGCAGACAAAAAAAGCCGACGGATAAACCGTCGGCTTTCTTGCTTTTCGAGTCTCCACTATCCCTCGTTTTCCCCGGCGGTTTCCGGCAGGACAGCCATAATGCTTTCAATCTGTTCCTTAAGCTTGAGCAGCTCGCTCGGGACCCGATCCTTCCACCGACGATACTCCTCGCCTAAAGTGCTCATGAGCCCAAGATAATACCCGATGCCGGTCAGAAGATTGTCGCGGTAGCTTCGGAAGGCCTCAGCACCAGCCTCACTGCCGGAACGCATTGCCTCGGCAAGCTCCTCGGCAAGGTGTGCCACATACAGCTTCAACTCATTAACGAAGATATGCGGACGATCAATGCCGTTGAGTAGATCAAGCCTGCCGTAAATGTGGTCGATCATTTCCTGGAGCTTTGCTGCCCGCGGGAAGAACGCCAGGTTCGGACCCGGGCAGACTGCCGGAGTTGCGTCCTTGCCGTAGCGACCGGTGCCGTACAGTATCTCTACCGATCCGGATAGGTCACGACAGATGCATGCGCGCTCCACAATTTCGTTGTAGCGGCGCTCTCTTTCGGAGCTTTCAAGTCCAAGTTCGTCCAACTCGCCAATTTTGCGCTTCTGGTATGCACTGGAGGCTACACAGATAGCGCGGTCGGTAAACTCGGTGTTGAACTTGAGATAACCCTTGGGACAGGCGCTGCCGGGCTTGCCGTCGCGAATAAGTCGTCGCTTGTACAACTCGGATGCCGAGTTCATGAGGTTACTGAATCGAACTCCCAGAGGAGAAGCACCGCTCGAAACGATGTCTTTGGCGCCAGCCACAGCCAGCTTGTTGAGTGTGTCGTCGTCTATGTTTACCGCTTCCGGCACCAGCAGGAATGGTGAGCCCCAACCCACGGCATCTATCTCATAGTTATCCATGAGAAAGCTGTGTTCAAGAGCGGTGCCGACGCCACCCTGAACCGTCACACGAAACGACGGGCGTTCTGGCTCAGAACCGGTGCGTTTGCTCACTGCGGCGCGGTAGACCTCGTAGGTCGACTCAAGAAGCTCCTCGCGGCGTGTCTTGAAGTCCTCAAGGATTGGGCCAAGCAGAATGCCGTCGGTGGCAAAGGTATGTCCGCCGCAGTTGAGCCCGGACTCAATGCGGAACTCCGATATCCAGAGACCGCTCCGGGCAAACATTTTAGCCTGTGTTTGTGCCGAACGGAAATCACTCACCTTGAGAATGATCTTCTTGCGGAAATTTCCCGCTGCGTCGGCATGGAAGTCCGAGAAGTTCTCAATATGCTTTGCGAGGCGCCGGTTGAAGCCAGCGGATAGTACCACACCCGACTCAAGTTCACTTTCTGCAAAGCCCTGCAAGGCTGACATTGCGTCTGCGTACTCCGGAGGCAGTTGTTCTCCATCGCGGTAGCGATCGCTGTCAACCTTGACCATTATGTTGGTCTCAACCTCACCCGGGCGTACCGCTTCACGTAGCTCGGCCTGGATCTTCTCGCGCTCCTCGGAGCTCCCTGCGGCCAACATGTCTTGGTAGCGCTGACCTAGAGGTGAGTCGCTGGGCAGGTACTCAAAGTATCGAGTGATCTCGGAATCAGGTTGAAACTCCGCGTTTCGCAGGTGTTCGGTTTTCTCCTTAACCATAGTATTAACCAGGTTGAGATATGCCGTAAAGCGGGCTGCTCGTGGGTTATCGTAGGTATTGCCGATAGGTTCATAGGTCTCGCCTCGTTCCTTGAGATAGTAGGCTCGCAGCTCCTCGGCAAGTTCGTCGTCAACGAGCGAGATAACCGAGGTAATTCCGAACTTTGCCACCTTCACGGGCGTATCGACCGAAAACCCTATTCCTAAGACCGGTATATGGAAACTGTGATTAGTTTGCACCTTGTAACTCCTTTGCGGTTACGGCGCTGCATAGGGATACATGGCCGCAAGTCTTGTTGCATCGTGTTACTCCACTATACCGTCTCACGCCGCTCCTGTCGCCCCATTGAGGCAAAAGGGAAAAAAAAAGAACCGGTTATGGCGAGATTCAATATATGCTTGCAAGTCTCGGGCGTTTTCGTTATAAGGAAGAGTGGAGGCGGTCTCAACAATGAAGAGTAAAGTAGACTTTCCCAGCATGAACGAGAAAGAGCCGGAAGGATGGAAGTCCGACGGTAATCCGTATCGAGTACTGATTGTAGACGACTCTATGTTCATTGCCAAACAGCTTGGACAGATACTCACCTCGGCCGGTTTCGACGTTGTGGCAACCGCTTCGAACGGTGAAGAAGCAATAGAGAAGTACAAAGAGCTGCATCCAAAGCTTGATCTCGTCACCATGGACATCACCATGCCCAAAATGGACGGAGTTACAGCACTCGAAAAGATCGTTGAATTCGACAAAGAGGCCGTAGTGGTCATGATCAGTGCTCTTGGCAAGAACGATCTTGTGAAAGACTCTCTTATGAAGGGCGCAAAGAACTACATCGTCAAGCCGCTCGACCGAAAGAAGGTTCTTGAACGAATCCTCATGGCGTTAAAGAAGTAGGCGCGTTCGGCGCGGCACTTCACCGACATGCTGTCCTGGCGATACATCCTCTCAAAAACGCTACGGTTGTTTGTAACCGTGTTTCTCATTGTCAGCTTTGTCTTTGTCCTGGTGCGGGTGATCCCTGGTGACCCTGCTACCGTCATTGCCGGGCCGGATGCCCGTGCCGTGGACGTGGAACTCATTCGAGTGCGCCTCGGAACCGATCGGCCGCTTGTCTTCCAGTACGGCGCCTGGATTGTCTCGACGCTGCGACTCGACTTCGGCACATCCTTCTTTTCCGGCGAGCCCGCACTGGACCTCATCCGGCAGCGACTGCCTTTAACCCTGCGCCTTGCAGCCTCGGCCTTTCTTCTGTCGCTTCTGATTGGGGCCGCTCTGGGAATTCCTGCTGGTATGAAGCAGGGAGGCTCGCTGGATCTTCTTCTCGCCGGGCCTTCACATCTGCTTCTGGCTGTTCCGGAGTTCTGGCTTGGAATTCTCTTGTTGCTGGCTTTATCGGTGCAGGTTAGCGCCTTTCCGCTCTTTGGATATGAGGGCTGGATATCCTTGGTGCTTCCAACAGTCGCCTTGGCTCTGGGCCGTGGAGCGGTGCTTGCTCGCTATGTTCGGAGTTCGCTGGGTGCTGAGTTACAGCGCGAGTACGTAACGGCGGCACGAGTGCGGGGACTTTCACCAGCACGTGTGGTACTTTTCCATGCCGCACCCAATGCGTTGTTGCCTGTGATTACCATTGCGGCAATTCAACTAGGGTATTTGATTGGTGGGGTCGTGATTATTGAAAATGTATTTTCGCTCCCGGGAATAGGGAGACTTCTTCTTTCCTCAATCTTCAGGCGGGACTATCCGGTTATTCAGGCAGCTGTCATGCTGAGCGCGATTGCATTTTCGCTGGCCAACTTCGTCGCCGATCTTTTGTACGGATTAGCTGACCCGCGGTTACGGGGATAGTGGAGATAGCATGTCTGACACTCCAGCGGCTGCATTAGATGCTCGACCTCCCCCGGAGGACAGTTCCGTTCTCAGGGTTGAAGGTCTTGAAGTGGAGTATCCCGGTGCCCCGGTCGTCCGTGGTATATCGTTTTCTTTGAGCAGGGGCGAGGCCCTGGCAATTGTTGGTGAGTCAGGCGCCGGAAAAACGCAAACGCTGTATGCTCTGCTTGGACTGCGCTCACCGGAGGCGGTGTATAGAGGACGTGTCGTTCTGGCCGGTCGTAGTATGACCTCACTTCCGGATGCCGAGGCGGCTCGCGTGCGGGGGCGTGAGGTGGGGATGGTTTTCCAGAATCCAGGCCCGTACCTGAATCCTGCATGGCGTATTGGGGCACAGATTGCCGAGACGGTACGGGTGCACACCGGCTTATCGCGGGAGGCTGCACTACGCCGCGTTAAAGAGGTGCTTGAACAGGTCGAACTCGCACCGGAAACCGCGCGTCTTTTCCCTCATCAGTTGTCCGGTGGAATGCAGCAGCGTGCCATGATTGCAATGGCGGTATCCTGCGGGCCTGAACTCCTCCTCATGGACGAGCCCACAAGCGCTCTTGATGCACCAATCCGCCGCCGCCACATTGAACTCATAGCCGAACTCCGTCGGGAAATGGGGCTTTCGGTGGTTGTTGTGACGCATGATATTGAAGTGGTGCGCGATATCGCCGACAGGGTTGTTGTCATGTACTGCGGTCGCATTATTGAGGAAGGCCCGGCCGCCTCGGTGCTGGAGCACCCCCGGCACCCCTATACCGAGTTGCTCCTCCACTCGGCGCCTTCGGTTCACAAGAGGGGCCACCGACTGCCTGCCATTGGCGGCGACGTGCCGCGGCCTGGAGACATTCCTTCCGGCTGCAGCTTTCACCCACGCTGCCCGCTGGCTGCCGAGATCTGTCGTGGCACCGAGCCCAACTTGAGCGGTGAGGGGCATCGTGCTGCATGCTACTTCTCCGACAGGCTTCCGCTAGGCGAAACGACACGCCAGAACTTCACTCCCGGGCGGAATGCATGAGCCAGGTTAAGGAACCAGTAACGATTCTTGAGGCGCGAGCTGTTACGCACTTCTATGCGTCCGGCCTGGTGCGGTCACGGCGCGCGGTGCCAGCCCTCAACTCAGTTAACCTGCAGGTCTATGACGGTGAGACGCTGGGTCTGGTGGGTGAGTCGGGGAGTGGCAAGACAACCCTGGCACGGATACTTGTTGGTCTGATCCGGCCCAGTCAAGGTATGGTTTTGCTGAATGGCCAGGCTATTCTGCGACGAACTACGCGCCGTGAAAAGCGTCTGAGACGGCGCCTGTGCCAGATTGTATTCCAGAATCCCCATAGCTCGCTGAACCCGTATCTCAACATAGAGACAAGCATGTCCGAGGCGCTTGCCTCGGCCGGGGTTCCCCGTTCGGCGCGAGAGCCGGAGGCCGTGCGGTTATTGGCCTCGGTAGGACTCGACAAAGATGTCCTGAGTCGCCGCCCAGCTGCTTTTTCTGGGGGACAGAAGCAACGAATTGTGCTTGCTCGGGCCTTAGCCGTCTCACCGAGAGTTCTCATCCTGGATGAACCAACTGCAAGTCTGGATCTTTCGGTGCAGGCCGGGATACTTAACCTGCTTCTCGACCTTCGGCGCCAATATGGGTTAACCTATGTACTGATATCCCACGACCTTCATGTGGTGGGGTACATGAGCGACCGGATCGGTGTGCTGCGCCGAGGCCGACTCATTGAATGCGCCGAGGCCGAGCGTTTCCTGGCTGGACCGGAACGCCCCTACAGTCGCGAGTTGCTTGGACTATGAACTCCTCGGCTCCGGTGCACAGCATAAGGAGTTCATCATGAGAAAGAAGAGTAAGGGCCTCCGGGCCATAATTGTGCTGCCCCTTGTGGCACTATTGATCTCAGCATGTTCGGCTGCGGATCCGGACCCCGGACTACGAGTTGCTATCTCGGGCAACCCAAACACGCTTGATCCGCACGCAACCTCAGGCACCCTTACCTTTCAGGTGACGCGCAGTCTCTACGACACTCTGCTTGAGCCAAATCGCGAAGGTATAATCGTTCCCGCACTTGCCGAGAGCTACGAGGTATCCGAGGATGGACTGCAGTGGCGGTTCTTTCTGCGTGAAGGCGTGGTGTTCCATGACGGCAGCCCCCTGAGCTCAGCGGACGTTGTTGCCAGCCTGGAACGACTGCTGGATCCGGATTTTGCGTCGCCCAAGGCCGACGAGTTCCGGGTTATTGAAGGTCTCTCGGCACCGGATGAGTTAACGGTAGTCGCAACCCTGCGCGAACCCTATGCCCCTTTTGCTGCTTCACTTGCATCTGGCTGGGCGGCCATACTGCCTGCCGAGCGAATTGCAGATGGCCACAACTTTGCCACTCGCCCAATTGGTACCGGGCCGTTTGAGTTCGTTGAATGGGTCTCGGACAGCCACGTCAGCATGACCCGCAACGACAACTACTGGATGCCTGGGCGGCCTGCTTTTGAGGGTCTGCGTTTCAACATTATTACCGAGATGCCGGTTCAGGAGCAGGGATTGCTTACCGGAAGACTGGACGTGATTGACATGGTTGGTGAGACGAATCTGAGCCGTATACAAGAAGCACCAGGGGTCGATGTACGCACCGAGTTGAGTTCCCTGGTAATGGTGCTGTCAATAAATAACTCGCGCGAGCCTTTTACCGACCCGTTGGTGCGCCGCGCCGCAACCCATGCCATTAACAAGCAGGCGGTTCTGGACATTGCCTACGCTGGGGGACACCCCATTACTACCTTTATGGACTACGGTGATCCATTTTATGCTGGCCCTGAGGAACCCTACCCCTATGATCCTGTTCGTGCAAGAGAACTGCTGGATGAGGCCGGATACACTGGCGCAGTTACTCCGATCATTACAGTGCCACAGAACTATGAGCCGCATGTGAAGGCTGCCGAGATGTATCAAGAGATGCTTGGCAATGTTGGCATTCGAGTTGAGCTGCAGTTGGTTGAGTGGAGCACCTGGCTGTCCGAAGTATTCTTCGGAGCCAACTACGACCTCACCGTCATTGGCCACACCGGGAAGCTTGATCCAGATGCCCGATTCTCGGAGTACGTCGAGGAAGGAAACTACGTCTCGTACCATAATCCGAATGTGCGTGCGCTTACGGCCGAGGGGCGTCGAGTTGCTGATCCGGACGAGAGAGCGCGGATCTACACCGAGGTGCAGGAGATCCTGGCCCATGACCTGCCCGGGGTTTTTATTGGGAGTTCCTACCGGCACATTGGAATTGCCGATCGGGTGCAGGGTTTTCACATGGATGCCAAGCTTGATACCTACGATTTCCGCTGGGTTGAGTTGGTGTCGGAGTAAGATAGGTGCATCTGTCGCTCGCGCGTGTTCGTGATCTTGTAGGCCTCGTGCTGGTGGGCCTTGCCTTTTCGGCCGCTTTGGGAGCGCCAGTTCTGTCGTCCGTTTCGCCGACAGCTCAGCGGCTTGATGCACGGTTCGAGCCACCCGGTACTACCGGTAGCCCCTTGGGTACCGATGACCTCGGACGAGACCTGTTTTCACGTATGCTGTTTGGTGCTCGGGTAAGCCTGGGAGTGGCCGCATTTGCGGTGCTCCCAGCCATGCTGCTCGGAACCGTGCTTGGGTTGATAGCGGCGTTTGGAAGCCGTCTGCGAGAGGAGTTACTCCTGCTTCCGGCAGATGCGGTACTGTCGTTTCCCACGGTCTTGCTGGCGGTGGCAGTGGTGGCGGTGTTCTCCTATGGAATTTTTTCTGTGACACTTTCTATCGCTATTGTCTTTACGCCGGTCTACCTACGGTTGGTACGTGCCGAGGCTCGTGCGCTCCGTGAGACCGAGTACTTCCAGAGCAGCCGTGCGCTGGGGAGTCCCTGGAGGCGCACCCTCGTTCTCCATGTGCTGCCCGCCCTGGGGCCCCGGTTGGTGGTGCAGACAGCAGTGTTGTTTGCGCTTGCAATTGTGATAGAAAGTTCACTCTCGTATCTTGGGTTAGGGATTCAGCCGCCGCAGCCTAGTTGGGGGCTTATCTTGCGTGATGCCCGGAACTACATGGCTATTGCTCCGTGGCTCTCAGTCTTTCCTGGCCTATCCATTGCTGCCACGGTGTTAGGCTTTAATCTGCTTGCCGACTCGATATCAGATCGTTGGTCACGGCGCTAATGTAGTTCTCCAGCTGCTCCATGAGGGGCAGGGGTGCACTATAGCGTTTTGGGCAGGGGCGAGTCCCGGGTCGCCCATCCGAGAGGTTCATGTCTCCAATGAGCTCAGACAACGCTGTTCCGGCACCTGTCGCACTGTGTTGTGGCCGGGAAGGAGCTGCCTCGCGTTCGGCCAAGGCGCTGGCCATAAGCGTGGCAGCGGGCAGCGCATTTTCTTCTGCCTTCTCCATGAGTTCCCACAGCGTAAAGGTGTACCATGGCTCCGAGGAACACGGATGTAACCACGGTCGTCGTGACTCGTTGGCGGGATCAATCTCGGTCGGTGGGTGCGCGGGGTGCAGTAAGGCTGATCGTCTCAGTTCGGCGGGAGTCATGTTCGTTGAGTGTCGAAGCTCCTCAGCAAGAAACTGCTCAAGTGTTCGGTTGGTGTACTGATAAAACCCACGGGCATCGAGGTAGGCGTGCTCTATGCGTGTGTGGAGATGCTCATCCTTAGAGGCGCGCGGTATAGCCTGTTTGAGTCCGTGTGCAAGCAGCTCTACGAGCTGCCGGGGAGCTTCCTCGCCAGCGTCTGCTCGTGAAAAAAAGTCGTAGGCTTCAAAGCCGCAGTTCCTGTATCGTCTCAGAATTACTACATCGACCAGGCGCTCAAAATACGCGTGAGCACCCCGCCACCGTAGTGTTTCCTCACGCTTCGGATCAAACCAGCCCGCGAAGTAGTTTATGTATGGGTGAACCGCCCGATCAAGAAAAACATGGGTGATAAAACCAAACAGGTAGGCTTCAAGGTTCACGTCTCGGGGCCTTGGCTCAAGTAGATACCTCAACATGGCACCTGCAGCCGTACCGTAGCCATACCGATGGAGGCGAGCCCCATACTCGAGTCCCGAGGGTTTGCGACGACGATTGTGGTAAAAGAGGTCCGGCCCCTGAGCGCCCAAAACAAAAAAGTTATAACTGTCAGCGGTTAGTTGCGGTTGGAGGTGGCCGGGGAGGGAGTCGCGTACCTGCTCAGCAAAAACCAGATGTGCTACATGGGACGGCATTACCTTCTCAGCGTAGCACACCTGCCTGAATGCACACAAGCGGCCCGCTTGGCATGCAGGCACGGGCTGGGACTTTACCTGGAGATAAGATGGTACTACCTTATCAGTGACATAAAGGGGGAATTTATGCCAAAACGAACAAGAAAGCCGTACCGACTTACGGTCTTTCTGGCCTTCTGCCTGGTCTTTGCGGTGCTGGGGACTCCAACCCTGTTTGCGGACGGGTTTGAAGACCTCATTGAGTCTGCTGAGTCGGCTTACGAGGACGGACGCCTCGTTGAGGCCTACGAGGCCTACACCCAGGCATTGGAAATCGAGCCGGACATGGCAGAGTTGGTGTATAACCGAGGTGTAGTTGCGTACGATCTTGAACGCTTTGAGGAGGCAATCATCGACTTCTCAAGAACTCTTGAACTGAGTGACAGGCATTTCGGGGCACACTACAATCGTGGCAACGCACATTTCCTGCTTGAGGACTTTGTGGCGGCCGAGCAGGATTTTTCCCGGGCGGTGGAGATAGACGCTGAGGATGTGTCGGCGCGGTACAACCTGGCTACAACCCTGTATCGACTGGAAGATCACAGGCAGGCAGTTGTTGAGTTCCGGGTAGCGCTTGAGCTTGACCCGGATCTGGCAGAAGCCCATTACAACATCGCCCTGGCTCATATTCGCCTGGCCGAGGAACTTGGTATAGAGCTGCCGTAAAGCAACTGAGTTAGGAGTAACGTTATGCGAAAACAACAAAGTGGAGCACCGATCCTCGTGATCAACTGCGGGAGCTCCTCTCTCAAGTACGAAGTCTACGATATGCCAGGCCGCGACAGTCTTGCGCGCGGAAGCATTGAGCGAATTGGGGAGAAGAACGGCAAGATAACGCAGGTGAGTATCAACGGGAAGTATGGCCGCGAGGAGAGTATTCCCGATCATGAGCGTGCAATGGAACTCATGGTAGCTGCGTTGCTTGACGAGCACAACGGCGTGGTCGAGGGCATAGAGGAGATCAAAGGCGTTGGGCACCGGGTCGTGCATGGAGGGGAGAACTACGCCGAGTCGGTGATAATAGACGACGCGGTTATTGCAGCAATTGAGAAGAACATAGAGCTCGCGCCTCTACACAATCCGGTCAATCTGACCGGAATACTCGGCGCTCAGCAGCGGCTGCCACATGTGCCACAGGTAGCGGTCTTTGATACCGCCTTCCATCAGACCCTGACTCCGGCTGCGTACCTCTACGGTCTGCCACGCGAACTCTACGACAAGTACAAAATTCGCCGGTATGGGTTTCACGGAACGAGCCACCGTTACGTGGCGTCCCAGGCAATCAAGTACCTGAAACGCTCCTCGGAGAACACCAACGTCATTAGTTGCCATCTTGGCAACGGCGCCTCAATTACTGCGATTCGCAACGGGCGTTCTATAGATACCTCCATGGGGTTTACTCCGCTTGAGGGCTTGATGATGGGAACTCGCAGCGGAGACATTGACCCCGCCATTATTTTCTTTCTGCTGGAGCGGGGCTATACCGCAGAGCAATTGAACGAGATGCTCAACAAACAAAGCGGTCTGCTTGGTCTCTCGGGTATCTCCAACGACCTGCGGGACCTTGAGGACGCGGCCGAGCGGGGAGACAGAAACGCCATGGAGGCGCTTGATGTGTACGCTTACCGCATTCGCAAGTTCATAGGCGCCTATGCTGCCAATATTGTTAAGGTCGATATTCTGGTATTCACCGGGGGCATAGGCCAGTACGGTGCGCGAATGAGAGAGAGAATCTGCAATCGCCTTGAGAACCTGGGAATTGTCATGGATTATCGTAAGAACCTTGAGAACGGGCCGCGAGAAGGGATAATCTCTATGGACTACTCGCCCACGGCGATTGTGGTTGAACCGACCAATGAAGAACTACAGATCGCAATCGACACCTATGAACTCATTTCGGCACCCGGTGCTCGGACCGCTTAGCCCGCGCGAGCTTCTCGTCGCCAGCAAATGTCCACGTCGGTGGGCCATTGAAGCCTCAAGGCCCGGAAATGGAAGGGGCAGCCACTACGAGGAGCTGCAGCGCACTGTTGCGTGTGACGCGGCTGAGAAGCCGGGACGTCTCCGCGATGTAGGTGCAGGTGACGAACGCATTCAGGCGGTGCTCGACTTTCTCGAACCAGATGATCAACTGCCGGGTGGCATGCGTCTGGTGTTGTGCCGCGGTGCGCTACGCCTCAAGGGCAGGTTTCGCGAGGAGGCGCGTCTTCTCAGTTTGTGTGCGCGGATCTCGGGCTATCATCTGAGTTCGGTGGTGGTGCTATTGGTAGATAAGGAGTACCGGGTTGCAGATCCAGCACGCCCAGACCCCGATCTTCTGTTCCGGTCGGTTCCGCTCAGCCTTGCTTCCGCAAGCGAACTCGACAAGCTAGAGCAGGAGCTCGACTCAGTGCGGGCGCTGCTTGAGAGCCTGGCGGAGGCAGGACTCAGCGACTATCCATCGTGTGGATCGCCAAACTGTAGCTGCCGACGCTACGACCTCCCAGACCATAATGTGTTCACTTTATTTCTGTCCTCAGGAACGGCCGAACGGTTCATGGAGCAAGGTATACAGAGGATCATAGACATCCCTGAAGGAGCCAAGCTTGGACGTCGGCAAAGCATTCAACGTGAATCCCTTATTCGAGACGAACCCTACATGGACCGCGAGCTTATTCGCAGCTTCGTTGGGGGGCTACGGTACCCGGTTGGCTATCTTGACTTCGAGGCTATTGCCTCACCGGTTCCACTCTATTCCGGGACGAGTCCCTGGCAGTATGTCCCCTTCCTTTTCTCGCTGCATGTCGAGGATGAGGTAGGGGCACCGGCGCGGCATACGTCCTTCTACTGCAGGCCGGAGGTCGATGCGCGGGCGGAGCTTGCCTCGCAGCTCGGCGCCTCCATCGAGGGGCTCAACTCTATTGTTGTGTTTGACGCATCGCTTGAAAAACGCATCATGCGTTCCTTGCTGGCTGCAGGCTACCTTGAGGATGAGACGCTTGGGGGGTCGTTTACCGAACGGGTTGTTGACCTGCTGCCACTCTTTCGGGAGTTTGGGTGGTACTCACCTAAGCAACGGGGAAGTGTTTCGCTTAAATCGATCCTGCCGCTTATGACAAGCCAGGTAGGGTACACGAGCCTGGACGTGGCAGACGGATTGTCGGCAGGAGTGGAGTATCTCTCGGCTCGTCGGGATGCGGTTCTGGGACTCCCCGCGATGACCGACAGGGTCGAGCTCGAAAAAAGCTTGGTGGAGTACTGCACCGTGGACACACTTGGGCTGTACTACATTGTGAAACGTTTGCGCGCCCTTGCCAACGGCATGACCCACCACGCGGCG
>SLAA01000044.1 GCA_007127105.1 Spirochaetales bacterium | reverse complement strand
GCGGCTTTCCGCTCTACGCCCAAGGCAGTCACCAGGAACTCAATCTTAGAGTAGGGATGTACGAAGAGCGTCTCAATGAGCTCCTTGGAGTAAATGCGTGGAAGCGCTGCTCTTACTTCGTCAGCGCTTCGGTCAAGTTCCACACGTATCGCACGGACTCTCTCGATACTGTCCAGGGATGTCGCCTGGGTCTTGCGGTGGCGTGTACAGAGCCTCGCCGATTCGGAGTGCTGCACGGTACCGCATGACCTCTTTGGTTGTGGCGTCCACCCCAGAGGAGGAGCTGGCGGCCAGCGCGCGCGCCACGAGTTTGGAGAACTGGGTCTCAGCCTCATGAATGTTCACGAGTTCCCTGCAGCGTGTCCCCGTGTGTTACCGAGCAGCAAGCAGTGAGTCACACCATGCGGTGACGGTCTCTCGTTGCGATTCGAAATTATCCTTAGCTCTGTCCTCCGGCTCCTGGTATCCCTTGAAGAACGCTGTCGCCACCGGTGGAGTGGGCAACAGCCGTGTGACGCTCTTTAGGTACTTCTCCCGGTTGAGAAAGGTGTTCTTCAATGCCCGAATCACCACGTTGTCCGTACTCTGTGCGGACGGCTCGTCGGCGCCGCACACAATAAACACCGCAGTCGGCGTGTTACCCAAGCGGCGAGTATTGGTGCGGATGAACCGGGAGATCCCGGCGCGCTTAGCGCTGAAGGCGTAGACCGCCGTCCCTACGACGTAAAGATCGCAGTCAAAAATCCCAAACTCGGCTGGCTTCTCACACACCACACTGTGGCCGAGGTTGGAAAAGTGCTCCCGCATCCAATCTGCAATCTCGGCGGTTGCCGCCACTCTTCTGGTACCGAATACAATCCCAATTTTCACCGTCGCCTCCTGTCACCAGCGGCAGTATATGCGTACATTACCCCGGTCGGACGGATAATCTCCCGGTAGTGCCTATCGCTGAGTGCGCAGGGTGTTCAGTTCGTCAGAGGACAGACCGGTTGCTTTTTGGATCACGTTGTCGTCTATGCCACTTTCAATCAGCCGCTTCGCTACAACACGGGCAGTCTCTTCCCGGCCAACCTGAATTCCCTGCTCAATCCCCTGCTCGATGCCCTCTTCCCGAGCGTCGCGGATCATCTGTCCGCGGTCCCGGATATAGATATCCCGTTCAAGCGCTGCCCGGCGGGCCTCCGGGTCTTCAACAAACTCCCGGTAGCGGCGTTCTGTCTCGGCAATCATCTCATCGTCCTGTGTGATCTTTTTCATGAGCTCGTCTCCCGTTCCCACTCTCTGTAAAGTATACACCCACCGCTCAAGCGGCGTCGACGGTGGCGTTTCCTGGGTGAAACCGCTGTACTTCGGGAGCTCAAGTAGATGAATGGCAAGGTCCTCACTGAACACCAGTTCCGGTGTACGGCGCTCTCTAAGTTCAAAACAGGTGTGAGAGCTCTGTTGGTGGCCGAAGAACTCAAGGTCCAGAAATGCAATGCCGTACACCGGTTTGAGGGTGTACCAGTCCTCACTCTTGGCCAGGCCGTCTGAGTAGCTGCGTGCCCAGTAGTAGAGAATGCGGGAGTCCAGCCCCTTGTGCCGGTAGCTCTGTACCTCCACGTTAAACAGGGCATTGGTAGCGTCCCGCACCCGCGCGTCTACAATAGAGAGCTTGTCGGCCGAGAAGTGCTGCAGGTTGAATGGGTTTTCGATTTCCACCTCTACAACCGGGGGGAAGCCGTAGTCGGTGCGAACCGCGTTGATCAGGGCGGCCAGTACCGGCTCACTCCCTACTGCGCCGAAGACACCTTTGAACACTACATCCGAGGTGAGCGAATAGTGCTTACTTCCGGTTCGGTATGGTTGGGACTCAAATGAAGGTGACGGGGTCTGTCCTTCCGACGGGGTCTGGTGCATGTGTATGCCTCCTACCCCTTATTACCGCGAATTGTGCACGCTACTTCTTCATAGTGAAAACAGGTTGAAAATAACTCCTGCTCCAGCATCGACGGTGCAAGCCTCCTACACCAGCCCGGAACTCAGCAGGAAGATTGCGCCCCCATGCGTGATGGTGGCCGGCAATACTCCGTAGCGTTCACCCACAATCCCGGCTATGACCCCTTCCCACAGCGTAAACAGAAGCAGCGGGGCGCCCGCCGAGCTAACCGTTGTTGCCAGGAACACATGACACAAGGCAAAGACGAATCCCGACTGAACACCAGGCGTCATGATGCTTCCAAGCCGCGTGCGACCGGCGGCCCTTGCTGCGTGCCGGGTTAGACCCGCCAGCACGTACCCGCGGAACAGGAGCTCTTCCAGGAAGTTGCCAAGCAGTGCAAACACCAGGATTGCAGGCAAAAGCCCGGCTTCCACCTCACCGCCGCGTTGTGCTAACGGCACCAGGCGATACAGCAGTACCAACGGCAACACCACCAGGGCAAAGCCAAGCAGGCCAGCCACAACGCCTTTCAAGACCTCACCCCGTAGCAACACCACCCCGTGGCGGTTCTCCTTGTCTGCGGCGTACACCGCGGTTGCCATGGCGGCAGCACTGAGCCCAAACAAGACCAGGAACCACGGATCATCCGAGAGACGAATCCAGAACACACCGCTATGCACACCAAAGCGCCACAGCCCAAGCGGCGTCAGCGCGTCGCGCAGCAGCACAAACGCCAGCAGGTACAGTGCAACCCGCGCCGCGGCGGTTGGCCGCATACCATACATCACCACCGCCACCAAAACCAGACCCGGGAGTACCCTCAGGAGGTACTCGCTCATTTGCAGTATTGTTGTCATGGCCAAAACGCTACCCAAACGCTTGAAAAAGATCCTGAACACATGTACGATATCGTACAGATGTCCGGAATTGACCCACGTATTGAGAGAAGCCGTGAACTCCTCAGCGCAGCTGCAGTGCAGATTCTGCAAACTGGCGGTTGGGAGAGCCTCTCGGTGGCGCGCCTGTGTTCGGAAGCCGGTGTCAGCCGCTCAACGTTCTACCTTCAGTTCCAACAGGCATGGGAGCCCATAGCTGCGCATATTGAGCAGTGTTTCGCTCGCGAGCACCCGGAGCTCCTGGACGATACTGTCACCCTTAATCCAGAGACGCTGCTGCTCAAGGGGCACCCGCTGAGCTACTCGTTTTTTGCGCATCTTGAGCGACACGAGCTTCTGTATCAGAAGATATTTGAGACGCCTCACAGCGCGCCGTTGCGTCATGCCATTACCACTCGCGTCGCAGAAATTTCCAGAATGCACCATTCGGTACTGCGAACCCTACGTGAGTCCGGCGACACACAGAAGCACGAACCCTTGGACGCCGAGTACGTCGCTGCATATCTCTCGGGCGCCCTGGTGGAGCTTGCGGGGCGCTGGATTGTGCGCAGTCCGCGGGACTCGGCAGCAGCCATGGCGTACTGGTTCTCGCAAATGGCGGCACCAGGCCTGCTGCAGATGATGGGGCTCACCTCGCTGCTTGAGGAGTAACCCCGCACGGGAGGCAGATAACAGGGTATAATTCGGTGCTATGAACGAGCGCGGCACAGAGTACAGGCGGCGGGTAAACCGGGCCATGGACTACATCGAACTACACCTCTCCGAACCGCTGCCCCTGGAACGACTGGCAGAGGTAGCCTGCTTCTCACGGTATCATTTCCACCGCATCTTCTACGCTCAGGTGGGAGAAACTCCGGGGCAGTTTATTCAGCGTTTGCGACTGGAGAAGGCCGCGCGGTTGTTAGCTTCACAGCGCTCACGTCCGGTAACCGATATTGCCTATGAGTGCGGGTTCTCAGACACTGCCGCTTTTTCACGCGCATTTCGCCTGGCCTGGGGCAAAACTCCCAGTGCATTTCGCAATCT
>SLAA01000020.1 GCA_007127105.1 Spirochaetales bacterium | reverse complement strand
TTCGCCGCCGACTACGAGTCCCCCGAGATGCTCCATGGCGCCTTTGTTTTGAGCACCAAGGACCATGCCCGACTGCTGAGCCTTAATCTTGAGCAGGCACGCAAAGCACCAGGGGTTGTAACCATTCTCAGTGCGGCCGATATTCCCGGCCGTAACGGCTTTGGGCTGTTCATTCCGCATCAGCCGGTATTCGCCGCGGATCTCGTTCGCTACCGCGGCGAGCCCCTTGCGCTGGTGGTGGCGGAGTCTGTTGGCATGGCACGAGCCGCTGCCAAGCTAATATCAGCTGAGTATGAGGAGTTGCCGGTCATTCATTCAATTGATGAGGCCATGGCACCTGGGGCGCCGGAGCTTCACGAAGGCGGCAATACTGCCGACACGGTTCGTTTTCGCCGGGGAAACCCGGAGCAGGCATTTGCAGACGCAGATCTGGTCATTGAGGGTGAGTACTTCACCCCGCAGATTGAGCACGCCTACCTTGAACCGGAGGCCTGCCTTGCGGTTCCCGGCTCACAACCGGCGGTTACGGTCTATACCGCAAACCAAGGCTCCGGCGCATACCAGCAAATGATTGCTGCTACCCTGGCCATAGACCCCGAACAGGTTCGCGTCGTCTATACCCCTGCTGGCGGCGGTTTTGGTGGTAAGGAAGAGCCAACCGTTCAGATTCAAGCCGCGCTTGCGGCACGCCTCACCGGAAGGCCGGTAAAGGTGGTGCTCAGTCGCAGTGAGTCAATTCGAATGAGTACCAAGCGTCATGGAAGCCGTGTTCGCATTCGCCATGCAGTACGCAAGGATGGTACCTTGTTAGCGGTCGAGACCGACACCGTGGTTGATTCTGGCTCCTACCTTTCACTCAGCAAGCCTGTGATTTTCCGCACCGCGATCATGGCTGGAGGGCCCTACGAAATCCCTAACGCCTCGGTAAACTCACGCGGCGTGTATACCAACACCAATCCCTCCGGCGCTTTTCGGGGCTTCGGCAGCACTCAGATTTGTTTTGCGGTCGAACTCCAGATGGACAAGATCGCGCGGGCCTTGGGTATGGATCCAATTGAACTGCGCCGCAAGAACGCCCTTGCACCTGGCAAGACAACCGTAACCGGACATCTCCTTCCCGAGGGTAACCCCTACCCCGAGACGGTGAACCAGGTTGCCGATGCGCTCGCGGCCGCGCTTAAGGAAACAGCTCCGGCGCCCGGCAAGAAACTTGGTGTTGGGTTCGCGAGTGCTTATAAGAACGTGGGTGTTGGTAAGGGCCTGCCGGATGAGGCCTCGGCAGCGGTAGAGTTGCGTGAGGATGGCTCGGTGCGCATTTTTGTTGGAGCTACCGACATGGGGCAAGGATCGGACACGGTAATGGCTCAGATTGCGGCCGAGCGCCTTGGAGTTCCCTATGGTCTGGTCGATGTAGTGTCGTCCGACACCGAGCGTTGCCCGGAGGCCGGGCTCACCACCGCATCTCGGCAGACCTTTGTCAGTGGTAATGCCGTGAACGGCGCGGCCGCGCTCCTTCTTGAAACCCTTAAGAAGCCCGACGGCATGAACCTGTCCGGCTATGCCGAGGAGGAGGCCCGGGAAGCGTTAACAGAGCTTTATGAGGAACACTACAAAGGCGAGCGACTGCGACTCGAGTATAGATACCGGCCACCCCGTACCATGCCGCTTCCGGAGGACTGCGAGGCGGTCGTACCAGATCACCCGGAAGGACACGCAATCCATTTTGCCTACTGCTACACCAGTATGGCAGCCATTGTGGAGGTTAACCCTGACGGCACCGAGTTGCGGGTGCTCCGGCTCATTACGGCGCAGGACGTTGGTCGTGCCCTACACCGCCAGAACGTTCTGGGACAGGTCGAGGGAGCGGTCGTCATGGGGTATGGATATGGGATGCGCGAAAACTTCGAGTCCGGACGCAACGGTACAGCTACAACCACAATCAACTCGCTTGGGCTGCCTCGCTTCCTCGACTCTCCGGTGCTGGAAACCTACATAGTAGAGGCTGCGCATCCGGACGGCCCGTACGGTGCAAAAGGAATTGGTGAGATACCGCTGAACCCGGCCGCCCCCGCAATTGCGGCGGCGGTGAACGACGCGCTCGGCGTGTACCCCAGCAGTTTGCCCTTTGCAGCAACGTTGCCGGAGTTGGTATCGGGGGCTTAGAGCAGCCCCACCTCTTTGTTAAAGTCGTCAATCATGGCGTCAATTTTTGGTGCCAGCGCCTGAATGTTGGTCCAGTACTCACGGTCGTACCACTGTGCATTGAGTTCCTCGGAGTTCCGACCCTGCTGCTCAACCCAGGTGAAGTACTTGAGGTTGTGTACCCGTAGTCGCTCGTAGTAGGTCAGTTCCAGCACGTTGAGGTGGTTCTGCTTCTCGACGGAACCCGCAAAATAGCGTGCAGCATCAATCTCCGAAAGCGGGCCCTGCTCTGCCACCAGGTCCTCCACACGTGAGTTGTATAACTCCATGGAGTCGGTCAGCACTGTCACCATTACATCGTCAGGACCAAGTTCATAGTACTTTGCAATCTTAGCCGCAGCGAGCATGTTTCCAATTCCGGAAATTCCGAGCGCTGGCAGCGACTGGATTGTCTCATCCGAGATACCACGTGAAGCAAGATATGCACGGCCAGCGTCCTCGTTGAAGACGCGAGTAAGGTCAATGCAGTCCTGGTCGTCAACCGCAACTATGAGGTCGGTATTGCGAACGTTGTGCACCCATGGCACATGCTTATCGCCAATTCCTTCAATGCGGTGATCACCAAAACCGTTGCGCAGAAGTGTCGGACACTGCAGCGCCTCAGCAGCGCCAATAACACTATGGGGGTACAGTTGCTTCAGTTTATCACCGGCAGCCAGCGTCCCACCTGATCCAGTGGAAGAAACGTAACCAGCGTAATTCTCAGGCTTGACCCCGGCAGCAGCCAGCATCTCCACAATTGCGTCGGCTGTTACCTCGTAATGCCAGAGGTAGTTACCGAACTCTTCAAATTGATTGAAAATGACGATATCGTCACCACGAGTCTTTCTCAGCTCCCAGCAGGCATCAAAGATCTCTTTGACGTTACTCTCGGTTCCGGGGGTTGCTATCACCTCTCCGGCAATCTTCTTAAGCCACTCAAAACGTTCACGGCTCATGCCCTCGGGAAGAATTGCAATAGACTCGCACCCAAGGAGAGCGGAGTTATACGCGCCACCACGGCAGTAGTTACCGGTGGAGGGCCAGACGGCTTTCTGGTTGGCTGTATCATAGCTGCCACTTACCAATGCAGGCGCCAGGCAGCCGTAGGTTGCCCCAACTTTATGGGCGCCGGTGGGAAACCACTGCCCAACAATACCCAGAATACGACAGGGTGCGCCGGTGAGTTCCGGTGGGAGTTCAATGTAGTTGACCCCACCAAAGGTGCCACCCTTGGCAACCGGCTCATTCTTCCAGGTAATGCGAAACAGATTGGCAGGGTCAATATCCCAGAGACCGACCTCGCTCAGCCTTGTGCGAATTTTTTCCGGCATTGAGGCTGGATTGCTCATCTCGCTAAATTTGGGAAGAATAATTCCACGCTCACGGCAGCGTTCGATATTGCGCGCCCGCACTTCGGGACGCAGAGTCAGGTCAATCATGGCAACTCCATACATTAGTACGACAACTGTGTGTAGTCGAATGCTTACTGCTTACTCAGTGACTATACTATACTCGCTAAACCCTGAAGCGGCTATCCCTGTCCGTCAGGCGGGCCTTACATGAGTTCAATGAGGTGCTCAATGGATTGCCAGAAATGCTCGTCAAGCAAACGCGCTGCGCCGACAACTGCGGCATCTTCATGAAGCGTTGAGAACCGAACATCGACCGCTACATCGCTCGCTGTCAATGCGTGTTCCATAGCTGGCCCCCACAGAGTATAGGCCTTGGTGATGTTCCCCCCCACAACCAAGGACTCCGCGCCAAAGCCCTTGAGCCAAGGTACAACGAACTCCCCGAGCTGTTTGCCACGCCTGCGAAACGCCACTACCGCAGAGTCATCACCTTCCCGCGCCCGATCAGCCAGGGCCCTAACACCTGAAACCGTTTGCCCGGCTACCGCAGCATACTCAGCCACGAAACCTCGAGTGGAGAAGTAGTCATCCGCTATGCCGTGGTGATAGGGCAGATGCCAGAGGCAGCCTTGAGGAGGCACCAATGCACCCGCGAGCACAGGCACACCGTTGTGAATAAACGCCGACCCAAAACCGGTACCAAGAGTCAGTGCAACAGAACGAGCATAGGGGGCCGTCGCACCCCGCCATGCCTCGCCAACCGCAAATGCGGTAGCGTCATTGATGAATCGAACTGGCAAACTGGGGTCTACACCGAGTGCGGACCTCAAAGCCTCTCCAACCTTTACACCTTCAAGACTCTCGTACTTGCGCCCCGTGCTCCGCGCCCCCATTCCTTGGCGGTAATCAAAGGGGCTCGGCATGGCGCAGCCGAGGCCAGCGAGCTCACGTTCCCCGAGCGCCATTAGACTGTCGTGCAATGCTTGGGTCCATACCTCTAGAATATGTTTGGCGCCTTGGGAACTATCAACCGCCCGGGCTGCGTGACTATTCTGCACCAGGGCGCCAGACTCTGCCCCAACCAGGGCCGAGCTTATGTGGCTGCCGCCTATATCGCAGGCGAGTGCTACCCTTTCCATACCAGGCGCCAAACCGGGTTCAGCCTTTGACCGATCCAGCCAGCATACCGCGGATGAAGTACTTGCCGAGCAGAATATAGATGATCAAGGTCGGTACGGCGGCTATGAGAGCGCCCGCCATTTGCACATTCCACTCAACAACCTGACTGCCAGCCAGGTTCTGGAGTGCTACCGTAATGGGCTGCACACCTGGACGCTGAGTGATGGTGACCGCAAAAAGGAAGTCGTTCCACACGCTGGTAAACTGCCATATCACCACCACCACCAGGCCTGGCGCCGACAGCGGCAACATAATTCGCCGGTACACCCCAAAGAGTTCAAGCCCGTCCATGTACCCAGCCTCAAGAAGCTCGTCCGGTATCTCGGCGTAGAAGTTCCGAAACATGAGTGTTGTGATTGGAATGCCGTAAATCACGTGAGTGAGGATCAGTCCCCCCAGGTTGCCGTAAAGCCCAATAGTGCGCAGGAACTGAACAAGCGGAATCAAGATGGCCTGATAGGGAATAAACATTCCAAACAAGATCAGGGCGAAGACGATGTTGGATCCGCGGAAACGCCACTTGGAGAACACATAGCCGTTAATTGAGCCGATTGCGGCGGTGACCAGCGTGGCCGGAATCACTAACACAAAGCTGTTTCGCAGGTTCGGCCCCAACCGGATCAGAGCCGCACGGAACGCCTCAAGACTAACGGCACGTGGGAACACCCACATCTCGGACAGACTGACATCCTGGAATGTTTTAAGGCTCGTGACCAGGAGAACATAGACCGGTCCCAGAAAAAGTACCACAAAGATCCCAAGCACCACGTACAACAGCACACGGCGTTGTACAACTGCCCAGCGGGCTGAGCCTAAAGAGGCTACACCTGCAGTCATGAGTGTTCCTTCCTAAAGGTATACGCAAGATATGGGACAATCACCACCGCTACCATGAGCAACATAACCGTTGAGATCGCGGCACCTTCACCATAGCGGTTACCGCGAAAGGTGGTCTCAAACATGAACACACCCGGAAAGTCGGTGGCAAAGGCTGGCCCCCTTCCCGTCATTGCCATGACAAGGTCAAAAATCTTGAGCGAAATATGGCCTAGTACAATCATGGCGGACAGAGTGATTGGCCTGAGCATGGGGAGTATGATTCGGCGAATGATGGTGAACTCATTTGCTCCATCCATGCGGGCTGACTCCAACAACTGTTCAGGAATTGAGCGCAACCCGGCCAGGTAGATGGCCATGGTGTAGCCAATAAACTGCCACGATGCTGCCGCGATAATGGAAATGAGGGCAAGATGGAACCCGCCAATGCGGGTTGTATCCGTGTACCAGCCCCAGCTCGATGGAAGGCCAAGGCCTGCAAGAAGCACATTCACGCCAGCCGTCGGATTAAGAACCCAGCGCCAAAGAACACCGGTCACAATAAATGAAAGCGCCATAGGAAACATGTACACGGTACGAAAGAAACCCTCACCGCGAATCTGTTTGTTGATCAGATATGCAAGCAGGAATCCAAACACAATACATACCGCAATGAAGAACACAGTGAAGTATGCGGTATTCCAGAGGTCAATTTGAAAGCGACTGGAACGGAACAGCCGGGCATAGTTGCGCAGTCCCACAAAGGTGTAGTTTGGACGAATTCCCTCCCAGGCACTCACGGAGGTTCGTAAAGACCAGAGAATGAAGCCGTACACGAAAACGGTAATTGCGGCAATGCTTGGTGAGACTATCAGCACCGCCTTTGTCAGCTCTTTCCTAGATCGTATCATGCGCACGGCCCCTCTGACCCAAATGGAGTGTGCGCTCTGCCACAGCAGAGCGCACCGGTATGCGGTAGTACTACCGCGTCAACTCAGCGAGCTTAGCGAGCGTACTGCTGCGCGAGGCTCTGGAACTCATTTGCCGCCTGGTCGACGTTGCGATTGTTCACCAGAATGTTCACTACGTCGTTAATCCGCGTGACCCATGACTCGGATGCCGCAGCACCGTGAGCGACGCTCGGAACAATGGTGTCCCTCCCAAAGTCGTCCATTGCAGATAGAAGGTACGCATCATACAGCGACCTGTCGGCATCGGTTCGGGCCGGAATGGAACCTTTAATGGGATTAAAGGCGTCCTGTCCCTCACGGGAAGCGATCAGAGTGAGCCATCGTTCCACGTTCTGAGGATTCGGCACATCTTTCGGCAACCCAAAGGTGTCGGACAACATGAGGAAGTTTCCAGCGGTACCCGGGAAGGGAACCCATCCGTACTCTTCATTCGGTGTGTGGCCGATAGACAGATAGTAGCCGTGCACCCAGTCACCCATGACGGTCATGGCGGCACGCCCCTCAGCAACATACTGTGCGGCGTCGATGTTGGTCAGCGCCGCTCTGTCCGGGTTGGTGTACTCCATCACACGCAGGAAGCTCTCAAGAGCCGCTTTTGCTCGCGTGCCGTTCCAGGCGGTAGCACCAGTCCAGAGTCCGCGATACGCTTCGGCACCCAGCTCGGCAAGCAGGACGCTCTCCAGAAGGTGAGTCTGCTCCCATCCGTCGGTACCACCGACCGCAAGCGGGGTAATTCCACGGGCACGAAGCTGCTCAGCCACCTGAAAGAACTCAGCCATGCTCGCAGGCGGTTCCAAACCGTTGTCCGCGAACAGGCTTCTGTTGTACCACATTACGTTTGAGCGGTGAATGTTCACGGGAATGCTGTAGATCTCACCCTGGTAGGAAATGATGTCGATCACGTCCGCGGGATAGTCGTCCATCCAACCGTTGTCCTCAAGAATGAAGGTCACCGGCTCCATGAAGTCCTCAACAACCCAGGTAGCAATAATGCCTTGTCCGGCATGAACCTGGAAGCTGTCAGGCGGATTCCCCCCTTGCATGCGGCTCGCCAGAACTGCCTTAGCCTGGGCACCTGCACCACCAGCAACTGTGGCATTAATGACATTCACCTCTGGATATCTCTCGTTGTAGATATCAATCAAGGCCTGAAGTCCCTCGGCCTCTCCACCGGCGGTCCACCAGCTGAAGATCTCAAGCTCATTGGCGGCTGGCCGCTCCGCACGACCCCCGGCAAACACTGCCGCTGGCATAATCATCAGAACGGCAATTACCATACAGAGTATAAGATGTCGTTTTCTCATACATTCCTCCCTTGAAGGATTGTCGCTATTTGACGGCAACGCCGCCAAAAATCGGGATCCCATTTCTGCCTGTATCTCACCTCCTTTTCTACAGGCTATATAAGATTCCGGTCTAGTGCCTGGCGCAATAGTTCGACTGTATTCACTGCAGCTCGGACGGTGTGGTAGTTCACCTTCCAGGAATGACTCATGTGCCGCCAAATTGGTTCACCCTCGCGACTCAGTAGCGGCCACCATTCACCAGTTTCGTGGTGAATCATGCGGTCCATCACAAATCTATGAACATTGGTATAGGTCTGCAGATAGCGTTCGTCCTGGTAACGCAGGAAACCGTCAAGCATGCCAATGAGGGTCTCTGCCTGCTGCCAGAACTCCTTGGCCTGGTCAGTCGCCGGGCCGGTGTGTGACCCTTCTACGTAGACGCCCCCGTAGGTCTCGTCAATACCGTAGCGCACGGCGTGATCAAGCGCGCTGCGAATAATGGTGTCATAGGGGGTAATGTCGTCGCCCAAGGTGTTCAGTGCATCCAGCAGCAGCCAGGCCATCTCGGCATTGTGTCCATAGGAGGTGTTGTCCAGCGGGTTTGCCTTCTGTCCGCTCTCGTCATAACGGTCCCAGCCCCAGACGATATCGAACTTAATGTGAGGCGCCTGCTTCCAGTCAATGGTGAACTGTGGAACGCCGGTTCCGCCCGGGCTCAACACCCGTTCAACAATAATGCGAATGACCTCACGCAGCTTCCTGGCATGAAGCTCCTTTTGGCTCACTGCGTAGAGGCTGGTATAGGCTTCCATGAGGTGCATATGCACATCCAGGGTCTTGCGGTCACCACCCCCGGCACCCGGCCCACACAAGGTCCAGTCACGCTCAAACATCTCCAGGTAGCCGCCAAAGGCCGTCTCGGTGCAGTTGATCTGAACGAGGTCAAAAACCTTCTCTGCGTATTCCAGCCCGACAGGGTCACCGGTCGCGCGGGTATACTCCGCCAGCGCATATATCGCAAAGCTGTGCCCATAGAGAATTTTCTTGGGAATGAGCACCTCGCCCGAACGGTCAACAGTCCAGAAGAACCCACCGTGCTCGGAGTCCCACATCCGCTCCAGCAGGAACTTCACACCGTGTTCAGCGTGCCGGGCGCACCGTCCATCACCATGTCCGGCCCGGTGGGCCAGGGACATACTCAAGACGGTCCGGGTCTGCGCAATGAGTGACTTCTCATCCTCACCGGTATCAGCGCCGTTCTCGTCGAAATGCGTTATGTAGCCGCCGTGCACATCATCGCGGGAGTTGTTCAGCCAAAACGGTAAGAGCTCGTTGTTGAGGTGCTCTGACATCTCTTCAAGCATGCGCTCGCATTCAACTCGGTTCATCTTTACTCCTTAGCCTTGTTCATGCAGAATCTGATAGAGTCGATGCAGCGCCACACGGTTGTCGGCCGCAAGGTACTGCATCGTCCCCCCCATCCTGCTAAATGTTTTCAAGAAGCGCATATAGTATGCAGGCTCCTCGGCGGGTGGCTCTCCAGACTTCGCCCAGTCCCAGGTGGACTCCATGAGATCGACCACACACACATAGTGATTCCGAATAGGCCGCCCAGCCTGCAGAGCCAGATTCATGGCCATGGAAAAGGACTTTTCAAAAACCATGGGCGACATGACTGCCGACCCGACCGAGAGATACACTCCGTTATCTATGCGGGCGATCTCGGCGGCAAAGCGTAGAAAGTCGTGTTCGGCACAACGGCCAATTGCGGCGCCACAACTCGTCGGATGGGTATAAATGATGTCGTGGCCGAACATAGGATGCCCGGTAAATGGAACTCCCAAACGCCGTGCGGCCGCCTGCAGGCTAAACTCAGAGTATGGATGCTTAATTTCTATGCGGCCCGGCCCCAATGCATGTCGGCGGATTCCATCTAACAGGTCGCACGCCGCGCCCGGACAGCGAAACTCTTCCGGCAGGGCGTCCACAATCTCCTGGAGCAGTTCAGCCTCACTGGGAATAGTGAGTCCGTTGTCCAGAATCATTGTTCCCACCGACTCACCGTAACCCAGACCGCGCCATGCGCCAACAAGCAGCGCCAGGTTAAGATTCCTGCCCGTCTCCTCCCACAAGCCAAAACGCCCCTGTGCGGTATTTGCCCGTACGTCCTCACTGGTCAGACCTTGAAAGGCAAGCTCCCAGTCATGAATGATACCAGCACCGTTGGTGGCAAGGAGGGTGAACCACCCGTCCTCAATGAGGCGGATCAGCACAGGCCCCAGACCGTTCTTGATAGTGTGAGCCCCAAAGGCCATGACGCGCGGGGCCCCTGCCGCGCGGGCTGCACGCATTCTGGCGGCAAGTTCCTGGACCGTTGCCTCGGCGTCCGCGTGCAGGGGTGCCGACAGTGGTCCGTCAGGATCCAGCATGTCGGACTCAACCTTTACGCGGTTCGCCCTTTCACCCAAAGGATAGGTTCTTAACTGCAGGCGATCAAACTCAGCCGCTTTATCCATGAGACGCTCCATGTACGGCCGCACGAACAGGACCGCGACCGGGTGTCATACCCAGGTGCTCCAGCAGTCGGTCAAGCTGAGAATAGTCGGGAATCACGCAGTCGGCTCCTGCCAGGATAAGCCGCTCGCGCTTCGCAAGATTGAGTCCGTACCGCCGCACCTCATCAGAAGCGACACCAACCGCATATCCGCCAGCCTTGTGCGTCTCGCGGATCTCGACCGGCCCATCACCAAAGGTTAAGATCCCTCGCGCCTTTTCAGAGCCAATCTCGTGAAGAATGCGTTCAAGCACCACTCGTTTAGGGTCACGCCGAACATCTCCTACCGAACCAAATATCCCTCCGTTGAAGAGATCCGCGTAGCCAAGCAGCTTGGCCTCGGCGCGAACATCCGGCTCGTCAGTTCCACTTGCCAGGTAGAGTACCAGTCCGTGTTTTCGGAGGGCGCGCAGAAGCGGAACGGCGTTCTTGACGGTAAGATCGTCAACGCTCAGTTCGCCTGCGCGAAACCGCACCAGTCGCCGCTCAACCATTGCAAGCAGCTCCTTGTTGTACAGCTCCTTGTACTCAGCAGGGGTCAGAATCTCAGCAGGCGGCACGCAACCAAAGTCGCGCACCATCTCGGTCAGGATCTGCATCTGGTACATCGTCTGATATCCGGTAGTACGATCTATGAACTCACGCACCGCCTTGCGCACCGTGGAATGTCTTTCGGGAGGCGCAGTTTCAAACTGGGGGCCCAGAACTACCCGGCACATAAGTGGCTCCATCACCTGTTCCCATCCCTCCCTTACGGTTGAGATAGTGCCATCGTGATCGAACACTGCGTATGTGAACCCGCCTTCTGGTAGCTCGGTAACAAACTCGATATCGCTGCTGTCGATGTAGCGAGCCTTGTGTGGTGAGTGCGCTAGTTCCGGATTGTACAGATAATCTGGGCTTTGTCCTATCTCACGGATCTCATCAGGAGTGGCGGTACCGGTTCGGAGCAGCTTTCTCACAGTAACCCCGGCCACAAAGCCTCCAAAAACCGCAGCCTGCACCGCGTTGAGTCCGCTCACTCGGGCGGCTACAATCCCTGCAATCATGCTGTCACCAGCTCCGACCGGGTCCACCGTGCCAGCTATCGCTGGAGCTGGCTGAACCTTTGCCTGCCCAGCCTCCGCAACAACACAACCTTCCTCACCCCGTGTGAGATAGACCGGCTGCTGCCAGCGCTCGGACAACACTAACGCCGCCGTACAGGGGTCCTCGGCGCGTCCGAGGACGGCCTGAGCCTCACGAAGGTTGAGCTTCCGTATGGTACCTGGAAAATCCTCGGGATAGTCACGACTGTCCAGGAACACCGGAAGTTTGGCGTGTTCCGATATCAGCCCGGCAAGTCCGGTGCGGAAGACTGAAGTATGAATGCCGTTGCGAAGTTGCTGATTAATGATGACTGCATTGAAGGAGCTCAGATCGGCACGCAGGCGCTCAAGCAGCATTCCCACACTCACCTTATTTGCGGCATTCAAGGTTCCGAGATCAATACGCGGTTCTTCTTTCTCGTCCTTGTAGAGCTTGGTGTAGACATTGGTATGCCAACTGGAGGACTGCACAACGAGACCGTCGGTACTTATGCCAGCACGGCTGCAGTGTTCTACAACTTCTCTGCCATAGAGGTCGTCACCGATGATACCGTAGAGTACCACCTTTCCGACCCCAAGCGAGGCAAGATTTGCTGCGACGTTGGCCGCGCCACCAAGAGAACTCCGCATAGATTCCACAATGCGGGTTGGTAGTCCGGTCTCGACCGAGATCTCCGACTCATCTGCAAGAAACTTGTACACATCAAGACACACATCACCCACAACGGCGATACGAGCCGACGGAAACGCGGAAAGTACCCTTTCAAGCTCGGTGGGAGTGACGTTGCTCTCCATAGTGATTTCCTTCACGAATGTAACCGTTTGCATTTTCAGTATAGAGGCGGAATTTCCCGTCGTCAACGAAAGATTGCAACACGGTTTCAGCTTTCCGTGCGAGATTCACATGATTCACACCTTCCTCGCTTCCGCACCGGCCACGGAGCATGTGCGGTGGGCACCTATCGCATGCAGGTGCACAAATCCACGCGTACATGCTGAGACATGACTCATAGGAATCTTGACGGGTGCTCGTAGCGGTAGTACCATAAAGAGATTATGTAAGCGGTTACATGCTAGGCACACCCAGCTTTTCCTGCAACGCGGCAAAGGATCACCAATGAGTAAACAACTGACCATGAGCGATATCGCCCGCATGGCAGGCGTCTCAACTGCGACGGTGTCCCGGGTTCTTTCCAACCATCCTATGGTTCGGGAGGAGACGCGCGACCGTATCCTATCCCTGGTCAAGGAGCACCGCTACGAACCAAGTTACGTCGCCCGGAATCTGAGCACCCGGCGAACCCACACCATTGGAGTAGTGGTAGATGACATCTCCAATCCCTTCTTCATGGAGCTCGCTAAAGGCGTCGAGCTCGTGCTTCAGAAGAACGGCTACACTATGCTCCTTACCAGCTCAGGTTGGGACCCGGCTAAAGAGGCTGACCTTATTCGTACCCTGTTGCGAAACCGAGTCGACGGGGTGCTCCTTACCCCGGTCCATCCGGAATCAGAGTCTACCGAAGTCATGCGACGCAACGGAGTTCCTTTCGTTGTCATGAACTGCCATAGTGACAATGAGTCGGTGAGCTATGTTTCCACCGACAACGTCGAAGGCGGGCGCCTGGCTGCAGAGCTCATGCTCCGCACCAACCTTACCCGCTTCTTGTGCCTCTCGGGGGTTCCACATCAGAGCACCTCCGAACGTGCCGAGGGCTTTATCCATGAAATCAGAAGCCATGGGCGTGGAAATGATCTGGCAGTCTACGACGAGGTTCGAACATTCGACGACGGGTACAACATTGTTCCAAGCCTCATAGCCCGCAACCGCCTGGACGCGGTGAGTACTGGAATATTTACCTCAAACGACTTTGTGGCTATGGGGATCCTTGAAGGCCTTATTGCCCACCGCATTCCGGTGCCTTCTCAGGTGTCGGTTATTGGTTATGACGATATCGCATTTGCCGAACGGTACAGGATTCCACTCACCACCGTGATACAGGCCAAACACAGCATGGGGCAGCTTGCTGCAGATGAACTCATGGAACTCATTCAAGACCGCAACCACAATCCGGCCCGACTACTTCTCAAACCACGACTGATTGTACGTGACTCCTGTACCGCCGCCCAGAGTCATGAACCACGGAGCGCTGTACCATGAACTACTTTCTGGGCTTCGACATTGGTGGAACAAAATGCTCGGTGGTCCTGGGCGATGAACAAGGCAATCTGCTCGAGCACCGCTCCGTTGCTACCGACCATGATGCTGGCCCGGACGCAAGTATTCGGCAGTTATGTGAGACCGCCAGCAGGCTTTCGACTGCACTTGAAGACTCGCACGGCCAGAAACCGGTCGCACTCGGAATTA
>SLAA01000001.1 GCA_007127105.1 Spirochaetales bacterium | reverse complement strand
TGAGGGTGAGATCGTGGTCAGTGACCGCTTTGGCGACCGGCGCAGCACATTTATCTCACATACCGAGGGAGCCGATCGCTTTCTGGTGGAGTTCACCTCGCGCGATGAACGCGGGCAGAAGATACTCCGTCATGACGGAAGTCTGTATCTCTACTACCCCGACGCCCGCGAGACCATTCGCCTCCAGGGGGCGGCCTTGCGTGACTCGCTCCTGGGTTCGGACATCTCGTACGAGGACATGACCGGCGGTCGCGGTCTGGCAGACGACTACCGCTTTACCTTGCTCGGAGAGGAGCGCATAGACGGGCGCCAAGCCTACAAAGTTGAGCTTGAGGCGCGCAGCACCAATGTGCCGTACGCCAAGCAGATACTCTGGGTCGATGCAGAGCGCTTTGTCATGCTCCGCAGTGAACAGTTTGCCCGCAACGGCCGCAAGCTCAAGGTGACCGAGGTGCTGGAAACCACCGAGACCGACGGATATATCTTTCCCTCGCACCTGCGGGTCACGGATCAGACCCGACGTTCAAGCGGTACCGAGATGAAAATAACATCGGCCAGGATCGATGTAGAGCTGCCGCGCGGCATCTTCTCTCTGGAGGAACTCTCATGGTAGGCGCGGCGAGCTGGCGGCTGAGCGGCCACCGGCCGGGCGCGCTGCGCCGCCGGTTTACGTGGCGGTTGCTCAGCGCCTGCTGTGGAGCGCTGCTGGTGCTGGCTGTGGCCTCGCACGCGGCCGCCGAGACCGTGGTAGAAAGTGAGATTCAAAACCAGCTTCTTGCGGTCTGGGACGGCAACGACCTTGGCCTTGGCGGAGTGGCTGTCGGGCGCATTGAGTTTCGCAACGCGCCAGCACCCATGGTTCAGGCGCGGCTGGTGCTGAACACCACCGCGGCACAGCTGCAAAGCGATACAGGCACGATCTCGACCGCCTTTGTGGATGTGCCGCGCGCCTCCCTGCGCTTCAGGTTTCCGGTGACACAGGACTACACCATGCGGGTATCTGTTGGCCGTGACCGCCTGGCCTGGGGCATTGGCAGCCTGTTCAATGCCGGGGACCTTATTTTTGGAGCGGACGGCAGCGGCGGCGCAGATTTCACCTCCACCGGCGACCTGCGTGATGAAACAAGCTGGCTCTACTCGGTGTACCTGCCGCTTGGTGAGCGCGCCTACCTGGAGCCGGTGTTTCTGCCGCCATTCCCGGAGCTGAGTCTGGGAGACGGTAGCGAGGCAGATGGCGCTGGCGGCACCGGAGTTGCCGCGCCAAGCCTGCTTGCCGGGCAGGCCCTGGACGGAGCGGCCGGTGCTGCCGTGGTGCCTGGCGGTGCGGACGAGTCGCGGCTGGGGCTGCGGCTGCACGCGGTGTTGGGCGGGCTGTCACTGGAGCCAGCTTACCTGTATGACGGTAGCGAGGACATGCACCACGCCGCATTCTCGGTTCAGGGGAACCTCTGGGCAGATCTCTACGCAGCGGCGCGGTTGAGTCTGGACGATAAACTGCCGTCGGGGTTTGGCAGCGTACTTGAGGAGCGCGGTAGCACGAGCCTTGGAGCCTTTCGCACCTTCCGCATTGGGCGGGACCGAAACCTCACCGCACGCATGGAGGGCTTCATTCGCCCGGGGGCATCATGGTCCGACCAGGAGCGCCCGGATGCCGAGTACGCAGTGCTGCTGCACCCGGAGCTGGTCTACGCTCCGGGGCGTACCCTGAACATTATCGGACGGGCGGTAGTATCGCCGCTTGATAGCTCGGCGCTGCTTATTGTCGGCTACAGCTGGAACATCTTCACCGGCTTTTATGCAGAGAGTTTTGTTGCCGCGCAGATTGGGGACAAGGACGCGGTGTTTGGCTGGGACAGGCCCGGCTCACTGAGCATGAGCAACGGGTTTCGCTACCGTTTTTAGGGTCTACCGGTCTTCAAAGGAAAACACAATGCCGGAACTCGCACGGGTTCCGGTGTTAATCCAGTCACTGCCGCCAATGAGCAGATCCTGCTGCAGTTCCAGAAACCAGCTCATGTAGGGGTGAACGTTCACGCGAACCGCCCCCTTCGCGTAGGGTCCCATAAGAAAGCCGGTATCGCCGTCCTCGTCAATGACAAAGACGGGTGTGAGACCGGTGCCGAAAACCATTGACACTTGTTCGCGGGGAAATACAAAGTTCAGCCCAATATTGGCCGGGAGCAGGAACCGCGGCACTGTATCGCCGTCATCGTCCTCTGTTGTGCTAATAGCAAACTCACCCCCAATGTTGAGTTCCACCCCGTCGGTGTACTCATACAGGTAGGTTGCGGCCAGGGCGGTGAGGTAGGGAGTATCGTAGCGGAAAAAATTTGCCCCCAGGCCAGCGGCAAAGGACATCTGAGAAAAGGCTGCCGGGGCTACAGCAAGCAATACCAGGCAAAAGAGAGTGCGTCGAACTGCAACGTGAAATTTCATGTCAGATGAACCTCCGCTAAGAACCTACACCAATGCATAGCATAACTCCAGGCGGAGTGCAACGGCGGCCGCGCCGGGTGAACTGTGGTGCAGAGTAAATCTACGGGAGCAATTCAGCCATCTGGCGCCAACTAAGTACCCGTGCATTTTTGCGTATCATTGAGTTTTCACCTGAGTATATCAGATAGGAGTTGGTCGTAGAGGCTCCGCTCAGCTCCTGGTAGGTCTGCAAGCCCCGGAAAAACTCGCCGGTAATAGTTGCCGAAGACTTGATCTCCACCGGAATCAGGTGTGTTCCCCGGTCGAGTATCACATCAACCTCATGCCCCGCTGAGTCTCTGAAGAAATACGCGTCCGGCTGAATCCCCTCATGGTGGAGTAGCTTCACATACTCCGCAACGACGTAGTTCTCAAACAGATTTCCGCGCAAATGGAAGCTCCTTAGTGAGTCGCTCTTGCGAATCCGTAGCAGAGATGTAGCCAGCCCAGTGTCGTAGAAGTACAGTTTGGGTGACTTGATAACCCGCTTGTTGAAGTTCTTGTGATGTGGACGTAGGAGAAAGACAATATATCCTGCCTCGAGAAGGGAAATCCAGGACTTCACCGTTTTGTGGTCAATACCCAGGTCCGAAGCGAGGGAACTATAGTTAAGGATTTGCCCGACACGCCCGGCGCAGAGTTCCACAAAGCGACCAAAGGTACTGAGGTCACCAATGTTCTGCAGGTTTCGGACGTCACGCTCTATGTAGGTCTGCACGTAGGCGGGGTAGAAGTCCGGTGGCGCTATTGAACGATCGTAGATTGCCGGGTAGCAACCACGAAAGATCGCCTCGTCCACGGTGGAAGGGGCTTCAGCATGTGCTGCAAGCTCGTTCCAGGTGAAGGGAAAGAGGTTTAACAGCCCCACCCTGCCGGAGAGACTCTGGGAGATACCTTTCATCATCAGAAAGTTCTGACTGCCCGAAAGCACGATTTGCCCCATCTCGCCGGAGCGGTCCACGAAATCCTGTAGATACGAAAACAACTCCGGTAGGCGTTGCGCCTCATCTATCACGACACCCCCTGGAGCTGTTTGTGCCAGAAATGTGCGAATATCTTCCCGGACGTGCTCGCGGTCATCGGGATTCTCCAGGTTAACATAGGTGAAGTCCGGGAGCTGCGCCGTGAGAAAGGTAGTCTTCCCGGACTGCCGGGGACCCGAAACATACACAATTGGATAGGCCCGTCTAATTCGCTCAAAGGCCACGGATAGCTGGCGTGAGATCATGTAAGAAGTATAGGGTCATTAGTCGCGCGCGGCAACTACAAATTGGGAATACCATTCCCAATTTGTAAAACGCATTCTATCGATGACCGATGGGTCAGGATGTTAGTGAACATGACCGCCGTTGAGGGGAATGACCACCGGGCGGCCGCCGTGATATATGATGTCCAC
>SLAA01000028.1 GCA_007127105.1 Spirochaetales bacterium | reverse complement strand
CTGCAGGTCCTGGTAGCGGCCGACAGCCTCCAGGCGCCCCACATACAGCGTTGCACCGGAGCTGATGATCCGCGAGTCTTCAGTCAGTCGGAGCTTTGCGCCGGTGACGGACTCAACCGGTATGCCGGTATAACTGCGTGCGCGGTCCAGCAGCGTGCGCTCGCGGCCAGCAAACCCCAGCGCGGCGGCAAGCAGCAGCAGTGCCACAAAAAGTCCAGTGTTCCGTCGGGTCGCCGGGCTCGCTGCCGGGCTCGCTGCCGGGCTCGCTGCCGGGCTCGCTGCCGGGCTCGTCGCCACCCAGGCAGCCAACAGTAGTACCACCAGCAAAAGGGCAACAAACACCGAGAGGTACAACGCGGTCGCGGCAACTAAGGCCGCAAGCATGGGGAGTCGAGTGTTCATGCATCCTCCAGGTCGATACTCAGTTTCCCGCGGTGGTGGGCCGCCGCAGTGTGGGCCGCCGCACTGTAGGCCACGCCACGTGGCGCGCATAAGAGTACTACTGGAAAAATGTTGCTACTGCTTCGTCACATGAGGTTTTTATTGGAAAAAGGCGGTGAACCAGCTGTCATTAGGTTTAGTGCGGGAGTATCGGAGTCGTGTAAGATACTCCTACTTAAGTAGGAGTATCTTACACGACCCAGAGGGGTTACGCAAAATCTTGTTCACTCGACCTGCGGGCCTGGAGATGTCATGGGTTTTGGTGCAGCGGGTCGTCGCTGCGCTGCAGGTGCGGGTTTTGGTGCAGCGGGTCGTCGCTGCGCCGGAGGCGCATGCTTAGGGGCCGCCCGCCGCTGCGCCAGAGCCTGCGCCAGTGCCTGCGGCAGATGCCGGGGCGTTCTTGAATGCCGGTGAGGTAACTTCACCTGCGTTCCGGAATATCCCGTACACGTAGGTGAGAATGCGGTTGCGCATAGCTGGGCTGGGTTTCACTGCCTGCAGGTGCAGAATAGACATGCGGGCTTTTTCTTTGAAGGTTACCCCCTTCACCACTCCACACAGTACCACCGGCTCACCGTTGATCTCGGTCTGAATTCGCATAGGAATGCCGCTTTTGGCACGTCCACCGACCAGAACAGCGGCTCCATCCTCTGAGATATCAACCATCTTGCATCGGTACCCGCCAGCTTGTGCCACCTTCTCGCTTGCGTCTTTAATTGAGCGGAGTGGAAACAACTGCCCGTTCGTACTGATCTCGGCACGCACCGAGTTGCGCTTCTGAGTGCGAACCAGGTCGTTGGGATGTGTGATGTGCAGAATAGGACGTTTCTGTTCAAGGTAGTCGCCAATGACCTTGGACTCAAAATAGTATCCGGCATCCTCATGGCGCCAGAAGTAGACGCTGATATTGGAACCCTTCCAGGAGAAACCGGGCGGTTTCTGTTTTCCCTTAGGGTACTCAATGGCCATGTATTTACGCATGTTCTCCACGACCTTGGAGTAGTACACACTGCCGCCGGGAAAGGTAATCTTAATGGGTTGTCCGGAGGCGACGCTGCGTGTGGATTGAATTCCAAGTCGATATTTTGGCTGGTTCATCTCAACCGTCTTACGGAAGTCAAACAGCTTGCCAAGAAAGGTTACCGCGTCAGGATTGTTCTCCTGGCCGCGTGCGCGATACCGTAAAATGATGCCGCGTATACATCGATCTAAGGTTCGTTCACTCCAGAACAACGATGTAGGATTCTTCAGCCGGTTCTCAACCGCAATCTTGCGCAGCAGATTCAACTCTCGAATCTTGAAACCGGACTCCTTCCCTTTGACGTAGAACTGCACCCACGGAAAGCCGGAAGCGGCGGAATTTGCCGCGGCCACGAGCAAGAATATGAGAGCACCGACCGCCACAAGAATTGCAATCCACATTATTCCTTTGACTCCAACTTTTTTTCCAGACCGAGGATAATCACATGTCTCCTCTTCTGTATTTCGGCCCCGCAGGAGATGTACATTAGTGAAGATACCGTAAACACTAGGCAAATGAGAAGTGTACAATGAGTGATATGAACAACATCTCCCGTGATACAAACAACAGTGCAGCTACAAAACATTTTGTAGAGTTTATGATCGTTGCCGGTACCTTCATGCTACCAAGTCTGTTCATGGCAGCCAGTGCCGACCCGGAAGCGGTCATGCGGCTTGAGTACCAGTTTTTTTCGGTACTGCTGGGGCTGCCTCAAATTGCGTTTCTGTGGCTGTTTCTTCAGCGCAGCGGTAGCGGCAGGCTGGCGGCAGCAGGCTGGGTGCCGGTGAGCAGCTCCATGCTCAAGCCTGCCCTGCGAACCGCTGTGGTGTTGTTTGTGGTCATGGGGGCTGCCGCCCTGCTGTCCATGCAGCTGCTTGGGGGCGAACCTGGCCCCGGCGCTCCTGCCGCCGGTGCGGCTGCAGGAGCGCCTGCGAGCGAAGTTCCTATTCCGCTCATAGCGCTGCTGCTCTTTGTTTCCACCATGGTCAATTCCTACCGTGAGGAGCTCCTCTACCGCGGCTACGCAGTGTCGACCCTGCGTGCGGCCGGTGCCGGACGAGCCACCGCGGCGAGTGTGGCTATTGTGCTGTTTGCGGTCGTACACCTCTATCAGGGAGTCTACGGCCTTATTGGAGCCGCAGCAGGTGGGATAGTGCTTACCATCACCTTTCTCCGCCGCGGTGAAATCCACTCCATTGCATGGGCGCACGCGGCATACAACTTCATCCTGCTCATGACACGGATTCTGGCTCCCGGATTCCTGCAGTAAAGGTGCTGTTTTCATACGCCACGTTGACCTGAGCGCTTTGGTCGAGTATTGTCTAGAGTATGGGTAAGTTACTTGTATATGCAGGCTTGGGCCTTGGCGTGATCATCGCACTTATTTTGGTAGTAATGCTGGTTTTGCAGCAACCTGCGCCCAGACCCGCGACCGAACCCGCCGCCGCAACCACATCCACCGAGAACTCGGCCCAGGGCTCCGCAGGCGCTCAGCCTCAAGCGCGGCACAGCATAAATAGCGAAACAAAAAGACAACTCGAGGGCCTGGGCTTTCGTGTATTTGCAAACCCACCGCAGGCAGAAGAGTTTCTCCTACAGACTCTGGACCGCAGGGAGCTTCGCCTTTCTGAGTTTGAAGGTAAGGTGGTGCTCATGAACTTCTGGGCCACCTGGTGCCCACCCTGTATTGAGGAAATGCCCTCCATGCAGCGTCTCTACGAGAGTTTGCCGCGTGAGCAGTTTGAAATTCTTGCAATTAACATGCAGGAAGACCGGGAGACGGTGCAGCGGTTCATTTCCGAGCACGGGTTTGATTATCCTATTTTGCTTGATTTTGACGGCGCTGTTGCGCGACGCTACGCCGTGCGAGGGCTGCCAACCAGTTACGTCATTGCTCCAGACGGGTCAATGCCAGCCGCGCTTATTGGTTTTGCACATTGGGACGAGCCGGGATATGTTGAGTTCTTCCAGAACATGACCGGCGCACTCAGTGCCTCCAGATAAAACACTACTACAATGAGAAGGTCATGAGCGGAAACATCAACATTCTTCTAGCTTTTCTTGCAGGACTGCTGTCCTTTGCAAGCCCCTGCATTCTGCCTTTAGTTCCGTCATACCTGTCCTATGTTGGGGGTGTAAGCCTCCAGGACCTTGAGCCACGGCGTAGCCTCGTTATTCGCAGAACCTTACTGTTCATTCTTGGGTTCACGGTGGTGTTCGTTGTCCTGGGAATTCTTTTTAGCGGCACCGGGCTCCTGTTTTCGAACATCGGCGCAGCAATAGACCTCCTTGCTGGCTCTATTGTCATGCTGCTGGGCCTGAACATGATTTTTGACTTCTGGAAACTGCTGAACCTGGAGAAGCGTTTTCACTTCAAGGCGCGGCCAGCCGGGGTGTCGGGCTCCTTCCTGGTGGGCATGGCATTTGCCGCGGGCT
>SLAA01000013.1 GCA_007127105.1 Spirochaetales bacterium | reverse complement strand
TTGAGTCTGGCAGACTTCTCGGCGGTGTTGACCATTGGTCGCGGAGAAATCGTGACATTTCCCATAGCAATGTACCGGCTTATTGGCTTTCAGAGTTTTGACGTTGCCCTGGCGCTGGGTGTCTGTTATATCCTCGTGACGCTGTTGGCATTTCTGGCACTGGACGCCACCTCCTACGCCCGTGAGGGGCAGGGGCTTTAACAACCGGCGTGCAGATAGCATGGAGAAGGCCCACATACAACGCAATCATAACAAACGTCACACCACCAAGCATCAATTGTTCGTTTTTCATGTTTTTTTCATTGCTGAGATGGGCCTACGGGGTGTAACATTTTACGCGAAGGAAATCTCACGTCTAAGGAGAAGGGAATGAAGAAACTCATCAACAAGCCGGAAGATGTTGTTCGGGAGTCACTGGAAGGGATGCAAGCCGCACATGGCGACATCATTAAGGTTTTCTACGAACCACATTACATTGTGCGTGCCGACGCCCCGGTACAGGGTAAGGTCGGTGTGGTATCTGGTGGGGGCAGTGGCCATGA
Organism: Spirochaetales bacterium; assembly: GCA_007127105.1. GTDB lineage: Bacteria > Spirochaetota > Spirochaetia > DSM-27196 > SLAA01 > SLAA01. The sequence goes on along the minus strand of SLAA01000013.1, from coordinate 13,361 downwards.
GCCAATGCATGGCGGTTTTGTCGGAAAAGGCATGCTTGACGCCGCCTGTCCGGGTGATGTTTTCACCTCTCCGACTCCGGATCAGATGGAAGCGGCCACCAAGGCCGTAGACGGCGGCAAGGGTGTTCTGCACCTGGTGAAAAACTACACCGGCGATGTCATGAACTTTGAGATGGCGGCAGAACTGTGCCAGGCCGAAGGAATTGATGTAGAGGCGGTGGTAATTGAGGACGATGTCGCGGTAAAGGACAGCCTGTACACTACCGGTCGCCGTGGGGTTGGCCTCACTGTACTTGCAGAGAAGATAATTGGGGCAGCCGCCGAGCGCGGGGACGACCTGAAGAAGGTTGCGGATCTCGCCCGCGCCTGCCAGGCAAATGGACGATCCATGGGCATGGCTCTTACCTCCTGTACCGTACCATCGGCTGGAAAGCCGACCTTTGAGTTAGGTGCAGACGAGATCGAGGTTGGTATTGGTATACATGGCGAACCCGGCCGCGAACGGATGAAAATGAAAAGCGCCAAGGAAATCGTCGGAATTATGAGCGAGGCCGTCATCAGCGACCTGCCATTCAAGAGCGGCGACGAAACCATTGTTATGATCAACGGCATGGGTGGAACACCCCTTATTGAGCTGTACCTCCTGTACAATGAGTTTGTGAAGGTTGCTCAGGGCAAGGGAATAAAGGTTGCACGACGTCTGGTCGGCAACTACATCACTTCACTTGAGATGGAAGGGTTCTCCATTACCCTCCTCAAGGCAGACCCCGACATGCTCAAGCTCTGGGACGCACCGGTACACACGGCCGGACTTCGCTGGGGGGTGTAAGCAATGGTAACGACCAGCTCGGTAATTGCGTGGCTGCAGAAACTGAATGATGTCTACACCGAGAACAAGAGTTACTTAACAGAACTCGACTCCGCCATTGGTGATGCCGACCACGGCATTAACATGGCACGAGGCTTCGCCAAGGTGGCTGAGGCCTTAGAGCAACAAGCGCCGGAAGACATCGGGGCAGCGTGCAAAACCACTTCCATGACACTCATCAAGACCGTGGGCGGAGCATCTGGCCCCTTGTACGGTACCTTCTTTCTCAAGGCAAGCATGCAGGCTACCGGCAAGGCCGAGCTAGATGCACAGGGGCTCCTGAGCCTGCTCGAAGCCGGTGTCGACGGAGTAGTCGCACGGGGTAAGGCAGAGCTAGAAGACAAGACCATGGTCGATGCATGGCTACCGGCCATTGAGGCCATGAAAGCAGCCGTTGATCAGGGGGTCGGCCCCATGCTCGCCGCCGGGGTGGAGGCTGCGGAAAAAGGCATGAAGGCTACCATCCCTCTTGTCGCGCGCAAAGGCCGTGCAAGTTACCTGGGCGAGCGCAGCAAGGATCATCAGGATCCGGGTGCGACATCAACCCATCTTATGTTGAAAGCCGCCTCGGAAACCCTTGCAAGCTAAAGGTCGTTACGAGCTAAACGTACAATGCGGGCCCTTCTGGGCTCGCATTTTTTCGCTACGAATTCAACACGCGGAGTAGTTTTATGGTTGGTCTCGTTATTGTATCGCATAGTCGCGAACTCGCCGCAGGTGTAGCTGCCCTGGCAGCCGGTGTCAGCGAAGCATCTATTCCTATTGCCCATGCGGGCGGGGTCGGGGACGACCACGAACAGCTCGGTACCGATGCCACTCAGATAATGGAAGCCATTGAGTCGGTCTTCTCATCCGACGGCGTGTTGATACTCATGGATCTGGGAAGTGCGATCCTGAGTGCCGAGACGGCGCTGGAGTTCCTGGGAGATGACTATGCTGAGTTGGTTCGCATATGCGCGGCTCCACTGGTCGAGGGCGCCGTTGCTGCCGCGGTGCAGATAGGTATTGGAGCAGACATAGACACCGTTGCTGCCGAGGCTATGGACGCCCTGCTCCCTAAGCGGCAGCAACTTGGCGTGGCAGAGTCAGCCAGTCCGAAACCTCCCAAAGACACCAAAGACACCGACGAGGAAGATGCCTCAGCGGAGGGCGGGCACACCTTTCAGATCCTGACGCAGCACGGACTGCACGCCCGGCCCGCAGCAAAGTTTGTTGAGACCTGTTCAAGGTTCAAGGCGACCATTATGGTGAGAAACCTCACCAAGCAGTCCGAGTTCGTGAATGCCGCGAGCCTGAACCGCATAGCGCTTCTGTCGGTGACCTACGGTGACACCATAGAAGTCCTTGCGAAGGGCCCAGAGTCCGAGCAAGCCATCAAAGGAATTACTGAGCTCGTGGCTGAGAACTTTGGTGAAGCGGCGGCACCTCCGGAGACCCGCACAACGAGCGGCGGCACAAAGCGCACAAAGGCGGCGACACCTGCAGCCGAAGCCCCAACCGACCGCCCAAGTAGCCCACGCCAGCCCACCGGAATCTCAGAGGGGTGGGCGGTCGGCCCCCTCTTCCGTGTAGAGACCACGGAACCTGAACTACCAGATCACGCCGCCGCCGACGCCGAGTACGAACTCGAGCTTTTCAACGCCGCTCGCGACAGGGTTCGCAGCCGTATGGAGAAGCAGGCCCATTCCCTGGGGGCTCGGGGCGCGGCTGGAGAGGCAGAAATTCTCAAGGCCCACCAACTCATTCTGGACGACCCAGAGGTGCTCCAAGCGGTTGATCAGTCGGTCAGCGAGTCTGGAAACAACGCTGCCCGTGCCTATGCCGACACCATGCAGGAACTCGCACAGGCATATGCGGCAAGCCCCGACCCTTACCTCGCACAACGCGCGGTAGACATCCATGACGTCAGACGCACGCTGTTACGTGAACTCCTGGAAGAAGGCACCGGGGACGCCGATGGACCAGACAGCCCCGTCATTTTGTATGCCCGTGAGCTGACTCCTTCAGACACCGCTCAACTCGACCCGGAGAGAATCCTCGGAATCATTACCGAGCTGGGAGGGCCAACCTCACACGCGGCAATCCTTGCCCGTGCCCTTGGCATTCCCGCCGTGGCCGGTGTTACCACGGACGCGTCCAAAACCGCAACCACGGCTGCTATTGATGGTCGCTCCGGCCGAGTTATTTTTGATCCCGATCCAGACACTCAACGGGAGTTCAACGCAAAACGGGAGACCTGGCTCACGAGACGCCGGGAGCTGAGGCACCGTAGCGGCGAGGCCGCTTACACCGTCGACCAACGGCTCATTACTATACAGGCCAACATTGGTGACCTGGCTGGAGCCAATCATGTGAACCCTAACGGAGCCGAGGGCGTAGGGTTGCTACGCACCGAGTTCATGTTCCTGTCACGGCGCAACGCACCCACCGAGGATGAACAAACTGAGTTGCTCACCAAGATGTTCAATGCAGTCGGCGACAAACCCATTACTGTGCGAACCCTCGACATAGGCGGTGACAAGGAGTTAGCCTATATCCAGTTACCTGAGGAGGAAAACCCTTTTCTGGGCCTGCGCGGAATACGCCTCTGCCTGACGGAAAAGACACTCTTCAAGGAGCACCTTCGAGCGATACTTCGGGCGTCTATAGGGCACCGTGTTTCACTCATGCTTCCAATGGTTTCCCGCATTGAGGAGATAGAAGCGGCACGCGCAGTCCTGGAGGACGCAGCAGCGGAACTTCAGGCCGAAGGGATAGACCCTGGCAATCTCCCGCCACTCGGCATCATGATTGAGACGCCTGCCGCCGTGCTGCAGGCCAGCCACATGGCAAAGCACGCCGAGTTCTTCAGCGTTGGCACCAACGACCTTACGCAGTACATAATGGCGGCCGAACGGGGGGCCGAACACCTGGTGGATATCGCAGATCCCATGCACCCCGCCGTGCTCACGGCCATAGCCCAGAGCGTAGCCGCGGCTGAGAACGCTGGGATTGAGCTGTCGGTGTGTGGGGAGGCCGCCTCAGCGCCCGAGACCGCGGTGCTCCTGCTGGGCTTGGGCGTAACGAAGCTGAGCATGAATCCCAGCGCCGTACCAGGTCTGAAGGATCTGGTGCGTCACACGCGCTATGACGCAGTGAAAGCGCTCGCAGATCGTGCGCTCAGCTGTGGCGACGCGAGCGAGGTGCGCCGCATTGTGGAGGACTACCTCGAGGCTGAGCGGTAGCTAGTCACGTTGGCCGCCGGGGTGGGTTGCAAGGCGCAAAGCTACACCCAGAAGCCGTGCCTCAACCTCTTTCTCGGCCAACTCCTCGGTATCACCAATCCGGCTGAAATGCAGGAAGAGGTCCAGCTGCCCGAAACCTCCGGTGAAGCGCAAACCAAGCTCGGAGTAGAGGTCAAGGTCGGCACCGCCACTACGGAGCAAAAGGAGCGCTGGTTCAAGGTGGCCAAAGGCGCTCACCTTGCCGGTTTCCGCTGCACCAGTCGCGTTAAGGCGAATTCCGTCGGTCAACACCCTCTCAGCACTGGCGGCAAGTGTTGTCTTCCAGTACGCTCGCGGCTTGTCATAGATCGCATCCCAGAAATCAAACAGATCTACGTAGCCGCTTTTTATGTATCCCTCAAAAGTGGTAGCCCCGTGCTCAAGCATCGCTGGCATATAACCCAGGCGGACGTAGTCGCTGGTGTTAACGGTGTAGCCCTCCACCGCATCGTCCCGGAAGGGGTGGAAACTCGAGCGTGAGTACTCAAATAGCAGGTCACCAACCGGCACCCGGTAGGCGAGGTGCCCCCCGTACTCAAACTGAACTGCGTCCATGCGCCAGTCAATGCGGGTGGGCGGATTCCAGTCGTCCGGCCCCGGCCCGGATCCAAGCACCGACCGAAAAAACACACCGGCCGCCACTCGAGCATCGTACTGCAAGACCGTGGCCGCACCACTGGTACGCGCCTCAAAGAGGTCATAGTCACTTCCAAGGAAGTCATAGCGCCAGTGGCCAAACTCGTAGTATCCCGACGGCATGAGTATTGTAGAATCTGAGGTCACTTGATAGAGCGGATTCACCATTGCTGCGGGTTTGGGGTACTCACGTGCTTCTAGAAGAGCTGCCGGTCGCACGAGGAGAAGAAAACAAAGAGCTGCCAGGCAAAGTAGGTTCCTCATTACCCCATAATTTGCCCCGAGCGGCGGCGCCCGTCAAGGGCAGCACCGGACTCGGGCACCGGTGTATAGCTACTGATAGCGGGCGGCTGCGCCGCTAAACCACCCGGCAGCGCGAGTTCGGAGTTCAGGTGGACTAAGAATCTCGGCGTTTGGGCCCCAGGACGAAACCCAGAAAAGCGTCTGGGTCTGCTGGTTCGTGGTAAAACGCAGGATTATGCTACCCCCTTCTATCTCCTCTATGCTCTGCTTTGGGTGCCAGAAGCGTTCCTGGATCTTTGAAGCAATGGGCGGGTCAAAGCGGATTGCGACATCAAGCTCCGGTTCCTTGACGAATACTCCAAAACCAGGGTCGATATAGTCTTCCGGCCGGAAGTCCTTTGGGCGGTCAAAGCTCGTCCGTTCCATGCGACAGCCCTTCACGCGTGCAAGCGCATAAATCCGCACCATCTCGTCATGATGTGACCAACCAAGCAAATACCATTCACCCTTGTGCCCCACAATGTGATAGGGGTCAACGAGCCGAGGTACCGACTCATGGTAACTCGGAGCCTGGTACTGAATACGAGCCGTGACCTCCTGCTCCAGGCAGGCCTGCAGCGTGACCCACACCTTGGCGTTGATCTCGGTAACCGGTTCGGAGATGACGCTTACATGATGCGCCATATCCTGGGTCTGCACACTGACCCGCTCCGGCAGAAATGCTGACAGGCGCTCAAACACCGTACGCAACCGCTCGTAAAACGGGCTGTTCCGATAGCTCGAGAGTGCTCGGTCTGCAACCAGAATTGCCAACAGATCGCCTTCGGTCAGGTTCAAGGCCGGAAGTTGGAAGTTCTCGTCGGTATAGAAGTACCCGTGTCGACTCGGCTCATACTCAATAGGGGCCCCCTGGTCACGGAGAAACTCAATGTCGCGCTTCCAGGTTCGCACCGAGAACGAGTCTCCGGCTTCATTGAGATAGTCCTCTGCAAAACGGGCTGCCGAGGGGTAGTCCCGCTTATGGCGCAGCCTCCGGTCAATAAAAGCTACTCTTTGCATTTGTGCACGAAAACTCATGGATTTGAGTTTATCACAACCATGCCAGATTCGGGATGATTCTTTCGAACAAAGGTGTTTCCGAGGTCTGGTATCACACCGTAATTCCAGTTGCGCTGCGCAGAGTTCCAGCGTACCATTCTAGCATATACCTACATCGAGCCCCATGAGCGGAGTCGTGGAGAGAGGTGCTCACCATTGTTCTGCGCCTGAAAAAGCAAGGTTTGGCCAGGAGGTTCAAGGATGAGGAATGGTGCGCGTTGCCCACAGAGGCATAGAGTAGTCGTCTTGTCGTTTCTGTTACTCGGAGCGGTAGCTGCAATTGCCGCAACTCAACAGCGCGGCCCCTGGGCACCTGCTTACCCCGGCTCGGTTGCTGGTGACCCGGGGGGCTTGAGCGAGTATCGGAGTTTCTATCTCACACGGGACCCACACTCTGCAGTAGTCGAGTTCTACCAGCGCCACCGCGGCGCATCGCCTACCCCGGGTAGTGCTGGCAGCAGTTTCTTTCAGTACAGCAGCTCCACCTTTGAGGTCAATGCGGACGACGGAGTCTTCATCTACAGTAACGCAGGCCGCAGCGAGGCCGCGAACGCCGTCCTGCGCAAGCTTGAGCGGTTATTGTACGATACTCATGGAGTTATCGACCGGGCCGAGTACAACCGAATTGTTAGCCGCTTCGGCGACATGGCAGCGCGGTATCCCCTCAGTGATCAACGTGATGCAGCGGGAAGCCCAGTGCCACTAGACCGGCTTCTTCTGCAACGCTACGAGCAGCGCTACGACGCCTTCATAGGAGAAGCGCCTGAAACAGACGACTCAGCCGAGGCGCGCTTCAACGCCCTCATTGCGCAGGGCCGTTTTCAAGAAGCCGCCGAGGTCATGCGGGGCCACTCAGGAGATGTCATAGGAGTGCATCAGCGGGAAAAGAGCCGTGAGGTCGTTGACCTGTGGATTTCCTGTCTTGAAGAAATGGAACGCCATGCCTACCCGGTGGTTATTCACATTGGGCACAGACGTTGACACGAGCAAGGGACGCGATAGCCTTCACTGTGACGGGGTGAAGCTCAGCATACATCATGTGCAGCTCCGTTTTACTTAGCGAATCTCGATCTCTGGGCCGCTAAGCGGGTCAAAACGGAACTGGGCGGTGAAGGGGCCATCAGCTGGAATCCGGTATTCGGTCATGGCGATGTAGGGCATCAGGGCGGCTCGAATTCCGCTGTGTATATCCCGCACCTGGACCTCACCTTCAAAGCCGGTCGGCTCAAAACGAGCGTCAAGATCGACCTTGATATTTCCGTCAAACTGCAGCATTGGCGAAGCGAAACTGAAAGACTCAAGTGTGAGAGCCGCAGGCTCTATCAACATGTTAAGTGAGCTCTCCTCAATAAACCAGTTCTCCAACTCGGCAACCCAGGCGTGCTCTCCGAGCATGAGCTGTATCTCCCGCAGTTCATCGGCCCGCGGGCCGCTTAGGGCGATGCTGGTTCCGGCAAGCTGCATCCGCAATGAACTGAGCTGCTCAAGCGCGCGATGGGGGTTGTTCTCAAGCTCCTCCAGAACGAGGTCACCGGTCAAGGTATAGCCGACCCGCTCGACTCGGCCGCTCCAGCCGCTTGCAGCGTCGCGAAGGTAGAGCCCCTGAGTGTCGAAGGTGATTTCGCGCACAAGAAAACTCCCAGGCCGCTGTATATCCTCCATGGCAAAACGTCCGGCAACCGCAAATGTGGCCTCATCAAACCCAAGCTGCGTGTCGCGGTAGCTATCTGAGAAATCGCCATGCAGAAGTGAAACGCGAATGCCCGAAATGACCGCCGTGTCGGGGTCTCGAGCCAGGCGAACAAGATCCTGATGCGACATACGAATTACCAGCTCATCGGCATGCGCGCGTGAGCGTGGATTCGCCGAGACAAACGAAACATCAAAGAAGCGCACCTGCCCCAGGAGCGTGTTCACCTCAAGCCGGGAGTAGCTAATGAGTTGGCTCAGGCCGGACTGTTCAATGAACAAGGTCACCTCACGGTCAAGCACTGTCTCGGCATAGCTGTCTACCTGACGCGCCCCAAAAAAGACGCCAAGGGCTATCAGCACAACCAGCACGGCTGCGAACGCCAGCGCAATCCTTGGGCCCCGGCGGGTCTTCTCCTTGCGCGCGGCTGGCACCCCTGGCTTCGCTGCTGCGGCCGTTACCTCCGGCACAACTGGCACCGCTGGAACACCCGGCGCCGTCGGAGAGTGCAGTACAGCAGGCCGCGCCTCGAGACCCTCAATGCGACGAAGCACAGAGGCTCTCTCGCGGGTGACTTTCTGCTGCAGACGACTACGGGTCTCCGCATCAAACCGGTCAGTGTCTTTCTTGAGTACAGCCAGCCACCGATCCAGTTGCTGAAGCCGCTCATGAGCCTGTTGGAGTTGAGGATCTGGATCGTACCCATGACCTTGTCGGTGGCTGTGACGGCCTTGTTGTTCATCGCTCATGGCTTCTCTCCTGTTTTTACACTTTCTGTTTTGTTGATAGTTGTTCTCTTCATACCCAGAGACCGTAAAGCATGAGTCCCAAGGCGCTCATGGCAATAGAGAGAGCAACTACCCCGGTCCATCTTAGACGGAGCTCCTGACTTCCTTCCGGTACCGGCGGAGTCTCTGGGTCGTAGTAGGCGCGCATTGCATCAAAGATCGGCGTCTCTATATTCCGGGAGCGAAAGAACGAGGCCAGCTCCTCGGCCAAAAATGTCAGTTCGTCGCGTCCTGCACGCGGGTGCCCTTCAAGGCTTGAGCGGAGTGAAGGATCCTGAATGCGTTTGGCAAAGATACTCACAAGGATTGGCTCCGGAATAAAAAATACCAGCAGCACCGAGCGCGGCGTGAGCGGAACACCGGCGCGGTGCAGGGCGCGCAAGGCCTCGCGAATGCCCCGCACCGAGAGCACCAGCAGGTCACGGGTAGCGGCAAGCCGGCGCGTACTGATACCGGCGGCGTAGATTGCTGGCGCCAGTGCGGTCATGAGCAGGGCCACATGGTTTTTGAGCCAGGCGTCCATGTCGCGGCGTATCTCAACCTTGTAGCCGCGCATACTTCGCAGAACCTGCGCCACCGCACGAGTGCGTTCGGTCACGCGGCCGTCTACCTCACCCACCGGAATCTTCCAGGTCTTGTTCTCGTTCACCGGCACCATCTGCATGACATGGCCGTCACGCTCGCCGCCCGGATACGGGAAACCCAGCAGCACACGCTCGGCGCCAAGGGCCTCTACGTAGGCATCCGGCCCGGCGGCGCTGTTGACCATGAACAAAAAGGTGGGAACATTACCGGCGGCGGCCAGTGTGTCCAGGATCTGCAAGGCCTGGTTGCGCCGCATCACCACAATCACCAGGTCGTACTCATCATCCGGGTTGAGAGCCTCTACAACCTGGACGCGCGCGGTCTCAAGCGTGGCCGAGCCCTCTTCTTGAATGACTACTCCGTGCTCGCGCAGTTGAGCCAGACGCTCATTGCGCGCCAGAACCGAGACCTGGTGCCCGGCCTCATGCAGCCGGGCGGCAATGATACTGCCCATGGGCCCGGCACCGTAGATCAGGATATTCCAGCGTGTGGTGTCGTGCTGTGTCATGTGCGTGCCTCCTTTGTCGGTGACTCCTTGTCGGTGAGGTCTTGATCAAGAACTACTCGTAGGGCGGTCTATTTGGCAGCGTATTTGATGATTGTGCCTAAGCTCATAGCCCGCATCTGTCTCGCTGATGGTTCCGGCGAAGCACTCATTCCAATAGACATAGCCGTAGCGGTTTACGACCCTACTCCTTGCGTCATGGTGCTATCTCTGTGCGCTCTATTCTGCCGGGAACTGCCTGATAACCGAACATGAGAAGAGCCTGATTCACCTTGTCTAAGCGCACGGTATCTTTTCCCTGCTCCAGATCTCGCACAAAACGCAGTCCTAAACCTGCACGTAAAGCAAACTCCTTCTGAGACAAGCCAGCCTGTCTGCGCTGCTCTTTGATGAAGCTGCCAATGAGATTGTCCGAAACCATACACACAGATTATACCCGCTAGGTTATAACCTCAATACAAGACTGTGGGAAAATACCCGATCGGGTATCGTTTTGGACGAGAATATTCCAGCCTGCGGTGTGGGTGAGGCTAGCGTTATGCTCCTGCAGCACTGCACGAATGACGCTTGACTCCACCTGCTCCAGATAAGCGGCAAGAGAACTATACCCGTTCAGACCGGCCCATGGCGGTTCCGGCGCACTAAAGGGTGATGTTGAAAACGCTCAAGAAGGTTCTCCAGCTCACAGACATTCCCGGGAAAGGGGTGGCGCAGCAGCACCTCTTCAGCAGCCACCATCAGACCTGTGGACGCAAATTCCTCTACTCACATTACGCGCACGGAATTTTTTTCCCATTTGACGAAGCACCGTGCATAAAACTTTGTAATAGAAGGTAGAGGTGTATGAGTGACAATGAACGAGAAAAAGGAAAACGGCAAAAAGACAGCGCTCGGTCGACAGGCGGCAGCAACGCCGCACGACACCTACTTTCGCTACGTGTTTCAGCAGCCACAACCCGCACGTGATCTGGTGCTGAACGTACTGCGGCCGGAGATGGGTGTTGTGCTGCCTGCTGGAGATCGCGTGGTGGCCGTAGAGCCGCAGAGCATAAGCTTTGTGGACGAAAGGCTTTCCGAACACCGGAGTGATCTTCTGGTCACACTCCGAACCTCCTCTGGATGGGAGCTTGCGTTGTACCTGCTGTTCGAACACAAGTCGCGTAACGAGCACGGCACTATCTTTCAGCTGATGCGCTACAACGCGGTGGCCCTGGGGCGTATGGCGGTAGAGCGCGGCAAGCAGGGGCGGCGAGCAGTTCCGATTATCTCGGTGGTGGTGTACAACGGGCCTGGACCGTGGAAGGCGCCAACAGAGCTGAGTGATGTGCTGGCAGTGGACAGTTTGATTGGCAAGCGGGCGGCAGAGTTTAGCCGTTTCCGCTACCTAGTGATGGATGTTGGAATCAGCATGAGTGACTCCTACATCGGAGGGCCGGTAGCCCGAACGGCGCTCCAGGCCATGTACGCCGCCTCACGCAAGCTTGGCCGCAAGGGAGTCCTTGCTGTGGTGAACTCACTCACACAGCCCTCCTTACCGGGCAGTTTCCGGGAGGCAACGGTGAGGTATCTTGTACAAGGACGCGGCGACAACGCACGCATGATCGTGGCCACAATGCAGGAGGAGGGGTATACTGTAATGGGAGAGACTATGATTTCGTATGCAGAAGAACTACGCCGAGAGGGCAAAGCTGAGGGCAAGGCAGAAGGTAAAGCGGAAGGTCTGGCGGAGGCGCTGATCCGGCTCATGGACCGGAAGTTCAAGCTCGGTGCATCTGACATACAGCAGATCCACGCGGTGCGGGATCTGACCAAGCTGCAGGCCGCACTGGATGAGACCATGGAGCCGGAATCGTCTCTGGAGTCCGTGTTGGAGAAACTACAATAGGCTCTCGAGGTGTTCAAATCGTATACAACGCAGGAGTAGCAGCGTGATACGGTGCGGTCCATCAAACAAGGCCTGTTTCAGCTTGACAGAAAGCGGAGCACAAAATACCATTTTACCATGAGAATTACCATTGATAAGGCGGGACGAGTTGTTATTCCTAAGCCCATGCGCGAGCGCTACCGCATGTATCCCGGCACGGAGCTCGAGATTGAGAGCGCGGCTGAGGGAGTCTTTATTAAGGCTCGCGGACAAGAGGCTTCACTGATCCACAAACAGGGAGTACTTGTCCATCACGGCAGCGGAACTGTAGACATCGATACTGCGGACTACATCAACAAAGCCCGGGACAAGCGCAACTGGGATATAGCAGCGGAGAACTCCGGAGAATGAAGGTCTTGTTTGACACATCGGTATTGGTTCCGGCCTTTGTAGATCAGCTCTCCAACCACACCGCCGCCTTTGTATGCTTCACCACCTACACATCAGGGGAGCACGAGGGCTTCTGTTCAACACATGCACTGGCGGAAACCTACTCGGTACTCACCAGCTTGCCGCTACCCAAGAGAATCAGCAGTGCGGAAGCCCATCTGATTATTCAAGAGAACATACTCAAGCGCTTATCGGTGGTTGAGCTCCGCACGCAGGACTACCTGAACGCATTAAAACTGGTGTCGCAGAACGGCCTCACAGGCGGTATTGTCTACGATGCGCTCCATCTCGAGGCCGCAAAGAAGGCGCGATGTATAAGGGGCTACACCTACAACGTGGGGCATTTTCAGTCACTCAGCCCTGACGAGCAGCTCATTTCCAGCCCATAAAGGACGTAATCAGCGGATTCGGCGCTTGGCTACCATTCCCAGCGTACAGGGTAGGCCTGGATGAGCGGGTCGGGCGTGAGGATCACCAGCCCTTTGCAGATGGATTGGCTGACCAGGAGTCTGTCGAAGGGGTCCTTGTGCAGAGCTGGCAATGTGGATAGGTGTAGCGCGTCGGTCTCATCTACCGGCAGTGTGGCTATGCCGTGCGCCTCTCTGACGCGAGGAATGTAGCGGGCCGGTGTCTCCGGCAGGGGCAGCTTACCCAGACCATGTTTGACCACAATCTCTTGACATGAGGCGGCGCTCAGCCAGACTTCCTCTGCAGTGAGAAAAAGATGCCGTGCCGGCGCAGACAGCGCCGGGTCGTCCATGGCAACCCACAGAAAAGTGCATGTGTCGAGCAGCAGCTTCACGAACCGTGTCCCTCGTACAACTCCATAAGGTCAGTAGGCAAAGCTTCGAAAAAGGCCTCCGGCACCTTAAGCTTCCCACGCTCCAGACCGATGCTGCGACTGCCGGCTGCTACAGGAAGAGGCCGGATGACAGCAACCGGTTGATTACGCTTGCACAGCACAATCTCGCCCTCATGCTGCAGCCTGTTAAGGTACTCTGAGAGATGTGCCTTGGCCTCATGAATATTAACCATTAACATGACTATATAATGAACCATAAATATGGACATGTCAATCATGAAGGACGGCTGTTGCTCGCGCCTTTACGCACGGTAGGCCTGGGGTTGTGGTATCATTGTCCGATACCCGTTCCGCCGCTGCTACAGCGAGCAACGGCCGTTCCGCACGAAGGAGGCATTCATGATTGTTCGCGTGATCTCGGTGCAGGTGAAGCTTGACTGCATCGATCTGTTTGAAGAAGAGACTCAGCAGAACCATGTTGGGTCGATACAGGAGCCAGGCGTGCTGCGCTTTGATGTCCTGCGTGACCCGACCACAGCCGGAAACTACCTGCTGTATGAGGTCTACCG
>SLAA01000256.1 GCA_007127105.1 Spirochaetales bacterium | reverse complement strand
GTGAATACTATGGGCATGAAAACCAAACTGAAGTATGTAATTTTTTATGTAGAGGATGTCGCAGCGTCAAGAGCGTTCTACGCGGAGGCCTTTGACCTCGCCCCTGGATTTATTCACGAGAGCGGTGACTACGGCGAAATGAACTCCGGGGAGACTACGCTCTCCTTCTCTTCGCGGGAACTCATGCAGCAACTGGGAAAGAACCCATGCAGACCCGACCCGGTGGGGCCAACTTTTGAGATTGCGTTTGAGGTGGACGATGTACCGGCTGCGCTCTCTCGTGCTCTCGGTGCAGGCGCAAGCCTCGTGCAGGAGGTCAAGGAAGAGGCCTGGGGGCAGACAACCTCTTACGTGAGCGATCCCGACGGCTATCTGGTGGAGATCTGCTCACCGGTTGCTGAGTCGTAGCCTGGGACGAAGAGCTGCTCGGTCAGGTCAGGTCGATGCAGGAGCTCGGTTGGGCTTACCCCAAACCAGCGCCGAACGGCACGGGACATATGCGCCTGGTCGGAGTACCCGGCTTCGTATGCAAGCTCAGCCTGGGGGTGGCCCGCGAAAACCGCTCGTGCCGCCGCCCGGACACGGGCGAGCTGTGACCAGAACACCGGGGGCTTGCCGGTGTGCCTGAGCAGCAGCCTTTCCAGTGTTCGCCGTGACACCCCGAGTGCACCGGCGGTCTTCTCTACACTCGCCGGCAGCTCCGCTACAGCCCTAAGCGCATCTGTAACCTGACGGTCGCACACCACTGCATCTGTGACACGTGCAATGGTGAAGTCAGGGTCATCCGACCGGTCACACAGCAGGCTGTGCAGTGCCGACTCGGGTAGTTGCGCCCCGGGAACAAACCGGTATCCTACTAACTCAGCACCCTGTGGGATCGCGGCCGTCATAATGCCATCTTGAAGGTGTGAGAGCGACCATCTGGGTCGTTCGCCTGGAACGCTCCAGTGAATAAGGTCTTGGCATCCGTCGGGGACAATAGCGCGGACGGTGGTGTCTGGAGCCCGAAAGGTCCAACGTTCAAGTATTGGAGTTTCTGCGGTTAGCACTGCCATGTCATGCACCTCGGCCCATGTTCTGTACTCAAGATATCACAGTATCTCTCGTTACGTAATGATAAGCCCTTGTTGCTCGTGTGTGATACCACTGTTCTTGTGAAACAACACGAGTGCATTCGGCAGTTGACCACCACCCTGGAGAAAGGTCTTCCGTACAAAGGTGCCAGGGAACACCACATAGTCGATATCGACGACCGGATTCTTCTGGAAGCGATCGTGCAAGAGCTGGAGCGGGTAGTCCCGGTTCCTTCAAAAAGAAAACCAAAGAAGAAAAGCGGTTGAGAGGGGGTCTGCTGGTATCGGTATGGTCCACACTCTTGTGCGCCATGGTTCGGCAGAGTTCCGGAACCGCGCCCAGAACACAGCAAGCCGATGGCGTCAATCTGGGCTATTTCTCGCCTCGCACGGCAGAACTGGAGCAGTTGGCTGGAGAGTGGGGTGGCAGCTACCCGATAAACCGCATGCAAAGTGTTACGGATTCCGATACCACCGCGAGGGTTTCATAATTGCGTGACTTGGGCGATGGCAGATTTGAACTGCCGACTTCTACCGTGTGAAGGTAGCACTCTCCCACTGAGTTAATCGCCCGGGATTTCATTCGTCAGAAATACTATAACAGCTGGACGAGTCGAATGCAAGCGCAGTAGAATGCGCGGATGAAAAAGAGCAGCGCGACAAACGGAGAAATGAAAAACGACACGAAAGATACTCAACCGCATGCACGAGATGCCGGAGCAGATAGATATAACGGGCCTATTCAAGTAGCTGTCGTCGGGCTGGGGCGCATTGGGTCCATGCTGGAGCAGGATGAGCGGCGTGAGAAACCCTGCACCCATGTAGGGGCAGTTCTGGCAAACCCTGAGTGTAAACTCATTGCCGGAGCAGACAACGACCCGGAGCGCAGGCTTGACTTCGTAGACCGGTGGGACTGCCTCTCGGTTTTTACCGACGTACACTCCCTGCTTAAAGCCGTGAAGCCGGACATCCTCTGCATTGCAACCCATCCGGACAGCCATGCGGAGATTGCTGCCGCTGCGGCCCGGACGGTGCCGGTGCTGGTGTGTGAGAAACCAATTGCGCATACTATGCTCGATGCACGCCGTATTGTGCAGCTAACCGAGCGTTACGGTACTCGGATTGTGGTCAATCATGAGCGGCGCTACTCGGAGGACTATATTGAGGCGCGCCGAGCGGTTGAGGACGGGCGTTACGGAGAGCTGCTTTCTATTCGTTGCAACCTCTATTTTGGCCGTACTACACGGCTAGACCGTATGCTCATGCATGACGGCACTCACATTCTTGATGCGGCGGCTTTTCTTGCCGGTAGGAAGCTCCGGCGGGCACGTCTGCACGGGCGGCTCCGGACGCGAAAGGGCACCGCATACGTGGTGGCCACTGCAGGCAATGCAGATGTACTGCTGGAGATTGGTGCAGGGCGAGATCACCTGAACTTTGAGATTGAGCTGAGTTTTGAGCGTGGTCGCATTCGGGTAGGTAACGGGGTGCGTGAGTACTGGCAGAGTGTCGAGAGTCCGCACTATGAAGGGTATCGGTCGCTGGTCTGTACCGACTCCAC
Source organism: Spirochaetales bacterium (assembly GCA_007127105.1). GTDB lineage: Bacteria > Spirochaetota > Spirochaetia > DSM-27196 > SLAA01 > SLAA01. Next base: position 1,305 of record SLAA01000256.1, on the reverse strand, counting down.
CCCCCTCAAAGAGACCGGCTACTTCCGGAACATGCTCCAAGATGCGGTCAAATGCTTCCGGGATCCGGACTACAAACCGGTCTCGAGCGCCAAAGACGCTCGATCCGCGGTTAACCATATCTTGAACCTCACCCGTTTTCGGGTGAGTCCATAGGGTTTCTGTAGCCACCAACCGCTCCTGCCGAGCCCAGCGACCTGTGCGGCCGACAACATTACCTGTTCAGTCGGCCAATTACATATTCTCGCAGCTTCGCGGCTGGAATGATCTCGTCAATGGAGCCCACCTCTTTGGCACGCTCTACGGAGTGGATCCTGTCAAAGCGGCTTGCGAGTTCGGACTGTTTCTCGGCGTGCACCTGCTGATACACCTCGCTGTACTCAAGCTGAGTGAAGTCCGGGTCCTCTTTGAGCTTACGGCTTGCTTCCTGTACGCGTGGGTCTTTCTCAGCATCCTGCGTGACTGCACGCGGGAACACAACTGCGGCGGCCGGCGCCCCACCAATGACCGAGGCGTAGGAGCCTTCAATAGCAACCGCATGCAACTGACTGTTAAGTGCCTTGGAAAACACAACATAGGCGCCGCCATGATACCGAGCGGTAATCACAAAGATAATGGGCCCTTTGAAGTTAACCACCGCGCGTCCAATCTCGGCACCGTACTCCAGTTGCAGTTTGCGGAGCGACTCAGGCGAGCCGTCAAAGCCGGAGAGATTCGCCAGAATAACTGCCGGTACCCTGCTGCTGAACGCATTGAGGGCGCGCGCGACCTTTTTGGAACTCTGTGGGAAGAGGGTGCCGCCACTCCAGCTCTCCGGCCCGTCATGCGGGATTTCTCCAAGCCGCGCCAGGGAGCGGCTTTCTATTCCAATGAGACCAACCGGGTGACCGCCAAGACGGGTCTCCCAGACTATTGCGGTTTCGGCATCCTTCATCTCCAGCCAGCGCTCACAGTAGGCAACGTCCTGGTCCTTCACCGCCGACATTACCTGACGCATTTCAAAGGCCTTTTTGCGTTCCGGGTTGAGAGTGAGCGAGAATATATCGCCAACCTTGGTAAAGCCCTGCCCCAGAGGGTCTGAGTAGGGATACTCGGTGATATCGCGGTCAACCGGATCATTTGTGGTCATGGCTGCCCCTGAGCTCTTTGCGGCAGCCTTTCCTCTATCTGCACCGGCGCCGACCACTGAGTAACTCATAGCGTAGTGGTTGTACAGTGCACTGTATGCATCGTACAAATTCTTCACTCGCAGCTGTGCCTGACCGTTGGGCCCCATAATCTTCTCTACACCGCCAACGCCAACATTG
>SLAA01000207.1 GCA_007127105.1 Spirochaetales bacterium | reverse complement strand
TTCGCTGCCCGGGAGCGGCACTTGGCCTGAGAGTTCAGCGGCGGCATCAGCCGCACTGTGTTCAGCTACCGGTAACCCTGCCGCACGCCGCACCGCCCGCACAATGGCGCTATACCCAGTGCAGCGGCAGAGCTGAGGTTCCAGGGCCTCACGGATCTCGTGGTGGGTCGGCTGGGGCGTCTGTAGCAGTAACGCCTTGGCCGCCATAAGCATGCCCGGTGTACAGAAACCGCACTGAACTGCACCCTCGGCAACAAAGGCCTCCTGGAGCGCGTGGAGCTGCCCTCCACGAGACAGGGACTCCACGGTTTCAATGCTCGCCCCCTCAAGCTTGGCTAGAGGGGTGACACAGGAACGAGTGAGTTTGTTGTTCATAATCACCGCACACGCACCACACTGCCCGTTGCCGCAACCGTTCTTGGTTCCAACGAGCCCCAGGTGGTCACGCAGAACATCAATAAGCATTGTGCCCGCTCCAGTGCCGAACTCATGCCTCTCTCCGTTAATGGTGCAATGGATTTTCGTACTCACTCGTGCCTCCAGTTATCGTTCGGTTGAAGACGGTGTCAGCCGCCCCTTGCCTTGTGTGCGCGCCCGCTGCCCCAGCGCACCTACTCTTGAAGAGCCGTACTTCACTGCGGCAGGTTGTACGGCAGAGCTGCGTAAAAGGCGGCCGCTATCGGCAGGTCCGCTACCCGAAGTTTCTCGTTGGGCGCATGTGCCTCTGCTTCATCACCGGGCCCAAAACCGATAAGCGGTACCTCATGGAGGCCGCAGATCGATACTCCGTTGGTGGAGAAGGTCCACTTATCTACAAGCGGCGCCTCACCATAAAGGTTCTTATGGGCCACAACACCTGCAAGTACCAGCGGATGGTCGGCCGGGATCTTCCAGGTTGGGAAGTATAACTCCTGTCCATACTCGGTGCCCTTCCAACTGGTTTTGGTGTAGTAGGGAACCTCGACCCGCTCAATTTCACCCTCTCCCAGTTTCTTTACCTGCTCGACCGCAAGCTCCTTGGTCTCACCCCAGGTCAAACGGCGGTCCAGGTAAAGTCGGGCCTGGTCCGGGACTGCGCACTGTGAGGGGCCGCGAGCATGAACCTGGCTGACCACTACCGTGCCTTTGCCCAGAAAGCCGTCGTCGTCAGGCTTGAGCTCCTCATTGAGTTGCTCAAGGGCGAGCACGGTGCGGGCAGCCTTATACGCTGCATTCACCCCACGTTCCGGTGCGCTCCCATGGCAAGACACCCCCTTGAAGTGCACCTCAATTTCCATGCGCCCACGTTGGCCCCGGTAGAGGTTGCAGCTTGTTGGTTCGGTGGAGACGGCAAAGTCAGGTTTCAGGCCTTCCTCCTCAATGAGGTACTTCCAGCACATTCCGTCGCAGTCTTCCTCGAGCACCGTAAAGGTGAAGTACACGGCGTAGGGGCCGGTGTATCCGACCTCCTTCAGAATGCGGCCCGCAGTCAGCATTGAGGCCGCGCCACCCTTCTGATCCGAGGAACCTCGACCGTGTAACCAGCCGTCCTCAATGAGCCCGGAAAAAGGATCACGTGTCCATTGGTCTGGGTCTCCAACCTCAACCGTGTCTACATGGGCGTCGAAGGCTATGGAACGACTTCCCTCCCCAACGCGGGCAATGAGATTCCCGAGGCCGTCAAACCGTACCTCGTCAAAGTTGTACTGTTTGCAGTACTGCTCGACGACCTTGAGGACATCCCCTTCCTCGCCACCATAGGACTTGGTGCGAACCAGGTGTGAAAGAACCGCTGCGGTGTCCTCTGCGTAGGCTTCCGACTTCTCTCGAATTGTGTCAAAAATGCTCATGAATTGTGTGCTCCTTTTGCGACTGTAGTGAGATTATACATCTATTTTTTCATCCATGCCGCTCCGAAAGGCGCGGAGGAGATAGCTGTAGTCTTTCTGTATACGTGCGGCCAGCGTTGCGACCTGTTTGGCTTCACGGTCTGTAGCTCCTGCGCGCAGAACCACCTGGCTCCGATCAATGCAGACTCCTGGGGCGACAGAGGCGTCAAATGCGGCGCGGTCGGCAAAGATCGTGAACTTCTCCCGGTAGGGCTTGCCGTCGTAGGGGCAGAATACCGCACAGTTTCCGCAGTCGTTACACCAGGAATCCATGTGCGCAATTTGGAAGGCGTCGGTAAAACCGTCACTGCCCTGCATGTGGATGGCGATGTTGGCACGGTTTGGACATACCTGGACGCACTTAAGACAGATAACGCTGCACTCGAGACACCGCTGGAACTCGGCACGTGCGACCTCACCATCGGAACCTCGACCTGGAGCGGCGAAGCGGCCGTGTTTTTGGAGCACCTGCATAGGGTCGGGCCTGGGGCCCTGCCCGCTGGTGCTCTGCTCCCTGGCGGTGCGTCGTGCGGCATGGATAGCTGCGGCAATGCGTTTCCCAGATGCAATGACCTCAATGACGCGTGGCGGGTCAGCCTCTCCGTCTCCACCAAGGTAGATTCCGTTAGGCGTCCGGCGCGTTTCTGAGTCGACCTTTGGTGTGCCGTCCTGGCTCAGTCGCAGGTCAAAGCTGCGCAGCAGTTCAGGATCCGGCCCACTCAGGACGACCTCGGCAAAGCCCTCTTCGACCAGGTCGGCTGCCTCGGGATACCGTTCGCGAGCGAGTCGGAACTTCACCCCCGATGCAGCAACGCGAGTGAGGTCTTCTGTAAGCTCGTTTCCAGTGAGACGGTACCTTGCGAGTTGGCCTTCAATGCGCTCACCAATGCGGCTCGAACTCTCAAAGACGACCGCAGGAATTCCGGCGCGTACAAGGTAATAGGCGGCAGAAACTCCGGCGAGTCCTGCCGTTAGTACCGCGACCGGAGCTCCATTTACGGCGCCGCCCAGCGATGGGCGGCGGGTTGGAATCATGCCCAGGCCGGTGTGACGTGCTGATCTAACCACCAGCGCCTTCTCGGTACGGATCTGTACTGCTCGGTCGTACTCAATGCGGGTACAGGCGCGCGCACATCGCTGGTCGCAGATAGCGCCGGTTAAGGCGGGAAAGGCATTGGTTGCAAGAATCAGGGACAAGGCCTCGGCAGGCCGCCCCTCGCCGAGCAGGCGAATGTACCCGGGCACATCCTGCCCTAGAGGGCAGGCCTCGCGGCATGGCGCTACAAAGCAGTCAAACAACGGCAGAGAACGCTGCACGCGTGCGGTTGGCACACCGCTGCGGGCGCGGTAGGCTGGCTGTTGCTTTGCCCTGTCGGCAAGAGCCCGGAGAGCATCTGGACAGGGCCGACTCGGGAAAAGTAGGGCCGTGTCGGTGCGGGTGCTGGACATAGCGTCTGTACCGGACTGGCCTCGTGCCTCAACCGTTCGGAGCGCCTCTGCCAGACGGAGGTAGCCGCCAGGTTTAAGCAGATCTGTAGAGATGGTGACCGGACCGATGCCAGTTTCCAGCAACTCCACAATGTTGCCAGCATGAGCTCCCCCGGAGTATGACACGGGCGGCACCTCACCAAAGGCCTGCTGCACATCCAGGCAGAGGCGTGCAGCAAGCTCGGTAGTCAGGAGGAACAATGCTCGTCCGGAAAGGTACATGGTCTCCCCGGGCAGCCTGTTGTCGGTGTTGTGCACCGGCAGGGTATTGGACAGCTTGAGCCCAAAGCCACGACCAACCGCTGCTGCGGTCGACTGCAGGCGGCCTAACAGCTGCACAGCGTCCGGATAGCGTAGATCAACCTCAAAAGCGTGTGACTCCAGGTCTATGCTGTACCCTGCGTCGCTGAGAATCTGATCCACATCCTGCTGGCCCAGCAAGGTGGGGTTAAGCTTGACCAGGGTGTCGAACTGCTTCTCGGTGAGGAGGTAGGTACAGATGGCCTCTATTTCGTCGGGTGGGCAGCCATGCATGGTAGAGAGCGCAACAGAACGACAGATATCGTGACGAATGCCCTGTACAAACT
>SLAA01000076.1 GCA_007127105.1 Spirochaetales bacterium | reverse complement strand
TGGCAGGGGCTTTTGATATGTCGGCCAACATCTCATTTGTGCTGGCCTCGCACTACGGCCTCCTCTCGGTTGCGGCAGTCATTACCTCGCTGGCGCCAGCCCCCACCGTCATTCTTGGCCGCATCCTCTTAGGGCAACGCCTCACCCCGTCCCGGATCCTTGGCATTGCTCTTGCGGTGTTCGGAGTGGTGCTGCTGAGCGTGTAGACAGTTGTTTCGTGAGATTGGCTCAAGGATTGCGAGGCAACTATTCTACATGTTGGGGCTGTCCCAAAGGCGGCACATGGAAAACTGCTGCAAACTAGAACACGCTGTAGGCAAAATGCTATCACTTTGCTACCGCTTTGGTCTTCTTTTGATAGTATTTTTATAGTATTTTGATATCGTTTTGCCCCTATACGGCGGCCCAAGCCAGACTACATCTAACGGGCCCGGTACTGAAAATGGCCTGCGCGGCCTCGTTCAAGTGAACGCCAGCCCACATTTAGAATTGCTGAATGGGAGAGCTTCTGGTTGCCCGAAACGATACTGCAGGGTATACTGCACATAGAACTGTGCGAATAGAGCACGGCTTTTTTGAATTGCCACAGGTTTCCCAGGAGACAGACCAGATGAACATTACACTCTCGGCAGACGAGCAGGTAATTGAAGCGGCTCGAAAATGGGCTGCCGAACACGGAACCTCAATAAACGCAGTGGTACGAGAGTACCTGGCTGCCCTTGCGCATGATCCGGAAAAAGAGCAGGCTGCAGAAGCCTTTGCCGCAAATGCACGAACCTACGCCGGGGACTCGTCCGGCAAGGGCCCGTTTTCTCGCGGAGAACTCTATGTGGGTTCTCGCTTCGGAGCCTGACTCGCGTGCGGTGCTTTCTTGATACCAACATCGTGGTCTACGCAAACGACGCTTCCGACCCTCGCAAGCAGGCCATTGCCATCGATTCTGTGGTGCGTCACATGCGTGGCCACAGCGGAGTCATTTCTACTCAGGTGCTCCAGGAGTATGCTGTGGTTGGGGTGAACAAGCTCAAACAGCCCGTCCCGGTCGTTGTGCATCAGCTGCATCTGCTTGAGAGCCTCTTAGTCGTACAAATCACCCCAGATCTTGTGCGCAGGGCGCTCGAGGTCCAGCAAATTTACGGGGTGAGTTACTGGGACAGCCTTATTTTGTCCGCTGGGGAGTCTGCTGGGTGCGATACCTTGCTCACTGAAGATCTTGCCACCGGCAGCTTCTACTGTGGCATGATCTGCCGAAATCCTTTTGTCGAGGACTAAAGGCCATTCGGTATGGCGTGAGCGCGAAGCAGTGTGTCGGGTGCGAGCAAAACCGCGGGGCGCAGCAGCGCCCTACTAGAATCTACTAGAACCTGCGTGCAGCTCTCACGCGTATCAGGGCGTTCGTCTTAATGTACGAGTCGTCGGCCCCGGTGTTGAAGCTTTTCGTCCACGCGTTGTCGGCGGTGTCCTCTGTTGAACTCCAGTAATGAGCGTTCACAAAGCCCGCAACATCCTGCTCCACTCTTAGCCTTTGATACATCTCAATGAGTTCAGATTGCGAGGGCAGAAACCAGTCGGCATAGCCGTCAAACACGAGGTCGACGGCGAGCCTTGCAGCGTAATCTCCAGTGTTGTAGTCGCCCAGGTTCGTGACGATTGCGGTTGTATTGGATAACCCGTCCCCAATGGCCGCCAAAGTACCAATCAGATTTGCCGTAGTACCCCATGAGCGGTTTATGAGCTCTGTATCAGCAGAAGCAGCCTCCATAAACCGCCAACCGTCGGTAACTACACCCTTATCGTAGAAAATGCGTCCACCTGCCGGGCCTATGTCACCAGGTGCATAGGCGTTGTACCAGCGTGCATGCAGGACCAAGTTGTCTGTGCCCATAATCGGCAGGGCCTCGTTGACAATATAGGAAGCGCCTGAACCGTCGGCTGCGGTGTTCCAGCCGGTGAAACCAAAGCCAGCCCTGACAAGGTCTCCGCGTTCAGCAGCCGTGCCTGTGTTTATTCCAGGCTCGTAAAAACGGAGCTCTTGCAGCGCTGTGCCTGAATCGGCCCCATTTTCCAGAAAGACCCTGCTGTAGCTTGGCTCAATGGTGCTGAATGCGCGTACGGCACGGACCCGCAGGTTGTTACCGTCCTTAATGAGCGACTGATTAAGGTTGTTTGGCATGTTGCGAGCGAGCGCTGTGGTGGCTCCGGTTTCGTCGGTGCCCCAGTAGTTTGCGCCCCAGGGCCCTCCAATAGTGTTGTTGTGGAGCGTGTTGTTCATTTCAATAAGGGCCTCAATTGTTGGCAAGAACCAGTCATTGTAGCCGTTAAGCTCGTAGTCGAGACTGAGTTGAGCGGCGCTGCCGGTGTGCGCTTGTTGGTTCACAATGCGTACCGAGTTGTCATTACCCCATGCGAGACCTGTGTTGATCTGTCCAATCGTAGCATCACCAACATTACTCCAGTTCATCCCCGCGCTCTGGTCCTCTGGTGCCGCCTCAAGCCAGCGCCATCCATTGGCCACGCCACCCTGGTCATAGAAAACATAGCCCCCGGCGGGACCAATCTTGCCGAGCACTCCAGCGTCTGTTGTCCACTGCGCGTAGAGGGTCAGGTTGGTGGCCCCCATTTCAAAAGTCGTGCCTGCGGGATGGTCGGTTCCAGTGCCGTCGGCAGCGGTATTCCAGGTTGTGAAACGTTGAGTAATCACCGGGTTCTCCACATAGGGGCCGCGCAGATCCCCGGTGTTACCCGGTACCGTCACCATTTGACCAAACTCATAGGTGCCCGGAGCGGGTACATCGCCCGCCACGGCTCCATTACCGTCGAAGCTCAGAGTGAAGCTCTCAATGTTCCAGATAGCGTGCAAGGTCAGATTAGCCGCAGGCATGTCAAAGGTGGTGTTAGGTGGGTGATCGGTGCCTGTCCCGTCCGCCTGTGTGTTCCAGCCGCCAAAGGTGTAGCCATCATTTGCCAGGCCGCCGGTGTTTTCCAGCACAGTCACTTCTTCACCCTCGAAGTACACAAGACCGGTAGCCGGGACGGTGCCTGCGGTGCTCCCGTTACCGTCGTAGCTCAGAGCTCTGGCCGTCCCTGCAGCGGCGCCGAGGTCGGCTGACTCGCCAAAGCTATTGAATGCCCTCACCACATAGCTAACGGTGTCTCCCGCCTCAATTACTCCGGTATCGGTATCTGTGTAGGTCTGGGTGTTGGCGTTCAAGTCGCCCGAAACAAGAGTTGGCTCGCCAGCGTTCAGTACGCGGAAGACCCGAAAGCCCACCTCGGTGTTGGCGGTATCTGTCCAGTTGAGGGTGATCCCGGTCAGCACCTGGCTTGCATCACGTTCGTAACCGACGACGAGCCCGGTTGGCGCACTTGGTGGCTGGGCAATATCTCCGGCGCCTAAGGTTATGCTCGCGGTAGACACCAGCGTGTCGTACACATGAATGATCTCGGTCACGGTGGCCACGTGGGCATCGACATTGTTGCGCAGGTATACCGTCAGGCGGTAGTAGCCGGAAGCAATGGTGGGGATAGCAAAGGTTAGCTGGGTTCCCACGACCTCGGTGTATGCATCAATAGGTTGGGGAGGCCCACCAACGGTGTCGGAGAAGCTGCTCTGGGCTGCATCATAGCCGGACACTAAACCCGCGGGCCAGTTCACCGTGATTTCAACGCCACCGTCACCCTCGGTTAAGGGGTGCAGCTGGGCGGTGAGAAAGTTGGCACCTTCGGCGATATCTACACTGAGGCCCGGATTGGTTCGTAGCACAGGCGTCACGCCGCTGAGGCCGCTAACCTCTATGTTCCAGATACCCAGGGGTATGCCTTCTACTGCGGCCGTTGTCTCGGCAATGTCGGACACACTGATATCCGCAAAGCCGTCACGTGTCAGCAGGATGTTGTAGGTGAGTGTGGCCGGGTCAACCGGGTTGGGGGTGACGGTCTGCGCCTCCA
>SLAA01000153.1 GCA_007127105.1 Spirochaetales bacterium | reverse complement strand
GACTACGACCCAGACACGAGTTTTGCCAATATTGAGAACCGCCTTCAGATGTTAATAATGGATGCCAAGGGTGCAGCTGAAACCAAGCGCAAAGCCGCCGCCGCGCAACCAACCTCGGAGAAGGTACGGGCGGCCCAACACAAGAACGACACTACTCAGAACTAACGCAAGAGCCGGTAGAACGTGAAGCTTCTACCGGCTCAGGCCCCTGCCTGAGGCACACGGTATCTTGCCTAAAACACACCGAACTTGGTTCGATAACCGGTACCAATCTCTACGAGCTCACCGCGAAAGAAGCGGTCGGAGCCTTCCTGGCGCCACTCATAGCGTATCATGCCGCCGGGCACAGCGTCACTGAACCACCATTCATAGTGGTTGTCCGGAGCGGCCTCAATTCCCGGCATGGTGTACTGAACATGTTCATACTGGAAGCGTCCGGCAGACACCTCGGTTGTGCCAGTAGACCGACGCCGTGAGCGAAGCTCATTTGGTGTGAGAAAAACCAACTCGGTGACCCCAAACCTCTCAAGCTGGCGCTCGGCCTCGGCGTCCATTCCGCCTTCACCCAAGAGATCGTGTCCGAACTCCTCGTAGTTGATGTCGCTTCGTACAGGTGTCGCCCTGCCAGGCTGTTCATAGACCTTGGTAAGCGGCGAGAAGAAGTCGTCAAGGAGCACCTCGTACTCAAAGGTGCGGCTGCGATCGCCGTAGCTAATGTACCACCAGCTTGTGCCGTCGTTGTTCCATCGCAGAAGAGCTCGCACGGCCTCAATGCGGTAGGTGCCCGATGCATCGCGAGCCTCTATACTCCAACGAATTCCCTCCGACTCATCAAAGTCGTGCTCCTCCGTCCAGAACCCGCCTGCATAAAAGGCTACGTTGTACGCCAAATAAAAGACGGCTTGCTCGTCAAGCGCACGCAAGGGACCCACTGGCCGGGGCGCATACTCCTCTGAGCCTCGCGGAGATGTATTGGAACGGCGAGACTGGTCGTTGTGAGCCCCTGGCTCCGGGCTTTCACCGCCGGAACTCAAGGCCGCACATCCGGACATGAGAAAGAGCGCGAGAACCATTATTCCAATGAGGCCTGGCGCCAGGCTTCCCTGGTCTTGTGATCGGTACATCTTCATAGACTTAGTCCTTTAAAGAAGAAAGATACCCCTCCATCTTCTCAATTTTCCTGGCCAACTCATTATGTTTCTCACGTTCTTTTTCCACAACGGCCGGGTCAGCCTTCTCAAGAAAACCAGAACTTGAGAGCTTTTTGTCGGTTCGATCAAACAGTGTGCGTTGTTTCTCAAGTTCCTTACGCATTCGTTGAGTCACCGCTGCAACATCAACAGCGTCTTTCAGATCAACCCATGCCTCGAATCCGGTTCCAACCGCGGCCACCGCACCCTCAGAGCTTGCCTGCGCAGCATCCGCAACGCGTTCCACAACACGAAGCTCTGAGGCGCCGACAAGACTGGCAATGAGCGGTTGGTGTGCCTCAAAAAAGGGCGCGGCGGCAAGGCCGGTATCACAACGTACCTCCAGCGCGACTCGGTTTTGGGGCGGCACGGTGAACTCGCTACGGAGCGTTCTGACCAGTGTCACCAGCTCCTGCAGTGCGCCAAAAAGCGCAGCAGTGGCTGGATCTTCGCGCTCAGCCTGCAGCCGTGGATACGGAGCCGCAATAAGTGCCGCGGAACCGTGACTATCCGGTATGGCAGGCAGCTTCTGGTAAATCTCCTCGGTCACAAAGGGCAGCAGCGGATGCATAAGCCGCAGCGACTCCTCGAGCAGGCACATGAGGAGAGAAACAGCTCGATCGCGTTCACCTTCATCATCGGAGTAGAGCGAGAGCTTTGATGCCTCGATATACCAGTCACAGAAGTCGTTCCAGAAAAACTCATACACGGTATGCGCCGCGTCGTTAAAGCGGTAACTCTTCATAGAGGCTGCCATGGCTCCGGCAGCCTCGTTGAGTCGGTGGTATATCCAGCGGTCAAGTGGGCGAAGCTCAATCTCGGATAGCGGCTGCAACCTTCGGCCTTCAAGATTCATGAGCAGGTAACGGGTCGCGTTCCATATCTTGTTCGCGAACTTGGAGCCAATGGCAAAGGTGTTCTTGTCCAGCGGAATGTCCTGTCCCTGTGCGGAAAGGAAGGCCAGGGTGAACTTCAAGGCATCTGCGCCGTACTCGTCCACGACCTCAAGCGGGTCAATTCCGTTCCCCAGTGACTTGGACATCTTGCGTCCGTTCTTGTCACGAACCAGACTGGTTATGTAGATGTCGCGGAACGGCACCTGCCCCATGAACTCCAGGCTCATCATCACCATCCGGGCTACCCAAAAAAAGATGATGTCGTATCCGGTAACCAGGGTTGTGGTTGGGAAGAAACGCCCCAGATCCGGGGTTTTGTCCGGCCAGCCGAGGGTTGAGAAAGGCCACAGTCCGGAGGAGAACCAGGTGTCAAGTACATCTTCATCCTGCCGAATATGCGCGCCACCGCAATGTTCACACACGGTGGGGTCTTCCCGCTTCACCGTCATTTTGCCGCAGTCACTGCAGTACCAGACCGGAATTCGGTGTCCCCACCACAACTGGCGTGAGATGCACCAGTCGCGGATCTCACGCATCCAGTGGCTGTAGGTGTTCACCCAGCGCCCAGGGAAAAACTCAATCTCGCCCTTCTCTGCTGCAGCCAGGGCCTTGTCGGCAAGTGGGCGCATTTTCACAAACCACTGCTCGGACAGGTAGGGTTCAACGGCGGTGTTACAGCGATAACAGTGGCCCACTTGATGGGTGTGATGCTCGTCGTGGAGATACACCCCGGCTTCCTTAAGGTCCTCCACAACAAGTCGGCGCGCTTCCTTGACGGTCTTTCCGCGGTAGCGCTCCGGCACGGTGTCGGCCAGGCTGCCGTCGGGGTTCAGAATGTTGATTACCTCCAGGTCATGCCGCAAACCAATCTCACGGTCATTAATGTCATGAGCTGGTGTCACCTTCACTGCACCCGAGCCAAACTCGCGGTCCACATAGGTGTCGGCCACAATGGGAATACGGCGTCCGGTTAACGGCAGGTCTACTTCCTTGCCGACCAAATGCAGATACCGTTCATCCTCTGGATGTACCGCTACCGCTGTATCACCGAGCATTGTCTCGGGACGGGTAGTCGCCACTACGATACTGCCGCTGCCGTCGCTCAGTGGATAGCTGTAGTGATAGATCGCACCATTAATCTCTTTGTGCTCGACCTCGTCGTCCGAAATTGCGGTTCCGCACGAGGTGCACCAGTTAACCAGGTAGCTGCCCCGATAAATGAGCCCACGCTCGTAGAGCCCAACAAAGGCTTCGCGCACCGCCCGGGACAACCCTTCATCCAAGGTGAACCTTTCACGACTCCAGTCACACGACGCGCCAATTTTTTGCAACTGGCGGCGAATGGTGGACTTGTGATCCTCAGAGACCTTCTCGGTCTCCTCAACGAACGCCTCACGCCCCATTTCCTCACGGGATCTTCCTTCGGCGCGGAGTTTTCGTTCAACCACGTTCTGGGTAGCAATTCCCGCATGGTCAGTTCCCGGCACCCAGAGGGTGGAAACTCCCATCATGCGATAGTAGCGGACAAGAATATCCTGTATCGAGTTATTCAGACCGTGACCCAGGTGCAACACGCCAGTCACGTTCGGTGGTGGAATGACAATGACAAAGGGTCTCTCGCCCTCCCCTCCATCGGTCGCGGAACTGTCCTCGGACGGAGAAAAATACTCTCCGTCGGTCCAGAACGCGTATATGCGATCCTCGAACTCACGAGGGTTAAAGGTTTTTTCCAACTCGACTGCACGTAGTGCGGCCGCGCCGCTTGCCTCAGATAACATGATTCAGAGCTCCTCTTTGCGCGGTTTCCGGAAATGGTAGCAGATTTCGCCCTTGACATCAATCTAAGCACTCAGCACAATGCGTTCCGGAAAGCTATGAACGACAAAGTACTAGTTATTGTTGAGTCACCAACCAAGGCGCGAACCATTCGGCGCTTCCTCCCCAAGAACTTCGAGGTAGAGGCAAGCATTGGGCACGTGCGAGATCTCCCCCAGAGCGCATCCGACATTCCCAAGAGTGTAAAGGGTGAGGACTGGGCTCGGCTTGGAATTAATGTAGAAGACGACTTCAAGCCGCTCTATATCACGCCAAAAGGTAAGTCCAAGATCATAACCGAGCTCCGCCGTAAAATGAAGGAAGCCGGTTCTGTCTATCTTGCAACGGATGAAGACCGCGAGGGTGAAAGCATTTCCTGGCATTTGGTGCAGCTGCTCAAGCCCAAGGTCCCGGTCAAACGCATGGTTTTCCATGAGATCACGCGTAACGCAATTGAGGAAGCAATTCAGAATCCTCGCGACATAGATATGCAGCTTGTAAAGGCGCAGGAAACGCGCCGCATTCTTGACCGCCTCTATGGCTATACGCTCTCCCCACTCATCTGGAAAAAAATTGCCTATGGTCTTTCGGCAGGACGCGTGCAGTCACCCGGACTCCGCATGATAGTCGAGCGCGAACGCGAGCGCATTCGTTTCCGGAAGGCGGAGTACTGGGATCTCAAGGCTGAACTCAGAAAGTCAAGCGCGGGTACTGGCGCCGGGGCTGACGACACATCACCTAGAAATGGTACTTTCGAGGCACGCCTCACCGCCGTAGCCGGAACCCGAGTAGCCGGCGGCAAGGATTTTGACGAGTCGACCGGAAAGGTTATTGAGGGTCGCGATGTACGAGTCTTGGACGAAGCCGAGACAAAACGACTTACTGAACAACTAAGGTCCGTGGACTGGGGCGTCGATGCAGTAACCGAAAAGCAGTCGGTCTCGCGCCCCGCGGCCCCATTCATTACATCCACACTGCAACAGGAAGCTAACCGCAAACTGGGCCTGACGGCCCGTGAAGCCATGCGTACTGCCCAAAGGCTCTACGAAGAGGGGCTTATCACCTACATGCGTACTGACAGCCCTCAGCTGTCCTCTGAGGCCATTGCTGCGGCACGTGCCGGAGTTGAGCGCGACTATGGTAAGGAATATCTCTCTCCCGAGCCGCGGCAGTTCAGCTCCAAGTCAGGTTCCGCGCAGGAGGCTCACGAGGCTATCCGTCCTGCAGGATCTGAGTTCCGGCGACCTGATGAAACCGGACTTGAAGGTAAAGAGAAGGCACTGTACGAACTCATCTGGAAGCGTACCATGGCCTCACAAATGGCTGAAGCCAAGAAGTCCTCGCTCAATGTGCGCATACAGGCAGGCGACTGCACATTTACGGCTAACGGCACGCGCATTCTCTTCCCGGGCTTTCTGCGTGTCTATGTAGAAGGCTCGGACGACCCTGAGGCCGCCATAGAGGACCGCGAGGTACTGCTTCCGGAGTTACGCGAAGGAGATACACTCTCACCCAACAGCCTCATACCTTTGCCGCATGAGACCAAGGCGCCACCGCGCTACACCGAGGCATCGCTGGTTCAACGGCTTGAGAAGGAGGGCATTGGGCGTCCTTCTACCTATGCCGGTATCATAAGCACAATTCTTGAACGAGGTTACATCCGCAAACAGGGAACGCAACTTGTTCCCACCTACACCGGCATGGGCGTGACCCAGCTTCTGGAGAACCACTTTGAGTACCTCATTAAGTACGGTTTCACCTCCGACATGGAGACAGCCTTAGATGAGATTGCGGTGGGTGAACGCGACTATCTTGAGTATCTGCGTGAGTTCTACCTTGGAGAAGACGGCCTTAAGTCAACGGTTGAGCACCGCGAGAGCAAGATCAAACCAGAAGACTCACGCACAATCCGACTACCACAGCTCAACAACGGCACCGAGGTCAAGATTGGCCGATTTGGCCCCTACATCGTCCACAATGATACGGAAGGGGAAGCTGTTCACGCCTCTATCCCTGAGGAAATTGCCCCTGCTGACCTAACAGAACAAGACATTCAGGATCTGATTGAGCTTCAGAAAAACGGACCGAGTCCCATTGGCCATGATCCTGAGACCGAACTCCCAGTCTACTGCCTGGTCGGGCGTTACGGACCCTACGTGCAGCTGGGTGACAAGTCCGACGAAGATCCCAAGCCTAAACGCGCAAGTGTTCCCAAAGAACTCAACCCTCGAGAAATCACCCTCGAACAAGCTTTGCGCTTACTCAGCCTACCACGCACGCTCGGGTTGCACCCCGAGTCGGGAAAAGAGGTGGTCGCGGCCGCGGGACGTTTCGGTCCCTACGTCATGTGCGACGGGGAGTATCGTTCACTCAAGAAAGAGGACGATGTCTACAGCGTAGATCTTGATCGTGCCCTCGAGTTGCTGTCCGAGGAGAAGAAAGGCCGCGGGGGACGTTCGAAAGTGCTGAAAGATCTTGGTACCGAACCCACCGGCAAAAACCGAAAAATTGCGGTCTATGACGGCAAGTATGGACCATACATAAAAGTGGGGACGAAGAATGTTGGGCTCCCGGAGAATGAGCGCGATACCGAGAGTATTGAGAATATGACATTGGAACGTGCACTAGAAATTATCAAGGCGTCTACAAGGAAGTAGGCGGAAGAGCGCGGCTACCACACCGTCCGCATCATTCCGCCGTCCACAATCATGGTTTCACCGGTAATATAGCTTGCAGCCTCGGAAAGCAGAAACACCGCCGCCCGCCCAAACTCATCTGTCCGTCCGTAACGGCCCATAGGAATAGCCTTCTCCTGTCGCATGCGTGCATCTTCATAGCTGCACCCACTTTGCTCCGCAGCAACGGTATCCAGTTTTTTGACCCGTGCGGTGTCAACTCGACCCGGAACGATATTGTTAATGCGGATTCCCTGCTCAGCGAGTTCAAAGGACAAACTCTTCACCAGGCTTGTGACACCAGAGCGCATAACGTTGGAGAGTAATAGGATGCGGATTGGTTCTTTTACAGATGATGAGGTAATGGTAAGAATGGAACCGGAGCGTTGCTTCTTCATGTGCGGTAAAACCGCTCGAATCATACGTACCGAACTCATGAGGGTCAGCTCAAAGGCGCCCTGCCAGGCATCATCGTCAAACTCATCAAAGCCGCCAGCCGGGGGGCCTCCAGCATTCACCAACAGACCGTCAATGCGCCCGGAATGATCAAGAGCGCCCTGAACCCAGGCCTTAATCGAGCTGGGGTCAGTCGCATCAAGCACACCCCCATAGGGTTTGTTGCCGGTGCTTGCAGCAATACGCTCGGCAGCTTCCGCAACCGCGGCGGCTCGCCGACTTCCTATGTAAACTGTTGCACCTTCGGCAGCGGCCTGCTCCGCAATGCCGTATCCAAGCCCGCTGCTCGAGGCTGCTACAAGAATTACTTTGCCTTTGAGTTGGAGATCCATGGGGTGCCTCCTTACTGCGTTAGACGCAAGGGCTCAGGGGGGTCACTTACGCTGATTCGCCCGTGACTTGGCTATTTTCTGCATTTTCCGGTGGTACTTTGCTTGTTTTTCAACTTCCTCGACATCCGTGGTCACTATCCGGTTGTTTACCGACTTGATCTTGGTGTTCTTCAGCAGTTCCCGCAGGTAGCGGTTTCCCTCGGCAATGGGGAGCCCCACCATGTTGATGAGCTCTTTAGGGCCAAACTCAAAGGTGAAGGACTCGCCAGGCTTAATAGTGACCCGCTGCTTTTCAAGCTGAATGAGGAGGGCGTCGTACATGCGGCCTACCTTGTCGTCGAGCAAGGTATTTGCAAGTTGTTTGTAGATAAACCAGATCCGCTCAGCGAGCAGTGTAGTGAGTCGTGCAATGATCTGAGGTTGCGACTTAACCATGCGCGCAAAGTTCTCTTTGTTCACGGCCAGAAGGGTGGCATCCTCAAAGGCAATTGCCGAGGCCGAACGTGGCTTATTCTCAATGAGCGCCATTTCGCCAAAGATATCACCGGGCTTGAGTACCGCTAAGAGTACTTCGTTCTCGTTAACAATTTTGGTAATTTTGACGCTGCCCTTCTGAATAATGTAGAGTTCCTTGCCAGGCATGGTCTCGGAGAAAATCATGGTATCTTTGGGATACACACGGGTAAAAACTTCGTCGTTGCCGTCAAGGTATACGGCTTGAGCGTAGGCTTCAATCTTTGCAAGCCGCTCTTTGGCATGGTCTATGTGAGCTCCACTCGGGCAGTGCTTGAGATACTGGTAATATGCGTAATAGGCCTGGTTATACTGGCTCTGTCGCGCATAGTACTCGGCAATGTGGTAAAGATGCTCAGCGTCAGGCTCGGTGCGCTCCTTAAGCGTCAGCCGTGCAAGCGCCTCGTCTAGGTAGCGCATGCGACGAGAGAAACCCTCGATAATCTTCATGGCTACCGGGGTGTTCTTTTCTATGAGCTGCCCATAATTGTCACGATGGACCGAGATCAGTTCGACATCTGTAAGGGCTTGTGCGGTTTCAATGTGGCTGTGAGCCGACATGGTTGCAACAACACCAAAAAAGTCGCCGGGTCCGAGAGTGTTCCCACCCTCTTCCTCAACGACTTCCACCTCTTTGCTCACTCGGACCTTTCCGGCACGAATGATATAGAAGTGGTCGGCGTTCTGTTTGCCCTCGACAATGATATATGCGCCTTTGTTGAAACGCACCATCGTCAGTTGTAAAGAAGTGGTCATATTAACTTCCGCCGGCTCCTTCGGTAGCCTCAGTATACGAACCGCTGGAGCTATTTGTCAATCTTCG
Organism: Spirochaetales bacterium; assembly: GCA_007127105.1. Taxonomy (GTDB): domain Bacteria; phylum Spirochaetota; class Spirochaetia; order DSM-27196; family SLAA01; genus SLAA01. Next base: position 28,546 of record SLAA01000153.1, on the reverse strand, counting down.
GAAAGCCCGATAGAAGCATTAGCTGTACAGCGGAAACTCACGACACAGGTCCAGGACTTCGTTCTTTACACGCTGAACGGCATCCTCGGCACCCTTGCTCTTGAGAGCGTCTAGAATGAGTCTTCCAATAACTTCCATCTCGCTCACACCCATGCCACGGGTGGTCATTGCTGGCGTGCCTATGCGAATACCGGAAGTTACCAGCGGACTCTGTTGGTCAAATGGAATTCCATTCTTGTTCACGGTGATGTTGGCCTCATCGAGCATAATCTCGGCTTCTTTGCCGGTCAATCCAAAGGGCGTTACATCCACCAACATAAGATGATTATCGGTACCTCCCGACACAACTCGAGCACCGCCTTCACCTAATACGCTGGCGAGCCGCGATGCGTTCTTCACGACGCTTCGTTGATACTCAGCAAAACGAGGTTGTAAGGCCTCATGGAACGCAATAGCCTTTGCCGCTATGATGTGCATGAGTGGCCCGCCCTGTATTCCCGGCATAACCATGGAGTCGACGAGTTCCGAGAACATCTTAGTCCGACCCGACTTCGGCGCCGTGGCTCCGAAATCGTTCTCACGATCCTTACCTATAAGTATGAGTCCTCCGCGAGGGCCGCGCAGGGTTTTGTGCGTGGTACTGGTCACAAAATCCGAGTATTGAACTGGACTCGGATGTATTCCGGCGGCAACCAGTCCAGCTATGTGCGCCATATCGGTCATAAGCAGCGCACCGACACTGTCGGCAACCTCTCGAAAGCGCTGAAAGTCGATAACACGCGGATATGCCGAGGCTCCAGCAATAATAAGACGTGGCTTTGCACTCTTTGCCACCGCCGCGAGCTCATCGTAGTCTATGGTTTCGGACTCTTTTGAAACACCATAACTCACTACATTGAATAGCTTTCCAGAAAAGTTAACCTTTGCGCCATGGGTGAGATGCCCTCCGTGGGCCAGATTCATCCCAAGAATGGTGTCGCCGGGATTCAGAACGGTGTGATACACCGCCATATTGGCACTGCTGCCAGAGTGTGGCTGTACATTGGCATACTCGCACGAGAAGAGCCGCTTAGCGCGCTCCCGAGCAAGTTCTTCTGCCTGATCTACGTATTCACATCCACCGTAGTAGCGCTTACCCGGATAGCCTTCAGCGTACTTATTGGTCAGGCAGCTCCCTGCTGCAGCAAGCACTGCCGGGCTGGTGAAGTTCTCGGACGCTATAAGCTCAAGTTTCTCATGTTGGCGGGTAGTTTCACGCTCAATTACATCTGCAATTTCTGGATCCACTGATCGAATACTGTCCACGAAGGACCTCCTTTGTAGCTAATGCGGGGACCACGCTCGGAATAACGAACGGAGTTGAACAAACGAAACATAGGATAGGAAATGAGGTATAGCCTGTCAAGGAAGGCAGATGCCCAGCAGACACGCTATCGGCGCACCTCGATGGCAGGTCTCCGCAGAATGTACCCAGTCAGGTTACCCACCCGTTCCTCAAACACAGTCTGGAGAGCATACAACTGACCTTCCCTGGCGGGTTCCAGCTGGGAATCAGGTCGCCGAGGCCTGCGGCGAACCAGACCGTTGGAAAAGGCAACTCGCCTGCCGTCCAGGTTTCCAAAGTAGTACTCGGTTGCAGCCTGATCGCCGGTGGCCTCCAGGCTGAAGCCATCTGGTCGGTACCCATCGGCCAGCGCAGGATCCACCGGAACCCAACCGAAGTCCTGGAGGTAGTACTCTACCCAGAAATGTCGCAAGGTCTCACCATTATCGAGCACCAGAAATCCTGCAATCATTCGAGATGGGATGTCGGAAGCCCGAAGCAAGGCCGTGTACAACGATGCATACACAAACGAGTTTCCGAGTCGCTGTTCCCACCGCTCTACCGCGTCATTGCCTGACACACCGCCCTGCGTTTCGTCAAAGCTCATTCGGTTCCCTAACGCCGTCAAGAGCAGTCTAGCTCTGAGATGCGGATTCCTTTGATTCCCTACCGCTGCCCGTGCTGCGGCGAGAATCGTCTCGGAGCCGCTGGGAACAAACTGATCTGCGGATCGATACTCACTCAGAAATCTTGCTGGCATTCGGTATTGAAAGGGCACGCTTGCGGTGCGGATATCGGTCCGAACCGGATGCCGCATTACCTCAAACTCACGCTCTATTATATGGTTGTCAGTGGGCGTAAGATTGTCAAAACGAAGTACCGTCATGTCCGAATACGTTGCATGTGGTTCGTGACTGTCGTGGAGCAACTCAACGCTCTGAGAAGACTCCGCAACTGGATGTGACAGGTAAATGAACAGCGTATTTGTGTCACCCATGTCGGGACGAGTTGTAGCATGAGAGAGGAGAAGCCTTTGCGTGAAGCTATGCTGCATGGGCTCGTCAAAATGTTTCTCGCCCACAGGCCGAAGCACCGACAGCCCAAGCGGCTGACTTCTGCCTCGGTCGGTCAACACCAGAACCGCGCCGTCACCAACTCCATCGGGTACCCGAACATGTATCTCACGGTCGGTCCAGAGCTCGTAGTTCGCGTCGTCTGTTCCAGCGCTCCGTTCCTGCCTGCCTTCCGGCCCTATGTACTGAAAGACAACCTCGCCACCAGAACGCACATGGCCAAAGCGTCTTCCCCGCAGAACAAGGAGCTCCCCGATGCGGGCCTCGAGAGACTCTTGATGAGCTATGAAAGGAGCACTTGGGTTCTCTGCAGCAGGCTCCTCAACACGAGGAATATCCTGGCGATTCGTAAACAGCACTCCAGCGCTTAAGCCATGTGCTGTTGAGACATAGAGCAGCCCAGACCCAATCTCATGAGGAAGCCTGAACCGGATCTCGTCGTCCGACCAGGAGATGTATGCAGCATTGGGTAGATAACGGCCGCCAATTCGGACACGGCCTTCCGCACGGGCATGGCCGAAATGGCGCCCCTGAATTGTTACGGTTTCTCCGACCGTAGCGCGGGTCGGAGTGACGGTCTCTATGAGGGGCTGCCGAGATGAAAGCGTCACGCTGGTGTATAGCACGCCGATCAGGAGGAGGAATACAAGGAAGGGAATGAGTACCCTGGCACGTCCGACGTCGAGTAATGCTAGCATTCGATGAAGCCATCTCTATTAGTTGCTGGAGTCTTCGCTGTAGGGCACGACTTGAATCTCAAGCTCAAGATTCAAGACGACTCGATCGATCTCAATATCTACATGCAGCGGCTCATCACCGAGCGGATAGAAGAAGACCGACTCTCCCAGTTGAAGTGGCAAGCTCTGAAAGGTCGTCGCCTTATTTGTAGCCTGCCCATCATCAACCCAGGTGGTTCCCTCGGCCAGTAGGAGTAGACTATCTCCCCCGGCGCGATACGGAGTGAAAACCGCCTCAACAGTGATGTTCTCACCTTCGAGTCGCACCCGCACCGCCTTACCGGAGATTGTAACACGTGAGAGTTCCATGTTCCAGACGGTGGTGTCCTCCGCCCCTCGGATTCTCGCGTCAATATTAAGGGTGAGTGCATGCTGCTTAAGCTCCTCAAGCAGCGTCTCAATTTCGTCCTGCTCGAGCGCTTGAGCACCTATATAGACAGGTGTACCCGTCAACAACACCAGAGCCACTATCACGCAGCTGAGGAGCGCATATACTCGCTTCGGCATTAATTGTAGTCCTGGTTGTTTCCTGGTTCTAAGGCTCGTGATGGTACCGAAAAGCTCTCGGTACCAACACGAATTGCAGGAGCCCCGCGCATTTCAAATGGACCGGAATGCGGTATTTGTATGCTCACAGGCGGCGCCTCACGGCCTTCTGCCAGCATCCGCAGTATGTCATCGACCGACAGCGCAGCCGCCGCATGGGTTTCGCCTTCGTCGACAAGCGTCCCGGTGTGCAATGCCTCGTTGAGGCCGCTTGTACCATTCATGATCAGAAGTGTTGCACCAATGACTACAACGAGAACTGCGGCTGCAGCAATGCCCGGCCCTGAACCTCCAAACGCGCTGAAGACACGTTCGGGGCTGAGCACTCGTGCTTTGGGACGCAGCGGGTCAAAGCCCCGTAGCTCCAAACGGTGCCACACTCGTTCAGCGGCATCGGCAAAGTCGGGGATCGCTTCGGACTTCAGGAAGGTCTCCACTTGGTCCGTGGTATCGGTGCTCGGTGTTGCCTGTTGTAATATGGAATCTCGGTCTTTGCTAAACATGTGGATTCTCTTCCTCAAGAATGAGCGCGAGCTTTTCTCGGGCTCTGTGAACACGCACCTTGGCGTTGTTTTCGGTTATCTTGAGTACTTCCGCAATCTCGCGATAACTCAAGTCTCCAAATTCCTTCATAACCAGTACTTCGCGGAGTTTTTCGGGTAGTTGCGCGAGAGCCAGGGAAACGCGGCTGACCGTCTCCTGTCTGAGATATCTCCGCTCTCCGGTGTCTTCGTGAGATGTAGGGCTTTGTTGAAAGACTTTGCGAAAGGCGCGGGCCTCCCGCCCTTTGCGCTTCTCGTGATTGAATGCGAGGTTCTTGGCCACACGAATGAGCCAATAACGCGCTTGTTGCTCGTCGGGAATGCGATGTGCGTTGTCGATGTATCTGATAAAGGCCTCGTGGCATAACTCCTCAGCCACCTCGGCACTGCCGCATACCCGATATACAATGCGTACAATGACGGGAAAGACATCGTCGTATATGTGCCGGAACTGTTGTTCGGTACTTCTCTTCCGACTCATCCTAGAAACAACGCTCGTGAGCTGAGGTTACAGCCAAATCAGCCATTTTACCCACGTTTCCAACGCGTGCCTTCAGGCCCGTCCTCAAGCACCACACCCTTCTCTTTCAGGTAGCTTCGTATTTCGTCGGCTCGGCCAAAATTCCGTGCACTGCGAGCCTCGTTCCGCTCGGCTATCAGTTGCTCTATCTCGGCTGCATCGTCATGGGGCGCGTCAGCCTCAGAGATACCTTCCGCGGTTGCCGTAATGCCTATGGCGAGGATCCGGTCCATTCGCCGAGCGAGCTCAAGTCGCTCCTGCGCGGTAACCGAGTCGTCCTTCAGGCTTTGCCACAGCTCGGCAAGTGCCTTAGGAATGTTGAGGTCCTCGGCAACCGCCGCCTCAAAAGCTCGCAGGTGAGCCTGGGCAGCATCTCCCAGCTCATCTGCAGCGGTTTCGCCTAATGATGCGCCATTTCGAGCCGCTTCGGTCCGCACTCGATCAACCCGGTCCAGAAGATTGCGCCGCGCAGCGCGAGCCGCATTCAGGGAGTCCTCGGTGAACTGCAACTGTGTACGATAGTGGCCACCAAGACAAAAATAACGGTAATCGAGCGGATGATAGCCCATCTCCTCAAGGCTTTCGAGGGTGATGAAGCCGCCAGCCGATTTGGACATCTTTCCGCCTGTCATAACCAGGAACTCACCATGTACCCAGTAGCGTACCCAGGGCTTTCCCGTCGCAGCCTCGGACTGCGCAATTTCGTTTGTGTGGTGCACCGGAATGTGGTCAACACCACCAAGATGTATATCGAACTGATCACCAAGATAACGCATGCTCATGGCACTGCACTCTATGTGCCAGCCCGGATAGCCTCTGCCCCAGGGTGAGTCCCACAGCATCGCCTGCTGGTCGAACTTGGACTTGGTGAACCACAAAACGAAATCCTGAGGGTTCCGCTTGTTCTCATCCACCTCCACGCGCGCGCCAGCCTGCAGTTTAGCTCTGTCGAGCAACGCAAGTTCTCCATATCTCTGAAACTTTCCGACATCGAAGTAGAGATTCCCCCCGGCCAAGTAGGTATAGCCGCGTTCTTCTAGGCGTCGAATTAGGTCAATCATGTCGGCAATGTGGTCAGTTGCCTTGCAAACCACCTCCGGCATTTCGACCTTGAGTTTCGCAAGATCCTGGAAAAAGGCATCGGCGAAGAAATTGGCAATATCCCATACCGACTTGCCCTGCTCGCGTGCGCTCTTTATCATCTTGTCTTCGCCCTCGTCGCCATCGTCGGTCAAGTGGCCTACGTCGGTTACATTCATAACGTGCTCTACTTTGTAACCGAAGTAGATAAAGGTGCGCCGCAGAAGGTCCTCGAAAACATAGGTTCTCAAATTTCCAATGTGGGCATAGTTGTACACAGTCGGTCCACATGCATACATGCGCGCGGTACCTGCTTCCAGCGGTTCGAATACCTGGAGTTCTCGTCCTAGCGTGTTGTAGAGGCGGATTTTCATGTGTTAACTCCTATTGGACCGATGTACGGCAAAAAAGGCCTAAGCGCTTGGCCCGCACTGGACTTATCCGGTATCATGGCGTGGTGAATAGGCTACGAGAAATCTTTCAAAGAATCAATATTGCTGGCACAATTGAATTCGACTACCCTCTTGCCCCGCTGACCACCTTTGAGGTTGGGGGGCCTGCGGCAGTCTTTGCCGAGCCTTCTACCGTCTCGGAGATGCAGCTGGTGTTACAGACCGCACTGTCGGAGAGGCTCCCTTACTTCGTTCTTGGAGGAGGAGCCAATATCCTGGTGTCGGATAAAGGCGTACCGGCTCTGGTCATCTCCACCGCTGGTCTTGATTCCGTGGAACGAGACGGGGAGTTCGTGAAGTTCGGCACCGGGCTGTCAATGAGCCGTGCGACAGAAATTGCGGCCGAGTATGGGCTTGGCGGAATTGAGTTCCTGTACGCCATGCCGGGGACGGTTGGCGGGGCGGTCTGGATGAACGCTCGGTGCTACGGCGGCTCAATATCGGACAGCCTCGTATCCGTGGTTTACCTAGACGAGACCGGCGAGACGCAGCTGTACACCATGCACCCCAGTGACTTCGCGTACAAACGGTCGCCGTTTCAACACCGCGCCTGTGTCATGCTGCAGGCACGGTTCCATTTGATTCCAACCGATCCCAAAGTACTCCATCTCCGCATGCAGGAGTATCGCGCAGACCGCGAGGCGAAAGGCCATTTTCGAGCCCCCTCGGCTGGCTCTGTATTCAAGAACAATCATGACTATGGCGCCCCTAGCGGCAAACTCATTGACAGCCTGGGCCTTCGGGGGCTCCGGGTCGGAGGCGCCCAAATATCCCCGGAACACGCAAACATTATTATCAATACCGGAACGGCGACTGCCGAGGACATTCGCACCCTGATTGAAAGTGTGCGTGACACAGTGCACAAGCGACTCGGGCTCGAACTTGAACGGGAGGTTCTGTACGTCGGTGACTGGAACGGTAAACACGAGGTCGTATAGAACAGGCAATCCCGCGCACACCTCCTAGCGAATGTAAAATACTCGCCGCAGCTCCAGTCGCGCACTCCAGTCTTGCTCAATCTCCGACTCAGACATCGGGTTCATGTCGCTTGATAGAATGAGATTGAAACTCCAGTCCCCGTAGGAGACATAGCTTGCACCGCGTACCGTGAAACGCTCAACCTGCTCTTTCCTATGAGCTGCATCAAGCTCAAGTCGCACCGCATGCACTCTGTACCGGAGGCCGAGTCTGCTCACCGTAAGATATCCGGACACCACGTCCTCTGCTGTCAGCCGCCTTGTAATCTGATGCTCCGCTACTGCCCGGAGCCCATCACCGCGAAGAGCCCCAGATGCAATTCGGGTAGTCAGGCTCTCATCTCGAGTTCTTTCGTCGTTGCGGTCGCGTAGGTTCTCGCCTGTAGCGGTAATGCCAAGACCAAGTTGCCGCCCTTCATAATCAAGGCCAAGGCGGAACTCTCGCCGGTGTATGGCTCTCTCATGCACCGAGAAAGGAACCTGGCCAGAGCGTGATGCTATGCCCCCGGACACCCAGAATGATCCTTCACCGGGTATGCGTAGAGACACATCGGTGTAACGTCTCAAGGTCGGCACTCTACCATCGGGAGCCCGGTAGTCCGAGCTACTCACTGCTCCCAACAACCGGAGGATGGCCGCTTGCCCCTCTATGCTCACCAGGACACGGCCCCAGCCTCCGGAACGCACGAGCGGGCCGTAGCTCAAGCCTCCTGCAGACCGTAGGTCAAGCACCCCGGTTGTTACTGCAGCGCTCAATGCCGAATGCGCAAGATACCCTCCCGGATAATCTCGGCGGCGGAGGAACCAGTCGTCGGATGTTGTGCCAGGCACCGGGCGAACCAGGCCAGTGAGAACCTCGAACGTGTACGGGCCGGACTCATGTCCCAAGGACACACCACTCCCTGGAACTCCCTGCCCCTCCTCAAGGGCGTACACTCCTACCCGGGTGAGCGCTCCCGCGCTTCGTGGCGACGACTGGAAGCCAAGCTCAAGACCGCGACGGCTTGTTGGCTCAAAGGAGAAATCTGACCGCAGCTCGGTAGTCTCGTTCCAGACACTTGAGCCGGGGCCATGCCCGGTCGGTGAACGAAGCGCGCGGTGGAGACCGCTCAGCAGCACCGGCCCGGCCCGCAGGTTCTTGGCAGAGATTCCAACAATGGGCCTTGTACGCTCCTCGTCGGCCAGATGCAGATACAAACGCGTTCCACCTTCCAACCCGATCATGAGTCGCAGGAGTTGAGTTTCAAGATCGTAACTACGGGCGCCAACTTCAACCTGCGTACCGGTGAGAAGACCGGGCTGCACCCCGTCCAGCCGTGAGGTACCCGCCCACGCTGCGCCACTCACAAGCACGCACCATAGAAGCACACCAAAGCCCATTCGAGTGTTCATCTACACTCTACTACAGGCTTTTTGCTCCTCCTGATTCGTGGATAGGAGATTTTCCTTAGTTTTCCGGGCCAGCTTCCTTCATTCGCTTGCAGCTGCCCCGAATGGAGATATGGGTAGGCAGTACAATGCGCTGCGAGGGCAGGTACTCGCTTCCTGGCTCGGCGTCGCGGCCTGCCTGAATACGCCGTATGAGCAGGTTAACTGCCTCGGAGCCCAGCCCGGCAGCGGGTAAGGCCATGGTAGTCAACGGTGGGTCGGTGTACCGCGAGAGATAGTCGTCGTCAAAGCCCACGATAGAGATGTCGTCCGGCACCGCAACACCAATATCGCGACAAGCCATGAGCGCGCCATAGGCGATCATGTCGTTCCCGGCAAATACAGCTGTGGGTCTCGGCTCATGACGCAGAAGCGCGCTCATTGCCCGATAACCGCTGTCCTCAGAGAAGCTCCCATAATGAACCCATGCCTCATTGATGCCCATTCCATACTCTGCAAGCGCATCCCGATAACCCTCAAAGCGCCGACGAGATGCCGAGAACTCCAACGGAGCATGGGTGATCATGGCAACATCACTATGACCCCAGTCCAGAACCAGCTTGACGATCTCGCGCGCCGCTCCACGGTTGTCCACATACACCTGGTCAACGAGCGAGTCCTCCATGAAGTCTATAGAAACGGCGGGAACTCCATGGCTGCACAGCTCGGCTACCCCAGGATCTTTCTCCCGGGTGTTGATAAGGATAACCCCTTGGACTCCGGACTCTTCTACCAATCGCAGATATCCGTGTTCCTCAAAACGAAGAGGCTGTATGACAAGTTGAATGCGATTCTTATTTACCGCCTGCGACATCCCCTCGACAACGCGACTTATGAAGACATCGCTGTACACATACTGTGAGTGGGTAATGAACACACCAATTGCGCTGGAACGGACCAATGCGAGCCGTCGCGCGTCTTGATTCGGCATATAACCAAGTTCATCGGCAGCGCGTAGAACGCGTCGCCGGGTTTCCTCGGTTATGCTCTTCCCCGGGCTGTTGTTAAGGACAAAGGACACCGTAGTTCGAGAAACGCCAGCTCGCTCGGCGACGTCTTGAGCCGAAACCCGCCTAGGTTTCATGTTGTTCTTCCTTGTTGTTTGGCCTTGTTGGTCGACCTTGCCTGGTTGCGAGAAGGCGCCGCGGCTTGAAACCGCTGCGCCACCCTCGACACCCTGAGTTGCCACTTAATGCGTTTAACCCTTAACCGAACCCGCCATCATACCGCGTACAAAGAATCGTTGAAGCGACAGAAAGACAATGAGCGGCACAATGATGGTCAAGAAGGCTCCCGCCGTCAGGACGTGCCAGTCCTGCCCACGCGACCCGACAAGCTCAGCAAGGCGTGTAGTGACAATTACATTAGCCGATCGTGTTCCAAGGAATACCAAGGCTACCAGCAGGTCGTTCCAGACCCACAGAAACTGGAAGATAGCAAAAGATGCGACCGCCGGTACCGACAAAGGCATAATAAGCCTTGTGAAGGTGAGCATGGGACTTGCTCCGTCCGCATGAGCTGACTCCAGAATTTCCTTTGGGATAGAGGATATGTACCCATAGAGCAAATAGGTCGCCAGAGGAAGCCCAAATCCGGTATGCGCTAACCACATTCCCAGATACGTACCGTTGAGACGCAGGTCAGTATAAACGCGAAGAACCGGAATGAGAGACATTTGCAGCGGTACAACCATGAGCCCAACGACAATAACAAAAGCGAACTTCCGCCCGGGGAACTCCATCCAGGCCAGAGCAAATGCGGCAAAGGCCGCGATAGTAATGGGAATCACGGTTGCTGGGATGGTAATGAGCAAGCTGTTGCTGAATGCAAGTCCCATGCGGTCGGCACCAATAACCTGAATGTAGTTGGCAAGCGTCCAGTCTGCGGTAAATGGTGCGAATAGCGCCGTCCACCAGCCGGTATTGCGTATCGCGGCCGCCGGTCGGAAGGAGCTCACCAGAAGCCCTAAGGTAGGTACGGTCCAGATGACGACCAATATGAGCACGGTAAGACGAACCGGAATGCCCGCCAGGATTGCCCGGATTCTTTTCTGCTGCATTGTGAGTGGGGCGGCAGCGGTATTGGAAACTGATGTACTCATGGCTTACCTCCGCTCCTTCATGGATTTCATGTTCCGAATCATGATTGGTAACACACCTATGAAAAGCAAGGTCGCCAAGGCCGCACCTCGCCCGAAGTGTCGGAAAATGAAGGCTTCCTGATACATTCGAAAGGCAACCACTCCCGTTTGAAACTGGCCGCTCGTCATGACAAATACCACGTCAAAAATCTTTAGCACCAGAATGAGAATAGTGGTAGTAACCGTCAAGATGGTTCCGCTTACATAGGGAATAATCACATTGAAGAAAACTCTAATTTCGCCTGCTCCATCTATGCGGGCAGCATCGAGCAGGTCGCCCGGCACGCCCTTCACAGCTGCCGACAATATGACCATTGCGAATCCAGTCTGTAACCAGATCATAATTGCAATGAGAAAGAAATTGTTCCAAGGCCGAATGGTCAACCAACCTTGCGGGGAGCCTCCAAGCGCCACGACAATAGCGTTGAGCAGACCGGGTTGAGCCATTCCAGGCGGTTGATAGAAGTAAATGAAACGCCAGATAACGCTGGCACCTACAAATGAAATAGCCAAGGGAAGAAAAATGAAGGTCTTGGCAACCTTCTCTCCCGTTTCGCTCATGCGGTCGACAAGGACTGCAATGAGCAAACCAAGAGAAACGGTAAAGGCAGGGACAATGATGAGCCACAGAAAGGTGTTCCGCAGCGTGATGAGCATTGATGGATCAGTAAAGGCAAAGATGTAGTTATCGAGCCCAACAAACTCGGTACCAGCCCGGTTCATGAGACTCAGAGTAACGGTTCGTAATGACGGTAACACGATATATGCCGTCAACACCGCCAAGGCCGGTCCGACAAAAACATACGGAAGTAGTGAGTCCCGTATACGCATTGGCATCTGCGTCACCAGGTGATTAAGTGCCAGGTACAATGCCCAAACACCACCAACTCCCACAATCAAAGCAACGATCGCAACCATTATTCTTGGTGCACGCGAATCCCGCATGAAGTTAAAACTCCACAGCAGTACGAAGAAGGTTATCGTCGGGATTATTAATGCAACAAGAATACGGGCCGGAGTCGCCGCGAAGATTTCGAATGCACGATCTTTCTTAGCTACGCTACTCATTCCCCCACCTACAGTTAGAAAGCTGCGGCCCCAAGGAGGGGCCACAGCTCAAAGGCCTAATCGACACGCCAAGGTGCGTGTCCAAACAATTGTGTTAGTCTCGCGGCCAGCTATTGTCAATGCTGCGCAAGACGCTTCCGAGGTCGTCACCGGAAACGTAGTCAACCATACCGGTCCAGAAACTACCGGTACCAACGGCACCCGGCATCATGTCCGATGCATCGAATCGGACTGTGTCTGCATCCAGAAGGATCTCGGCATAGCGACGGTCGGTGTCGGTCGGATACCAGGCGAGTGGGGTGTCTTCATGGGGCGACACAAATCCGCCGGACTCAAGCCATGCGCGGGTCGACTCACCGGTGGTGAGGTAACGCATTACCGCTCGAATCTCGGGACGGTCAGCCATGGCTCCCATTACATCACCGGCGGTGAGAACCGGGCTTCCCTGTTCTGCATCAATAGGCGGAAGGTAGAAGAAGTCAACATCCTCACCTACAGTAACACCGTCAGGGAAGAATGCCGGAATGAAGCTCGCTTGTCGATGGAGCCATGCAGCGGGGGGGTCACTAAACAACGCATTGGGAGCGTCGCCGAAAGGAACGGTAAGAATAGAGGTAGTTCCACCAAGTACGTAGTCGTTATTCATCCAGATCTCGGACATAATCTCTACCGCTCGGCGTACTTCAGGTGAGTCAAAGGGATGTTCGCCAATGATCCAGGCATCGTAGACCTCGGGGGGAGCTGTTCTCAGCATGATGTCTTCAATCCAGTCGGTAGCTACCCAACCGGTAGCACCAGCACTTTCAATACCAATACTCCACGGTGTGCGGCCGTCGGCTACCATTTGGTCTGAGAGTGCAATGAGTTCGTCCCAGGTCTCGGGGACTTCGTATCCAGCCGCCTCAAATTCAGGTCTTGGATACCACACCAGACTCTTGATGCTCGTTCGGTACCATACACCAAGCATTTCACCTTCATGCTCGGCTATATCAAGCCAGCTCTCGGCGTACTGCTGCAACAGGTAGTCACGATTAAACCAGTCGTACAGATTCATTACGTGTCCGCTGTCGGCGAGATCGTACATCAAGCCAGGCTGTGGGAAGGCCGCAATATCGGGAGGATCGCCACCCTCTGCCCGAATGGTAATGAGCGACTCAAAGTCACCGGAGCCCTCATAGATCACGTTAATTCCGGTTTGCTCAATGAATGGGCGCATGCTGGCTTGGAAGCGACGGCCGTCCTCATCCACAAAGGCCCCAAAAATCTCCACCTCGGTTCCGGAGAGGTCTACTCCATCGGTCCACGGATTATCGGTGGGATTCGTTGCGGCCACTGCATCGTCAGCAGCTGGTTCACAACCGGCAACCACCAGTGCAAGCCCGCCAATGACCATAAAAGTCATGGCGACAACCTTAAATCTCCTCATCTCTTGCCTCCTGTTTTTTTGAGAGCACACGCCTTGGCGCCTGTAGCGCAACGCACGGCCCGCTGGCCATGTCCTCTCTTGTGAAACACGACAGCTGCTGTTCGTTAACAAACGGAAACAGCATCGCGTTACTAACATTAGATTACGCCCGATTTTGGTATTTGGCAAGAAAAAACCGTAATCATGTGAATTCCTTCCGATATATCGGACTCGGTTTTCGTTACGGATGAAAAGGAAGCTTGATGTTTCGTAGGAGTTATGTAAAAATACGAAATACTTCTCGTAAACATATTCCAGCCGCTAAGGGCGGCACATTTCCCTAGGGGGTCGTCATGGTCATTCTCACTCTCAACTGCGGCAGTTCCTCGGTCAAGTACCAACTGTACGACTGGGATGAACGTCGCATTCTCGCTACCGGTATGGTAGAACGCGTAACACAGCCTGGATCCGTCATTACTCACAAGACAAGCGGCAAAGATGAGTTTGTGCGTGAAAAGGATTGCCCGGATCACCGAGTGGCAATTGAGCTCATACAGGAGGCCATTGTTGACCCAAGCCATGGTGCAATAACCTCAATTGAGGACGTAAAGGCCGTTGGCCACCGTGTTGTGCATGGTGGTGAGAAGTTCTCCAAGTCGGTTCTCGTAGACGACTCCGTTCTGGCCGCCTTCCGCGAAATTCAGGATCTGGCCCCCTTGCACAATCCGGCCAATATTATGGGCATTGAGGCCGCGCGCACTGCGCTGCCAGATGTGCCGCACTGCGCAATTATGGATACCGCATGGCACCAGACCATGCCGCAGAGTTCCTACATGTACGCCTTACCCTACAGCTGGTACGAGAAGTACGGCGTCCGCCGCTACGGGTTCCACGGCACCTCCTTTCTGTACACAGCCAAGCGGGCAGCAGTGCTCCTGGGCAAGGATCCTTTTGAAACAAACGTCATTGTCGCGCATGTTGGAAACGGATCAAGCATAAACGCCGTCAAGAACGGGTGCTCTTTTGATACCTCAATGGGCCTAACGCCGCTTGAAGGGCTGGTTATGGGAACCCGCTCCGGCGATATGGACCCCGCAATTCCATTTTACCTGACTAACATCTGCGGGATAGCAATTGATGAAGTTGAAAGAGCTCTGAACAAAAAAAGTGGGCTTCTCGGTATAACCGAAGAGTTTGTTGACCGCCGCGACATTCAGAAGGCAGCTGAAAAGGGCAACAAGAAGGCTCAGCTGGCAATTGAAATGGAAGCATACCGCATTCGTAAGTACATCGGTTCATACACCGCGGCTCTCGGCAAGGTTGACGCATTAGTATTCACGGCCGGTGTCGGTGAACGTGGTGCTCTCATTCGGGAACTAGCCGCCCAAGGCCTTGACGTAATGGGAATCAAACTGGATCCGCGCAAGAACAACGTCTCTATCACCAAGAATGCTGAGACCATTATTTCTACCGACGACTCACCCACCAAGATCTTTGTGATTCCGACCGACGAAGAGTTGGTCATGACCGAGGACACATACGCAATCATGGCCGGGACCTACGACGTACACACCAATTTCACCTACTCCTTTCAGACCGCGGACTACATGAATCAGGAACGTAACGGCTGCGTTGATCAGGATGTTGATAAGTTCGACGGGCTTGAAAGCATTCTTGCTTTTCCACCATCACCGGCAGGCACTGTGAATCCGGAGGACTGTGAATAAGTTTCTGGCTTGCTCATAGGGACAATCACAGTGATTTTGATATGGGGTGACCGGGACAGCATGACCGGTCACCCTTTTTTCGTTGCTCCGACGGTCTTGTCTAGTGCTCCGCTGGCCACTTAACAATGGCGAATCGGATGTTGTTGGCCTCAAATGCCGTTTTCATTCGCTCCGCGACGGTGTTTCGTACCAGTAAGAAATCTGCCTTCGCGAACCAGACGCCAAACACAATATCCACTCCCCGCACTCCAAAACTCTTGATAAGAAATAGCGGCTCAGGGTTGTCGAGCACCTCGGGAATTTCGGCTGCCACGCCTAGGAGCACCCGTTTGAGTTCAGGTAACTCGGTACTGTACTCAACGGCAAACTCAAAGGTGACGCGCCGGATTGGGTAGCGGGTAACGTTAACGACATCGGACTTGATCAGAGTCTCGTTCGGGATGCGCAAGAACTGATTGTCAAAGGTTCGAATTTTGATGGAGAGCAGGTCTATGGAGAGAACGACGCCGGTGTTGTCGCCGACACGCACGATATCGCCAATCTCAAAGGGTTTCTCGGAAATGAGGAACATCCCGCTAATGACGTTGGATATACTTGTTTGAGCCGCAAATCCTATTGCAATACCGGCGACACCAAAGGCGCCGAGCAGAGCTGCCAGATTCAAGCCCAGATCCGCCAACAGCGTCATGATTACTATCAGGAATCCGGAGTAGAAAATGATCTTGCGGGTGATCATTATGGACTGTTCTGAGAATCGCTTGTGCATGGTGCGTCCCACCACAAAGGCAAGCACCTTCACTACAAGTACACCAAGTATCAAGAGCCCAAGGAAGCGGAGAATACGAAGGAGTACATCGAGCTGCAGTCCGAGTTCAAAGAGTTCGGTCATGAGTAGTTTCCAATCCGCTTCAAAAGGCCAACGCTGCGCTTCCAGAAATTGTCGACACCACGAACACGAGCCGGTACAAAAGGAGCCTGTCTGGAATGATCACGGTGATGTAGTGGATTAACACTGATCTCATGGTCACGGGTATGGAGTAGCTTGACCTCACTCGTATACATCTCACTCCCCTCTCCCGTTTTAGTCTGGTAGAGGTGAAGAAGCTCGGTAGGTACTGCGAGCTTGCTCACAACAAAGGGCGAATCTGCCTGATTGAGGATACTGAGGACACACCGGGCACAATGATCAGGGATTGGATCCGACTCACCATGATAGCGTGGCTCGGACTTGAGGGTGTATGCCATGCGGCCACCAATGGAGTCTCCCAGCCAACTGCCGGATAGGCGCTCCGAGCCGACTTCAAGCACCGTTTCGCCATTCGTGCATCCAAACTGCACCCACATGGGAAGCGAGACCCAGAGGCGAACCTGTGCGTTTTTTGCAATCTGAACCTGTCCTTGGGGGAAGACAGAGAGAGGGCGATCCGGGAGCCGAGGAGCGAGCACCAGAACCTCGGAAAGCTCCTTGGTGATCATTCTTTGCCAGGAGAGGGAGCTAAGAGACTCGTCCAGATCTTCCCCGACCGCTTCAAAGCTTGCGGCCTCGAACAGATCGGCGTACTCAAGAGACCAACGCCACTCTCGCCGACGTCGGGCGATATAGACACGCACGTTTCCGAAAGCAAGTCGGAACAGGGTGTCGTCCGGGAAACTATGTTGTCCCCAGATCATGTGCTCCTCAAATGTATGAACCTGTATCAAGCGCCGGACATACCGGCTGCCAGGCCGGTCTCAACGACCGGCTGGTAGCTTAAGCCTCTACCGGAGCTTCTTTGCGCTCTTCTTTTTTGGCGGCCTTGACGGCACGCTTCTGCTCGTTCTTGATGGCGGCCTTGGCAGCCTTCGAAACCATGACCTTCTTACCGTCAATCTCCTGCTCGTAGAGAAGCTTTACGCCGGTCTTTTTGGTAATGGGGCAGGTTCCGCGTCCACTGCGAACATACTCAGCGCGCGCGCCCTTCCCACGATGTGCCTTACTCATATGTTGATACTCCTTGGTGTATGCTTTTGAGGAATAGAGAGCAACTATAGTACGCAAAGGGGCTGGCGGTCAATACAACCGCCAGCCCCAATCTTAGCTGAAAACGTGTTCAGCAGCGCGTGTTAGACGCTCCTTAACGCACCATAATAAACTCTACTCTTCGGTTCTTCCAAACCTCTTCGCGGTTGCTGTGCGGCACGACCGGTCGAGTTCCGCCTATTCCGACTGTGGACATTCTGTCCCGATCAAGACCCAGAATGATAAGCGCACGGCGCACCTGCTCGGCCCGAGCTGCGGAGAGGGGAACGAGCACGCCAACATGCTCCTGGCGGTGCAAGGGGTCACTGGGTCGGAAGTACACATGCGCGGCATGGCCCTCAATGACTATGTCCCGGCTGTTGTACTGGGTGAGAATTGCGGCGATACGTCGCAATGTATGGAAGTTACGATCCATGTCCTCGTCCGAAACACCAAATAGGTCCGCGCTGTTGGGCGGAAACTGGATATTGGGCACCACAATTCGCAGTACGTCACCGTCCTCTATCACCAGAATATCTATCTCGATGCTTGTCTCAGCACGCTCTACCGCACCACTGCGATCATTTACCGTAAATACCGCCCGGTACAACTCCGCCGACTGGACAAGCTCGCCGTCTGCAGAGCGTCCGTCCCAAATCAGTTCGGCCGGTGGATTACCCGTTCCAGAGAACTTGTAGAAGGTCCGACCGGTACGTTCACGAATATCAACCTCCCAGGACTGAACAACAATACCGGCACGTACTCCAAGCTCAATTGTCAGTTCTTCCTGTCGCCCCATGCTGTCGGGTGCGAAGGGACGCGGGCTAATCTCAATTGCCACCTGGTCACCAAGCGCTACGGCTGGGCGAGTGCTGTCCACCACAATTGGCCCTTGGTCCAACACTTCGCGCACCGCACCGTTGAGGTAACTCACACGCAGATCAACGGTATACACACCGTCGGATACCGGGGCACCCGCGTTATTGCGCCCGCTCCAGACGTAACTGTCAAAGGCCGTGCGGCTTACTCGACTCGCCACGACTCGGCCTTGAGCGTCGCGCACCTCAAGCCGCATTTCTTCAATGAGGTCTTCTGCTTCATACTCAATTCGCATGGGAACGACGGTGTCTTCTGCGTCGGCCCGCGTGGAAATCTGGAAGGCCTCAGGCTGCTCGTCCAGTTCGGCGTCACCCATATGGAGCTCTACAGCCGGGTCTCGAGTGTCTTTTTCTATGCGCACGATGTTTGAGCGACCGGTGTTTCCCGCTCGGTCGGTGGCAACGAGGTACAACTCATAGATGGCGTCGGGTGCCTCACGCCCATCAAGGTCACGCCCATCCCACTCGACCGTGAACGGAAAGAACAGCTCGCCGAAATCCGAGCGCAGCATGCGCATGTATTCTTCACCGTTGATGTACAGGACAGCTTCCCAGTCCTGATCTTCGTCGGCATCTACCGTGAACTCGACCCGCTCTCGGGTCTCGCCACCAAATGCTACCCGGTCTCTGTCGACGGCTGGTGCAGGAAGGGTGTCGTAGCTGATCTCTGCCCGCGGGGCGGTGGTATCAAGCGTGAAGGCTACCGGAACTGCCTCCGCGGTGTAGCCGGTGTCGTACTCAACCTGAAGGCTCGCCTGGTACTCCCCGTCAGGCAGTACCGTGCCGGCGGCTGACCTGCCATCAAAGACTATTTCGCCGGGAACCGGTGCCAGGCCAGAAATACTCCGTAGCACTTGCGCTGGGGCTCCTCGTTCAGTTATGTGCAGTTGCCACTGCACAATGCCTTCGGTCTCAAACACATCTGCGTAGAAGCTCAATGTGTCCTGCACACCGTTGTTGTTCGGTGAGAAAGCATCTTCCTGATCTCCCAGATGCAGGTCAACATCACCGGCGGTCAGGCTTAACTCTATGGGATACTCAAGCGCGACTCTGGTTACATTCCCGGCGCGGTCTCGCCCAACTAGCTCGTAGCTATACTCACCCTCGGGGGCGCTCTGGCCCAGGCGAGGGCTACCCTCTATGTTTACTGTTCCATCCCAGGCAATCTCGGGTGCCGGGACACGATCTTGATCTCTGTTGCGCGGGTTGGGGTTGCGCTGCGTCCACCGCCAAACGGCTTCTCCGTCAGCATCACGGATTGTGCCCTGCCAGTCATGTTCACGTGAACCTTCCTGGTTAATGACAAACTCGGTTCTGGCGCTGTTAGGAATTGGCGCAAAACGCCGGTATGGGGAGTCGAGCCTGGTTACTTGAGGTGGTGTGTTATCCACCGTGACGGCAAATGGTGGCGTCGAGGCGGTATTTCCGTCGTAGTCAGTGATGACTACCTGGTATGTGTAGTCATCATCCGGTACATGCTCACCGTCCGTCCCCAGCTCGGAAGCCCGGTAGGTGCCGTCCCACACAAGGGTATCAGGTAGAGGAACGCTGGGCCGCTCACCGCCAAACAGGCGTCCAAAGAAACCTCTTCGTTCGGTTTCGCGTTCCACACGTTGCCATACCAACTCACCTTCAGAGTCAAAGATGCTGAGGGTGTAGGAAACAACAGTGGTGTCACTTCCGGGTACTACCACCTCGGAGAAAGGAAGCACCAACTCAGGAGTGGCTCCTTCATCGCCCAGTGGGGCAATATACTGCCGCGGCTGCAACGGCATTCGAATCTCGGTGTCCACCTGCTCACCGGTACCGGCCGCACTGAGCGTGGCCAATACCCCGAAAAACATGAGCAGCCCAACAACGTACTTAGATAAATTAATTCTCATACCTCTACTCCCGTTCATAACGGCGCCTCCGATTCATTGACAACGCCTTGTTTGGTTACCTTTAGCATATTTTGAGCTTTGACGTAAAAGGTACCACGATCGCGCGGGAACACCAACAGCTAATTGGGCGAAAAACCATGACTCACATCGATACCAGAAAGAGTCCAGGTTCCTTAGAGGGAATACCCCTACCTTTTGCCGGGAACTCCACACATGCAGCTTGAGTACGGGTTATTCATACCTATACAATTTAATGATAGGTAATCATGTTATTTCAATGGGAGGCTTCTGCCCATGACCGAAACTGTACAAAAGCGAGTGCTGGTGGTTGAGGATGAACCCATCATTGCACTGGCCACCAAGACCAGTCTTGAGCGCTTCGGCTATGCTGTCTCAACCGTCTGCAGCGGAGAAGCAGCGATTGAAACTGCTCGTAGCGCCCCAGTTTTAGATCTAGTGCTTATGGATATTGATCTTGGCGATGGCATGGATGGAACAGAGGCCGCTGCAGCCATTCTCTCCGAGCGCCTCGTTCCGGTAGTCTTCCTGTCATCCCATACCGAGCCGGAGGTTGTGGCCAGGACTGAGAAGATCACCTCGTATGGCTACGTGGTAAAAAACTCAAATAGCACGGTACTCGACGCCTCCATAAAGATGGCGCTGAAGCTGTTCGACGCACACAACCGCCTTCGGGAGAGCGAGAAACGGTTTCAGGATTTGTTTGAGAACATGAACGATGCATTCGCGCTGCATGACGTACTCTTTGATGCAGCAGGCAACGCGGTTGATTATCGGTTCATAGAGGTGAACAGCGAGTTTGCTACCCGACTAGGCATGGCCCAGGAACAAATCGTCGGCCACACCGCACTTGAACTCTTTCCCGCAACCGAGCAGAGCTGGATTGACGCCTTTGGCCGAGTGGCTACTACCGGCGTTGCCGAGCAGCTCGCCGAGTACTCCGTGGAGCTTGACCGCTATTTTGAAACGCGCCTGTACTCCCCGCAGCCTGGCTTCTGTGCCGGACTCTTTAGTGATGTGACAGAACGCAAGCGAATAGAGAATGAAAACCGCGTCCTTGCTGATGTAATTCGGCGCAGCAGCGACTTCATTGGCCTGGCGAACCTTGAAACCAATGCCTTCTTTGTGAATCCCACCGGACGCGAGATGGTCGGCCTTGAGGGAGAAGAAGCCGTAGGCCAGACATCGATTCTGGACTACTTCATGCCGGAAGACCGGGAGTTTGTAGAAAAAACCATTCTTCCGACGGCTAGGGAAACCGGCCGCTGGGCCGGAGAGTTCCGGTTCCGGCATTTCCAAACGCACCGCCCAATCCCTGTGTACTATGATTTATTCATGACCGAAGACCCCGCCACCGGGCGGGTAACAAACCTCACCACCATCACCCGTAGTTTGTCTACCCGGGATCTGGCCGAACGTGAACTGCGGCAGTTCCGCACCATGACCGACAATGCAGTGTTTGGGTGTGCTATTGCTACTGTAGATGGAACGGTTCGTTACGTGAACGCCGCGTTCGCGGCCGTTCACGGTTATGAGCCAGCGGAGCTTGTTGGGCGGCATCTCTCGATATTTCATACCAAAGAGCAGTTGCAGCAAGTCCTTGAGGCCAACGAGATTCTCAAAGCCACCGGGACGGCAAGTATCACCGAGATCGGACACCTACACCGCGATGGTACCGAGTTCCCAATGCTCATGGGCGGAATCACGCTGAACAACGAGCAGGGAGACCCGGAGCTCCTGGTGGTGTCGGCAATTGATATCAGCGAGCGCAAACGCTTTGAGCAAGCGCTGCTGGAGAGTGAGGCACAGTTTCGGGACTTTTTTGAGAGCGCCCCGGATGCGGTGTTCATTGCCGATATCGAAATCGGACGAATTCTCAAGGCAAACTCAGCGGCCGTAGCCCTTACCGGACACGCTGTCGCCGAGCTCATTGGTATGCACCAGAGCAACCTGCACCCGCCTGCGCAACAGGACTACAGCCGGGAAAGCTTCTCACACCATGCGGGCCTTCCGACGGAAAGATCCTTTACGGCGCATATCGAGAGCGAGGTTATGCGAGCCGACGGCACTACGGTTCCAGTGGATGTAGCGGCATCGCAGGTGATGTACGAAGGGCGGCGCTGTCTGATGGGCATCTTTCGCGACATGAGCGAGCAAAGAGAGGCGGAGCGACGAATTCAGGCACTGGTAGGCGAGAAAGAGAACCTGCTCAAAGAGGTGCAGCACCGCGTCAAGAATGTGATGAGCACTATGGGAGCCATGCTCAGCCTGCAGGCCGCATCGACCAAGGAGCCCGCCGTCTCCTCAGCATTGAGCGACGCTGCAACTCGCTTTCGAAGCATTGAGTTGCTTTACGACCACCTTTACCGCGACGACACTCACAGCAGCGGGTCGCTCACTGCCTACCTTTCGCGACTGGTCGAAGGCGTGGTGGGGTTCTTCGGCAGCATACCGGGATTGGAAGTTGAACTGGAGTGCGCCGACATCTATCTGCCCGATAAAACGCTTTCCTCAATCGGTTTGATTGTCAATGAACTGATCACCAACGCAATGAAGTATGCCTTTTTCCAGCAGGCGAACGGGCGCCTCTCGGTACGGGCAGAACTGCTCAATGGCCAGGTGACTGTCTCTGTACAGGACAACGGCCCCGGCCTGCCCGCGGACTTTGACGCTCGGACGTCTGGCGGATTTGGCCTGAACATGGTTCAGGCATTCGCCGAACAGCTGCGAGGTGCGGTCGTGTTTGAACAAGACTGCGGCGTCACGGTAAAGGTGGTATTCCCGCAGGATGAGCTCAAGCCGGTGTAGGACTCGCACACAACTAATGTCCACACTATACTGAAATTAAGGGGCACGAATGAAACTTGACGACCACACCTACCGACGCATAGTGGACAACCTGTATGAGGGGCTGTACTTCGTGAATACCGACCGTGTTATTACCTACTGGAACCGGGCAGCGGAACGTATCTCGGGGTTCAATGCGGCAGAGGTAGTTGGAAAGAGGTGCCACGACAATATTCTTACCCACATTGATGCCAATGGAAACCAGCTGTGTATGGGCTTATGTCCCTTGGCGGCAACGATGCAGGACCAGGAGCTGCGGGAAGCAGAGGTGTTTCTGCACCACAAGGACGGACATCGTGTACCTGTAGCGGTGCGCACCTCGCCCCTGACAAATGAGCTTGGTGAGGTTATTGGTGGCATAGAGATTTTCACTGATATCAGCAATCGTGAAGCCAACCTTTTACGCATCCAGGAACTGGAGGAGCTGGCCTTTCTGGACCCTCTCACGCGCCTGGCTAACCGGGCGTACATGGAGAAAGAGCTGGCGACGCGCCTGGAAGAATCACGCCGTTACGGCATGTCCTTTGGAGTGCTCTTTGTTGATGTTGACCACTTCAAGACATTCAACGACACCTGGGGCCATGAGACCGGGGACCAGGTGCTCAAGGTTGTTGCTGACACCATGACCTCCAACAGCCGTCCCTTTGATTCCTTTGGCCGCTGGGGCGGCGAAGAATTCCTTGGCATTATTCGCAACACTGATCGTGAGGGCCTGACTGTGTCCGGCGAGCGTCTCCGTCGTGCCATTGAAGGCGCCTACATTCTACAGGGTGACGATAAGCTCACGGTGACTGTTACGCTTGGCGGTGCAATTTTCCGTTCTGGTGAGAGCGCCACCGACCTGGTGCGTCGTGCCGACGAAGCGCTGTACGCCGGTAAGCGCGCCGGCCGCAACCGTCTTACTCTTGCCGCTGAGTGATAGCAACGCAGAAACCAAGGAGAGTGATATGGCAGCGGCGCGCAACAAGTTTGAGATTGGTATACATGTAGGAATCACCACGGCCCTGGTTGGGCTTGTCCTAATTACGACACTAGGCCTGTCTGTGGCTATCTTCCTGCGCATTCAGGGAATCCTGCGGGAAGACCTCCGCAAGCAGCTCTACAACACGGTAGCTGTGGGCGCGCTGCTCATTGACGGTGACCTGCACGAGTCACTGCACGACCCCTCAGACCGGGACAGTACCGCGTACCACACTCTACAGCGCGCACTTGTGGAGATCCGTGGGCGGGCGCTAGAAATTGAGTACGTGTACACTATGCGGTTGACCGACACAGGCACGGTAGAGTTCGTGGTGGACGCCGAAACCAACCCAGACTACGTGAGCGAGATTGGAGAAGAGTACCCGGATCCAACGCCCGAACTGCTTGCGTCACTGCAGGGCGCTGGCATTCAGATTGAGCGCGAGTTTGCAGAGGACGACTGGGGAGTCTGGCTCTCCGGGTTTGCTCCTGTTTTCGGACGGGACGGCGTCCAGGTTGGAGTACTCGGCATAGATATGGCGGCCGAGGGCATAATTGCAAACGAACGGCAGACACTCCTCGGGCTCATTGTGATTGCCGCGGTGATCACCGCCTTGGTGATGATTGCCAGTATCATTCTCTCTCGCTGGATCACCGCGCCGCTCGCACTCCTCGAACGTGACATGCAAAAGATCAAGCGCTTTCAGATTGACGACGAGATACAGGTCACCACTGCGTTCAGGGAAATAAGGACGATGGCCGACGTGACCGAGAATCTCAAAGAGAGCCTGCAGTCGTTCAAGCGCTATGTCCCGGCGGACCTTGTGGCGGAGCTCATTGCACAGAACAGGCGAGCCGAGCTTGGCGGTGCGCGAAAGGATCTCACGATCCTGTTTTCGGACATTGAGAACTTCACCACATGGTCGGAGACTCTCTCACCAGAGGATCTCATTTCCATAATGGCAAAGTACTTTGCCGGGATGACCGAGATCATCATGCGGAACCACGGTACCGTGGACAAGTACATTGGCGACGCCATCATGGCGTTCTGGGGTGCGCCCCGCGAACTGGAAGACCACGCGACGCATGCCTGCCGTGCGGCTGTCGAGTGTATAGAGTTCCAACACTCACTTACTGCCGAACTGTCTGCCCAGGGATTCCCGCCCCTGAACACCCGCTTTGGCATTAACAGCGGTGAAGTACTGGTGGGGAACGTGGGCTACGAGAACCGGCTGAACTACACCGTTCTGGGAGACCACGTGAACCTTGCCAGCCGGCTTGAAGGACTGAACAAGTACTACGGGACGAACATCATTATCTCGGACGACACGGCGCAACGCGTGCAGGGTAGCTTTCATGTCCGCGCCCTTGACGCCGTGGCGGTTAAGGGCAAATCCGCCCATATCAGGATCCACGAACTTCGTGGCGTCTCCTCCGGCAAGCCAGAGGAGTTTGAGGCCAGGTTCACAGAGATAGCCAACCGCGCCACCCAGCTTTACTTCAGTCGCCACTGGGTGGAGGCGCTCCCCTTGTTTGAAAAGCTTCGGGCCGCCCGGCCGAACGACCGCACCTCCGAGGTGATGGCCAAGCGGTGCCGTGAGCTTATCCAGACAGACCCCGGCCCGGACTGGGGTGGCTACGTAGTGATGCGGGACAAGTAGCCAAGACCGTTAACCAAGGGCAAGCGCTGTGCTGGCTGGCTGGCAGCGGAACGGCGTACCTGTACTACCACCAAACGGATGGCTGAGTTGTCGCTTGAAAACCGTCCGCGGGAGCGGCTGCGGCACTTGAGTTCTCCCGCCGGGTGTACTCGCCGCTGCCGCACCGGATACGCTTTCCCGCAAACGTGTATCTGCTGAACCGGCATGAACTGCACAAAAAATGGGCCCATCTATCTTGACATTTAACCGAATAGTAAGTGACTGATACTATGAAAAAAATAAAGCAATCACTCAGCACAATACTCCATTACGGCCAGCTTGAAAGCCTGAGCAATACGCAGAATCGGAAGATTTTCAATGTCAATGCTGCTTCACTCATAGCCGTCGCTTCAGTCTTGTTCTACAGCTTTAATCTGCTTATTCTCATTGGTTCTGATGCAGCCATGGTCAACCTTCTAGCAGCCTTGCCCTTTCTGCTGCTTTATGTGGTGCCACTATGGCTTAACTACCACTACCACCATAAATCAGCAAAATGGATGATATCTGGTTCGATTACCGCATCGGTAGCTGTAAGTATCTGGGTGATCAGCGGGGCTCTTTTTGATTTACACTACTACTTTATTCTGTTTGCAATCGCTCCTTTGCTTTTTTTTGGCAGTAAAGACTGGCAGGCACTGCTGTTTCTTTATTGTATAAATATCGGCCTTTTTGTATCTATTGAATATATCGGCATCAACCCGTGGTGGAAAATTGATCAACCTATCGATCCTGATTCACAGTTTTTCCTTCAGGCATCAAATGTTGTCATTAGCCTGATCACCCTCTGGTTTATCGCCTTTCTTTCTGAACATGCAGCACAGCACAATGAAGAGCGACTCGAAAAACTCTCAGATCATGACCAGCTTACAGGACTAGCCAATCGGCGCAGTTTTGAGCAACATCTTTCATGGGCACTGAAAGTTGCCCGTCGCGATCATACCCTTGGGGCCGTACTGTTTTTGGATTTGGATAATTTCAAACCGTTAAACGATACTCATGGACACCTTATGGGTGATGTGCTGCTCAAAGAGGCATCCTTGCGTCTTTTAAAGGCATTGCGTGAAAGTGACTTGGTGACTCGCTTTGGGGGAGATGAGTTTGTGGTGCTATTTCCCCCAGGAAATACTGAGGCAACCCAGTATCGTGAAAAGATTGAAAAAGTTGCCTGGAAAATCCAAAATGTAATTTCACAGCCCTTTTCTCTTAAAGATGATCGCGATGAGGCGAGTAAAGCAGTTACCCATGTGTGTACTGCAAGTATCGGAGTGGCGTTTTATGATCATACCGACGATCAGGCTACCCTTCTCGAACGCGCCGACAAAGCAATGTATCAAGCTAAACGGCACGGAAAGAACCAAGTTTGCATCAGTGCATAGTTTTGTCATGGTAATAACCCATAAGAAGGTAGCCGCGTAATGCTCTTCCGCTAGGTGTTTCGTCCAAGAAAATGTCCACACCCCCATTTGGGGAAATCAACCTTGCACAAGACACCTTGCGTGTATGTCATTCGGATAGTATAATATCCAAATGTTATGCTTTTGCGCCACTATAATGACCTGATGGAGATTTTGTCGTGTCTTTGATTGACCGCAGCTTAGAAGGAACGATCACCGAGAAGCTTCACCAAGGCAAGGCGATCATCCTTGTCGGTGCGCGGCAGACCGGAAAGACCACCCTCATGAGACGAATTCTGGGTAATCAGGAGCATCTCTTTCTGAATGGGGATGATCCATCCGTGCGGACGATGCTCTCCGGTATCAACACCGAGCAGATTCGCCGGCTGCTTGGTGAACACCGCATTGTGTTTCTGGATGAAGCGCAGCGCATTCCCGGCATCGGGCTGACCCTCAAGATCGTCATTGATCAGTTTCCGGAGGTGCAGCTTCTGGTCAGTGGATCGTCGTCGTTCGATATAGCTCATGAACTGAACGAGCCCCTTACCGGACGGAAATGGGAATACACCCTGTTTCCGGTTAGCTGGCGCGAGTTTGAGGGTCACGTCGGGTACCTGCACGCGGAGCAACAGCTTGAAACACGGCTTCTGTACGGCAGTTATCCGGAAATCGTATCGTCACCTGGAGAGGAGCGGGAACGGCTTCAGCTACTGGTGGGCAGTTACCTCTATCGGGACATACTCGCGTACGCAGGTATCCGAAAGCCGGAAGTTCTTGACAGACTTCTTCAGGCGCTGGCTCTCCAGGTCGGGAGCGAAGTGAACTATACCGAACTCGCGGAAACCACAGGACTCAACAAAGCGACGGTAGCGGCTTACATCGATATCCTTGAGAAAGGCTATGTCGTGTTCCGCCTGAACAGCTTCTCTCGTAATCTGCGTAATGAAATCAAACGAACTCGCAAGATCTACTTCCACGACAACGGGCTGCGCAACGCGATTGTCGGGAGTTTTCAACCGCTGGATCTCAGACCGGACAAAGGGGCCTTGTGGGAGAACTTTCTGGTCTCCGAACGGCTGAAGCGCAACATGTATCAGAACACCGGTGCACGAATGTATTTCTGGCGGACACGCCAGCAACAGGAAATTGACTATGTGGAAGAGCTCGACGGCCGCCTCACGGCCTACGAGTTCAAGTGGAAACCGCGGCCGGTGAAGATTTCCTCAACCTTTCTCTCCGCATACCAGGCAGAAGGCCACATCATCCACCGGGAAAACTTTCGCGATTTTGTTTGCTAAGCCATGTCCAATTGGAACATCCAGCAAAGTAGACCTCCGGCGGTTTCCCTCCTGAAGGGAGCCGAGGTTACTGTGACTGATCGAGCAGCGCTTCAAGGTCTGCGAGGTCTTTCAACCGGCCGGATGCACGTTTATTTACGATCAGTTCTTCCCGACCAAGAAAACGGACCGGTGTATCCCCGAATGAGCCCTCGAGCGCGCCCGACGCTGCTGAGTCCCAGTCGACACCGGAAATACTGGTGAGCAGATCAATACGGTTCGGAGGGTTGCCTAACTGGATCACCTGATCCGGAGCCAGAAAGTCCTCTGAAGACAAACCGATGTCTCCGAATCCAAAATCCGATAGTGCATTCAGGACTTTCTCCGCGTTTTCCCTGTTCCGATTCAGAAGCAGATCTAGGTCGGCGGTGAACCGAGGGAGACCGTGTAGCGCCAGCGCGTGTGCACCCACGATCACGCACTCAACTCCGTGAGAGCGGAACAACTCGAGCAACTCTTTCAAATCCCGAGATATCTCCATACCACGCCTTCCTGAGCCGCTCAACCTCCG
>SLAA01000251.1 GCA_007127105.1 Spirochaetales bacterium | reverse complement strand
GCCATTCTTTCGGCCAGCCGCATTCTCCTGGCCGCCCTGGTAGGGGCTGTGTGGTTTGCTGACCCACTTACGCCCATGATTCTGGGCGGCGGAGTGCTGATTGTTATTTCGCTTGTCGGTGTAAGCCGCACAGGTGAGAAAGTGGCCGCAGCGCATCCCGTGGACCCGGTGCCGCCAGCCTCTTAGCGTTCCAGTTTCGCCCTCTTAGCGTTCCAGTGCAGCTCCTTCGCGCCGCTCGGAATCCGGGAGAGCAAGCTCCAGGAAACGCGGAAAGAAGGTCTTCATATGTGGGTGGGGCGGCTCCTGTCGTGGAACGAAACCGGGCTGGAGGCCTTGATCCAGCCAGGGTTCCAAAAGGGTAGGGTCCCTACTTATCACATGAAGTGGCACCGAGAGGTGTGCATCCGCCTCGCGTATAGGTCGTTGTGGTTGATGATCACCCCAGACCAAAATGAGGGAGTTGTCGTCCTCATCCAGGAAACGAGTGAGGTATTCGCGTACCACCGTCATAGTGTAATCAAGGGACGCAATGTACCCTTCGTCCAACTCGTTACCTCGCCCCCAGTCGTTGTCAAAAGTTTGAATCTCAAGTTCCCGGTAGATCGAACCATCTCCGAGCTCCTCCCAGTCCTCCAGATAGGGGGGAATCCTGTTGAAGGGAGTGTGACTGCTCACGAGTTGATAATGTACATACAGAGGCTTGCCTTCGGCCGGGCCACCCGCGCGTGTGGCTTCCTGTATGCGCTGGTGGGCGCGCCAGATCGCGAACTGGTCCGTGACCGGGACAAAGGAGAATCCGGGGCCCGCATACGCAAAGTCGCCGTCATACGGAATCATGGTGTCGCTGAACCCATAGAACTCTGCCTCGTTGTTCCACCGTCCGTGCACCGTTCCGGGACGAACCATGAGGGTATAGTACCCACCGTCCCGCAGCACGCTGGAAACGCTTGGGAGATCCTGCTCAATGAGTCTGAGAAAGGCTGGCTGTGAGTTAATGAGCTGGCCGGTCATGAAGGTTGCCTCGGCCAGCCAGGAAAAACCACCCGCCACCGGCGCAAGCAGGTAGCCAGAGACCGCTTGGAAGCCTGCCTCGGAAAGGCCACGTTCAAACTCCTGGTGAATGGGACGGTACATATCATTCAGCTCCGGTCTGCTGAACACTGCGTATCCATAACTCTCAACCACAATATTGTGAATAGTACGGTCACGCAGGCCGGGGAAAACATACTTCTCCGGTGAATCATTGTCCGTGGGCGCCTCGCTATTCTCTGCGACATCTTCCTGGGCCCCATCAGCGTCGGTAAGCCGTGGTTCATACAGGACGCGAAACTCGTCATCGCCAGCGCCAACAGCACGGGCTGCCAGCACGGGAATGGGTGTCGTTCCTGCTCCTACAACCAGCGCGCCCGATACCAGCACTACAAACCCTATGCTGGCAAGCACTCCACCTTTGCGAGATTGCCGCAGGCGAGGAATCGGAAACCTGCAGATCCGGAGCAGCCACGCGGTCATGACTGTCCAGAACCACGAGATTGCGCATGCCAGAGCTGCAATGAGGATGATGGTGAGCGGTGTGAGAATGTCGACCAGCCGCCCAATTTCTCCAAACAGCAAAAGGAGCCCGCCCCGCACCATGGGGATATCCGCAGCAGGAGCAAAGCCGCGACCGTAAATGTACAGGAACAAGGCTTCAGCACCGGAGTACACTGCGCCAAAGGCCAACCAGAGAGCGGCCAGCAGCTGCCATCTGCGGCGACCTGTTCCAGCATTCCCCGCTCTTGAAAGCGCCGCCACCACCAGGAGCGCGTAGATGAGCGTCTCAACCCTGGGTATGAGCATGAGGGCTGGATTATCTGCTGGAAACCAGACATGAATCGAAAGCGCCGCATTCACCCCCAGCAGTGCGAGCGCTGTCCCTGCGGCGGCGAGAGGTGAGAACTCGGTTTGCTTTGCTGCGCTCATTGCACCGCCTGCGCATAGGGCTTCACGACGAGTCCCATGGTTGAGTCCGAGATGTCGTCGGCCGTGGCTGGCTGCACCACAAAGGACTCGACGTCATGCTGCTCGGTGTCGTAGACCACAAAGCTCGCTGGTACATCCTGCCCCGAACCCGGATCAAAGCCCATAATAGGCCCCGGATTTACAACGAGACAGTCTCCCCGCTGTTCGACAAGGTACAGGTGATTGTGGCCGTAACAGAGGAGATCGGTTCTTGCGGTCTGTAACTCGGCGGCTATAGTGTGAAAATGGCTCGCGCTAATACGCCTCCCACCCAGTTCGCCGCGGAAGAACTCCCCGTGCAGCGTAATGTTTGAGAAGGCTGCGGCGTTCTTTGTTATGCGAAAAAGGTCACCGTCGTTGTTGCCAAATACAACGTGGATCGGTCGTTCCGGGTACCCATTTGCGAGCATGGGTACAATAAATGGGGAGTTGAGGTCGCCAAGGCACAGCATTACATCGGTGTTATCAAGAGCTCGCAGCGCGGCTTGAAGGTTCCAAACGTTGTCATGAATGTCCGAGAGAATTGCAATCTTCACGGTCTGCTCCTTATCTACCTATCAATGTGACGCCGAGCAAGGCAGCAGCGACGGCTTACCACTGCGTCTTAAAAAAGCCTGCCGTTTCGTGGTACGGCTGTACCAGGTGCTCAATGTTGCGTAACTCGGTCTCGGGAAGTTCCTTGAACTCGCGTGTGATGCGAATGTTCTCCTCAAGCTGATAAACGGTAGACACCCCGACAATTGCGGTCGCCACCGGGTAGCTGAGGGTATAGCCGAGCGCTTGTTCCATTGAGCTTATGCCGCCCTCACGGAAGATGCGCCCAACACCGGTCACCTTCATAGCAATAATGCCCAGGTCCTGCTGCAGCGCAGTCTCAAGGAGCTCTTTCTGGAAGGGCTTATAATAGATGTCGGCCGCGTTGAGCGCCATAAGCAGACAGTCAAACTCCTGTTCGCGAATGCCACGGAGGAGTACATCCGGGTCACGGTGGCCGGTTATGCCAATGTGCTTGACCACCCCTTGCTCCTTGAGATCACGGAGCGCCTTCATGGCACCGTTGTTTGCAAAGGCCCTGTCAAGATCAGCCTGAAGCCGAACATTGTGCATCTGATACAGATCCAGATAGTCGGTCTTGAGTCGACCCAGACTTGCCTCAAGGAGTCGCATGGTACCGTCATAGGTCCGGTCATGGGTTTTGGTCGCCAGAAAGGCTTCTCCCCGGCGGCTTTGCATAACCTTGCCAATGTTTGTCTCACTTCCTCCGGACCCGTAGGTTGGCGAGGTGTCAATATAGTTGACGCCAAGGTCAAGTGCGCGATGTATAAGAGCGGTTGCATCATCACTTCGCGTTGATTGCTGGACCGTGGCCTCGCCGCCAAGGCCAAAGAGACTCACATTGAACTCGGTCTTCCCAAGGCGGCGGGTGGGCAGGAGCGCACCGTCTGAAGTTTCGCCAAAGAGGGGTTGAGGGTTTCCCACAAAACGAAAGAGCCCGCCGAACATAAGCCCTGCACTACCGACGGCCGCTGTTTTGAGAAAACGTCTGCGCGAGGTGTCTGCTGCTTCTCCTTGCATACCACCCTGAATTTCCGGCTCTAGAGCGTGTTTTGTCAAGTAAGAGTTCGAGTTAGGGCCCAGTGGGCATTTTTGACTCAGGAGCGAAGCATGTGCGTACCGGCGCTGCCAGCAACCGCATCTTCCAGATTAGACGGGTCGGTTATAATTCCGCGACCGCCGCCTGCTTCAAGGTAGTCTACCATCGCCTCTATCTTTGGCAGCATACTGCCCGGGGCGAACTGCCCCTCGGCTTGAAGCTCGCGTGCTCGCGTGGTTGTGAGTTCGCGCAGCTCCTCCTGTTCGGGCTTGCCAAAGTGAATGCAGACTCGTGGCACTGCGGTGGAGATAATAAACAAATCTGCCTTGAGTTCCTGTGCCAGGAGGCTTGCGGTGCGGTCTTTGTCTATGACCGCCTCGACCCCACGGAGCTGGCCCTCGTCGTTGCGGGCCACAGGAATTCCGCCGCCACCACAGGTAATGACCACAATATCGTTCTCAACCAGTCGTCGTACGACATCGAGCTCAAGAATTCTCAAGGGAGGTGGAGAGGGTACCACCCGGCGCATTCCACGCCCTGCATCCTCGCGCACCGACCAGCCGTCCTTGACCTGATGCTCCAGGGCCTCGGCCTGTGACATGAAACTTCCTATTGGTTTGTCCGGACTGTCAAAAGAGGGGTCGTCCGGGTCTACCTCAACCTGGGTCACAACGGTTGCCGCCAGCTTCTGAGAACCGCACTTAGCGAGCTCATTGCCCAATGCCATCTGAATGTTGTAGCCAATTGCTCCCTGAGTATCGGCCACGCAGGAGTCAAGCGGGATCATGTGGAGTTCATGTTTCGCCAACTCGCTGCGCCTGAGGATGAACCCAACCTGCGGGCCGTTACCATGAACTATGACAACTCGGTGGCCTGCCAGGATCAGGGGAACGATATGTGCAGCAGTTTTTCTGCAGGCCTCGTACTGAGCAGCAATGGTCTTGTTGGCGGGATTCTCAATAAGTGAATTGCCGCCTATTGCAACAACAATGGTTTGTGACATGTCGGAATAGTAGTTGGTGCTTGTCGACTCGGTCAAGCAAATACGCAACCTGACATCTCGGTGTACCGGGCTGCCCTTGCCCGCATCTGCGCTCTGCGATATCTTAAACACTGGAGTAACACAGTATGAATCACGTAAAAACATTTCTCCTCATGACGCTTTTGACCGTCATACTTATTCTGTTGGGTGGGGCCATTGCCGGGGAGCAGGGGCTTATCATGGCCTTCTTTTTCGCGCTCATTCTCAACTTCGGCACCTACTGGTTTAGCGATACCCTTGCCATCAAGATGACTCGTTCACGACCTGTGTCTGAGCAGGATGCGCCACAACTCTACGCGAGTGTTCGTCGGCTTGCTGGAAATGCCGGGCTTCCAATGCCAGCGCTCTATATCACCCCTTCAGCCCAGCCGAACGCATTCGCAACCGGACGCAGCCCCAAAAAGGCTGCGGTTGCGGTTACAGAAGGCATTATGCAGGCGCTGACTCAGGACGAGCTCGACGGCGTTCTGGCGCACGAGCTTGCGCACATTAAGAACCGGGACACACTCATAAGCACTGTGGCTACCGTTATGGCTGGTACGCTGACCTTCGTTGCCCGCATGGGCCAGTATCGACTTATCTTTGGTGGCATGCGAGGCGGCCGGAATAACTCAGGTGCAGCTATTCTGCAGATTGTCGCACTCATCATTGCACCTATTGCAGCGCTCATTATCCGCATGGCAATCTCCCGCTCACGGGAGTACATTGCCGATGAAAGCGGTGCACGCATTGCCGGAAGCCCGGCCGGACTGGCCTCGGCGCTATTGAAGATGCAGAACATTGCCGAGCGGGGACGCCCCATGCAGATCAACGAGGCAACCTCACACATGTTCATCATTAATCCCTTCTCGGGGAATGATTTCGCGAGGATCTTCAGCACCCATCCGCCCATTGAACAGCGTGTTGCACGCTTGCGCCGCATAGAAGATCAACCGTCAATGCGTTAACTAAATGCGTTAATTCAGCACGAGCTGGCGGCGCCATCCCGGCGAATGCCGAGAGGCCGTCGGCAACATTTTACGGAGGTCCCGTTGAAATCCATGGGAGATGAGCACACGCTGAGTTTTTTGAAGAGCCTTGGGTTTCCAGAACTCCGCATACATCACGCCTTTAATCACTTTGACTTCACCCGTGGGGGGCGGCGAATACTCGTTATTGGGCCAATGGGTTCGGGGAAGACCGAGTACTCCTCACGAGTCTGGCGGGACTCACAGGTTGCACTCGCAAAATCTGACGCACTGGCCCAGCTCACCAGCACCGCGGGGGCGGATCGGCGCCGGGTATTCTTCATCCGCTCTACGCTCGACAAGGCCCGTTTCCCGGACTTTCCCCCGGACGCGCTCGCGTTCCGGGGTGGATATGAGCGGCTTGGTGACAATATCGCCTATATCGAAGACTCGTTTGGCCTGGAACAGTTGATCCATGACCACCCCCAGGTCGGCACCTGGATCATAGACGAGGCGACCTTTTACGACGAGCGAACTGCCTACGTGGTGTTACAGGAGTCAAAGCGAAAAGGGTTGGTGTTCATTTTTCCAACCCTGATCCTGAACTTTCGTCGGGATATCTTCAACTCAACCGCCCGCATGTTGCTGGATCTTGCTACCGATGTATTTCCACTGACCGCGTACTGCGAGCATGAGAGTTGCATAGCCGACTCGTTCTACACCTACAGGTACTACGTGGTAGATGGGCGCGAGTGTCCGGCGCTCTTTTTTGATCCCCTCATTATTGTTGGCGGGGACACCGAACACGACGACCCTCTTGAGCCAAACTACTGCACGCGCTGTGATGAACACCACCATCTTCCCGGAAAGGAGTACACCTACCTGACTCTTAAGCCTCTGGGTATGGAGGCATCGCGCGGGGAGCTTCATGGACTGCAAAAGGAGCTGCATGCCATCAAGAACGATCTCCCATCGTCGCGGCTTGCCCAGCAGTTTGAACGCCTCTACTCCGGCATGGGAGAGGCCGGGCGAGTGAATCGGAACGCGCTCCTGGTATACTGCATAGCCGAGAAGGCCTTGTTGTTCCTGTTTGCCGAGGAAAATCTGTTGAGTGAGGAGCAGTTCCGCAGTCTGGTCCGCGAGCTTGATCTGGATCGTGACTACATTGCGCGGCGACTTGCAGATTCGCGTCGGGTTGTGAACCTGGAATAGGATCGTACCGGATCAGATTTCGGCCATGACCTTGCCCATGTCCGAGACATCGTAACCACCAATCGCGGCTATTTCCTCTCTAAACTCGGCCGAACGCAGCACAGAAAGCACCGTGCGGTATGGCTCAAGCTCGGCATCTTCTTTACGGAGGACGATATCGTAGCGCTCCTTCTGTAACGGGACGAAATCTATTCCGTCAACCTGGCGTGCCACCTTCTCTACGCCTACGCCGACATCCGCGTGCCCACGCGCAACCGCGCTCGCAATGGCCGGGTGGCTGCGCTCAACATGACTGTATCCTGTAATGCGAGCCGTATCGATCTTCAGTTGTTTGAGTTTTTCGTCCAGGAGAACTCTGACTCCGCTGCCGAGTTCGCGGTTAATCATGCTGATGTCGGGGCGCTGGAGATCGGACCAGTCATGCACTGCCTTTGGGTTGTCTGGGGCAACATAAAAGCCAGCATGCCGGTACAGGACGTTGACTATCAAGGTGCTGCAACCGGGAAGGAGTCGCCGTACATACGGGATGTTGTAGTCGTTGCTGTCTGCATCCCAGAGGTGGGTGCTGGCAATGTCGGCTCTTCCATGGTAGAGCGCCCAGAGTGCGTTGCAACTGCCGTCGTGGCTGCGAAGAAAGCGATGCTCGGGGAGTTCCAGGTCAAGATGTCGTACCAGAATATCCAGCACGATGTCCTGTCCACATACCACGAACCCGTCGCGAGTTGTGTCTCGTAGGTGCCGGGCAGCCCCTGGCGGGGAGGCAAGGGTTGTGGCATCCGGAGCGGTGACCGGAGCTGCAGCAGCAGCTGCATCTGGAGCTGCATCCACAGCCGCCGAAGATGTAGTAAAGCTGGTGAGCGCGGAGCGGAGAATACGCATCTTCCTTCCAACGCGAAATGCCTGAAGTTCACCACGCTTAATGAGATCATATATGGTGAAACGTGACACCCTCAGTTCTTCGGCTACTTCTTCGGGGGTAAGCGACCTGTCGTCCACGGTTCTCTCCTTGTCACAACACTCAACGGGGCCTACAGTACCATGGATGGGAGCTGTCGAAAAAGAGTATTTGTGTGGTCTAATATGCTTTCGTTGACTCTCGTTGGCTTAAGTTGAGTTGACCGTCCTGAGTCATGCTCGGTACAATCGCGTCAGCAATGCAAGGAAAGGTGATCGATTATGAGCAAGAGAGAGGGTCAATCGGCCAGGATTACCGGCACCAGCTCGAGTTCCCGCACCAGCGCCAGATACGCCGGTGTGATTCTGTTGGTGGTCACGCTTTTCCTGGCTGCTGCTTGTTCTCGTTCGGGGTCGGATACGGCCGGTCGCAATGATGGG
This sequence comes from Spirochaetales bacterium, assembly GCA_007127105.1. Lineage (GTDB taxonomy): Bacteria > Spirochaetota > Spirochaetia > DSM-27196 > SLAA01 > SLAA01. The sequence goes on along the minus strand of SLAA01000251.1, from coordinate 6,119 downwards.
GTGCTCGTTGCAGCGGCAGCGGACCTACGGTTCGCGCTCAATGACATTGTGGCCTTATATCTGGAGGAAACCGGCGTTGAGGTTACCGTGAGCTACGGTTCAACCGGCCTCATGACTCAGCAGATCGAGAACGGTGCACCCATAGATTTGTTTCTCGCTGCTGACCTCTCTTTTGCTCAGCGCTTGTACGAAGGCGGACACAGCTCAGGGGAGCCGGTGCCCTATGCCCTTGGATATCTCGCGCTGGCCGTCCCTGAGGGAGGTGTCCTGCCGAATCCTGCAGATGTCATGCAGTTGAGAGAGCCGCGTTACGAGGTCATCGCCATTGCCAATCCGTCTCACGCGCCGTATGGAGCTGCAGCCTCGCGTTTTCTGGAAGATGCTGGCTTACTCGAGGAGTTGCGACCTCGTTTCGTATACGGCGAGAATGTCCTTGATACGCTTCGGCTGGTGCAGACCGGCAGCGCCGACCTTGCTTTGGTTGCGGCGGCCTTTCTGCCGCAGGCGCGCGACTTTCACGGCGTGCTCATTGAGCCGGGGCGCTATGAGCCGCTACTTCAAACGGCTGTACTCCCTAAGGGTGGTGACAACCCGGAGGGAGGTCGCCGGTTTCTGGAGTTCATCATGAGTCCGGTGGGCGCCGAGGTGCTCTCACGGTATCTTTTTGGAATTCCTGAGTAGAGAATAAGGCGGCAATCATGGATCTCTTTCCTGTACTACTCAGTCTGCGCGTATCAGCCCTGGCCACGCTCTGGTCCGTAGCAATTGGTCTTCCGCTTGCCTGGGTTTTTGCCTTTCGGCGCTTTCCGGGACGCAGTATTCTTGATGCAGTTATTACTCTACCGGTAGTGCTGCCTCCCTCGGTCCTGGGTTATTATCTCCTTCTGCTCATTGGCCGCCGTGGACTCATTGGCTCTCCGCTTGAGGCCTGGTTTGGTGTGAGGCTGGTGTTTACCTGGCACGCGGCAGTCATTGCTGCGGTGATTGCTGCCTTACCGCTCTTTGTTCGGTCCGCAAGGGCGGCCTTTGAGCAGGTGGATGAGTCCTTCCTTGGAGCGGCGCGTACGCTTGGACGCGGTGAGCTGGTAATATTTTTTCGAATTCTCCTGCCCCTTGCCTGGCGTGGGGTGCTGGCCGGGGTTGTACTGTGTTGGGCACGCGCCCTTGGGGAGTTTGGTGCTACCTTGTTGGTTGCAGGGAACATTCCCGGGCGCACGCAGACCATGGCAATTGCAATCTACGACGCGGTACAGGCGCAGGACACGGCGCGGGCAGACGCGCTGGTGGCAATACTCACCGTCACCTCAGTTGTAGTAATACTCACAATGAACTACCTGGGCCGAGCGTCTGTTCGCAGGCGCCATGTGCGTCGCAACCGGCCGTTGCCCGAACGGGGACGCAGCTAATGCTCAGCGTACAGATTCAGCACTCCCTGGACGACTTCACTCTCGATATCGCCTTTGATGTTGGCAACGAAATCCTGACCCTGTTCGGGCCATCCGGGGCTGGCAAGAGTATGGCTGTGCGGTGCATCTCCGGGCTCATGCGTCCAGACTCCGGCACCATACGACATGACTCAACGGTGTGGTTTGACCGGGCTGCGCGTATCAACCTGCGGCCTCAGGCACGGCATGTTGGGCTGGTATTCCAGGACTACGCGCTTTTTCCTCACTTAACAGTAGAGCAGAACATATCATTCGGACTTGGCGGACTCGACTCCGGAGAGCGGCGTGGTCTTGTGAACTCACTCATGGAGGAGATGCATATCCGTGGGTTGGAGGGCCGGTACCCCGACGAGCTCTCGGGAGGACAGCAGCAACGAGTAGCTTTAGCGCGAGCGCTCGCCCCCTCGCCAGCGGTGCTGCTGCTCGACGAACCTTTCTCTGCGGTCGATGTAACGGTGCGGACGAGGCTTCTCCGTCTTGTCGCAGATGTGCAACGGCGCCGAGGTCGGCCGACGGTGTTCATAACCCACGATCTTGAGGATGCCTTCTTGCTCTCGGACCGACTCGCGGTGATTGAGCGCGGTAAGATCTTGCGAGAGGGCGTCGCCACCGAGGTGTTTGCTGCTCCCGGATCGCACGCTGCCGCGCGCATCCTGGGCACGCGCAACGTCTTTAATGCAGTGGTTATTGACCGTGCCGGTGAAGGCGCCACCGCGGTACTGCGTCTGCGCAGCGAGGGTGGGCTTGAGTTGTCTGCCCCGGGCGACTACCGCATTGGAGCAACGGTGAGTATTGCGGTGCGCGCTGCGCTGATTGATATTGTGTCCGCTGAAGGCGGTGTTCGCTCGCGGGCAGGCGCGGTCACGGAACTGGTACCAGCAGTACTGACCGGAGTGGAGTCCCGTGGGGACAGATATACCCTGCGTGCACGCGTATCCACCAGTCTGCTTCAAGGCGGTGGTGTGGATGCTGACGCGGTAGAGGTTGATCTCTCGGCGGCCGCATTTGAACGCCGCGCTCCCCGGCTCGGTGAGGCGGTGCGGCTGGCAATTCCACGCGACGCTATCCACCTCTTTCCTAATGATTAGCTTCCTCATTATGAGCGTCCTTCACCCTTGCCTTCGAGCTGTGTTCGGTCTACCATCCGCCTCATGAACACTTTGAACGCTGCCGCTGTTCTTGCTGGTGGAAAGAGTACCCGGATGGGCTTTGACAAGCAGGAACTTCTGGTTGATGGTGAACAGCTGACGGCGCGGTTGATTCGAGCTTTGAGGCAGGATTTCGAGACAGTGGTTGTTGTGACCGCACGTCCGGAACTCTACCAGGATCTTGAGGTGGAGACGATCTCCGATATCTACCCAGGGAAAGGCCCCCTGGCCGGGATACATGCTGCGCTCCGCTTTACCGAGGCCGAGCATGTGTACGTAACCGCCTGTGATATGCCGAACTACGATCCGCGCATGAGCGCTCTTCTGCGCAGTATCATTGTGGAGCACAAACCGGATGCCTGTGTGACACGCCAGGGGGAGTGGTTTGAGTTTTTTCACGCCGCCTACGGGAGATCTGCCCTACCGCTTCTGGAGACTATTCTAGAGGGCGATATACCCTCAGTTGGAACCTTTCTCCGTGGGATTTCAACCTATTACCTTCCCGAGCAGGACGTGAGAATGATTTCTCCCGACTGGGGCCTTTTTCGCAACCTCAATACTCCCCATGACCACCAGGAATACCTGAGCTCAATAGTAAAATAATCTTGCACTATATCGATAATTATGTTACAGATAAAGCTAAGTGGCGGAGCATTCGTGTGATTCCGGTTGCGATGTGGCGGAATCTCCGGGTATACTAACATTCATCTTTACGCGTCATCAGGCTTGTTCGGGTCAGCGTCGAGCTGGCAGACAACCCGAATGCTACACTCCCTAACTCACGCGTAGGCCTGCGGGCTGCGTCTATCGGAGGTTATATATGTTTGGACGAATTGGAGCCATGGAGCTCGTCATCATTTTCAGCATTGCACTCCTGATTTTTGGCCCTGCTAAGCTGCCGGAAATCGGCAAGTCGGTCGGCCGTGCAATTAACGAGTTCAAGGGTCAGGCGAGTAAGATATCTGAAGATGTGAAGATTGCGGATACGCCTCAGAAAGGCGAGAAGAAAGAAAGCTAAGCGACCTGTACAGCCGCATCCATGCGGCGCTGTGATTCATTCGCGTTAGGAGAACAACACAATGATCGGACGATTTGGGCCTATGGAGCTTGTAATTATTCTTGCAATAGCGTTGCTCATATTCGGGCCTAAGAAGCTGCCGGAGATCGGCAGGGCCTTAGGTAAGACAATCAAAGAGTTCAAGGCGCACACGAACAAGATTACCTCCGATGACGAGGAGACCAAGGAAGATGCGAAAAAGCTCTCGTCGGATGAAACCGGACAGAGTAGTGTCGACCAGTCGGTCAAGACCGAGAGCGCGGACGAGGAATCTCGGTCCTCCTGAGCTGATCGCGGAGGTTGACATATTCAATGGGTGACGTACAACTCTCGTTCGTAGAGCATCTTGAGGAGTTGCGCCGTAGACTTTTTGTCTCGGCGCTTGTCGTTGTTGTAGCCACAATCGGCAGTTACTTCTTTATCGACTTCATCATTGCCCTGATAGAGGCGCCAGCTCGCGGGCTCGACTTCATTTACATCAGTCCACCGGAACTCTTTGTCGCGTATATGCGCATCGCAGTGATCTGCGGACTGGCGATCTCCTCTCCAGTCGTCTTATACCAGTTCTGGAAGTTCGTAAAACCGGCTCTCAACAAGCGTGAACAGCGATATCTGCTCTTTGCCCTGTACATGGGCGTGGTTTTTTTCGCTATAGGTGTCAGCTTCGCGTATGTCATGGTGCTCCCCTTGGCGCTAGAGTTTTTCGTGAGAATTGCTGCTCCCGGTATTGAGCCGCTTTTTTCTTTTGCGTACTATTTGGGCTTTGTTACCTCCGTATTGTTAGCCTTTGGCGTTGTTTACCAACTTCCGTTGTTTGTGGTCTTGCTTGGTTCGCTTGGCCTGGTCTCTCCGCCGTTCTTACGTAAACACCGTAAGTTGGTGTTGCTTGGCATTGTCGTTCTTTCGGCCTTTCTGACACCGCCCGACGTGGTGTCGCAGGTAATGCTTTCGGGCCCAATTATGCTGTTGTACGAGCTCAGCATCCTGTTGACAGTGCTGATCACCAGAAAGCGACGAAAGAAGGAACAAGAAGAGGAACTGGAATACATAGATACAGATACATCTGACTGATCTCCGATCGGTGATAAGTTTGAGCTAAGGAGTATGCATGAGCAGTGAGGCATTACTTACTACGGGTAGCCCGCACCTCAAAGGGAAAGAGAGTGTTTCCCGCACGATGTGGGGCGTGGTTCTGGCGCTTCTGCCGCCAGCTATTGCGGCCGTGGTCTTTTTTGGGCCTTTTGCGCTGTACCTCACCTTTGGTACGGCGTTAGCGGCGGTGGCCTTTGAGTACCCGTTTGCAAAAAAGTCTTTCAATGCAAAGCAGCCGTTGGGAGACGGCAGTGCGTTTGTGGCGGGAATGATTCTTGGCCTCTCGCTCTCGCCGGTTTCCAGTTGGTGGGTCCCGATTGTGGGCGCCTTCTTTGCTATTGTTGTTGGAAAACAGCTTTTCGGAGGAATTGGAAACAACATCTTCAACCCGGCTCTGGTTGGCCGCGGATTTCTGCTGCTGGTATGGCCGCGAGAAATCACCCAATGGACACTGCCGTTTGACGGTGGCACCGGGGCAACGCCGTTGGGCGGTGGACGCGGTATTGAGTACATGGAACTCTTCCTCGGAAATGTTGCTGGTAGCTTAGGAGAAACCTCGGTACTTGCCATTCTTATTGGTGCCGCCTTTCTTCTGTGGAAAGGTTATATCGGCTGGGAAATCACTGGTGCCTATGTTGTATCGGCGGCGGTGGCCGCCTTGGCATTTGGAATGGACCCGGTCTACACCGTAATGGCGGGTAGTATCATGTTTGCGGCGGTCTACATGGCAACCGACATGGTTACCTCTCCGGCTGCCCGAAACGCCAAGCTTTGGTTCGGTGTTGGTTGTGGTGTTCTGACTGTTCTTATCCGGCGCTACACGATCTATCCGGAAGGCGTAACCTTTGCCATTCTGCTCATGAACGGACTGAGCTATTTCATTGAGACCTTTGCTCCAGTTCACCGTTTCGGCGAGGTGGTGAAACGAAAACGCAGTCTCCGCACGCTCGCCACGATCGGCTTTGGTCTGGCCGTTTTTCTGGTGCTCGCCGGGCTCGGGGGTGTAATCCGCGGGAACTATGAGGGGCAGTATCTTTCGGTACGCGACGAGGCTCATCTCCACCGGTACTTTCCGGGGGCAGATACGGTGTCCGAGCCTGAGCAGCGTGACAGTATTGATATGCATGAGGTGTTCTCTGGAGCCGAGTTTCTTGGCTATTACGCTGTAGGTCGCTTCAATGGATATGGTGGTCCAATGCGAATAGCCGCCGCCTTCAATGCGGACGGTGAGTTGTTCGGCGCCCATGTTATTGACCACAAAGAAACCGCAACTATTGGTCCACTTGCAATGGGACAGGACTTCATCGGTCGCATGCTCGGATTCTCGTTCGGTGAGGGTGATGAAGCACGCTCCGAGGTAGATATGATCAGCGGTGC
>SLAA01000070.1 GCA_007127105.1 Spirochaetales bacterium | reverse complement strand
GCTGTGGAGCGCATTTCCTCATGCAGCAGCTCTATCATGGTTGGTGATGCATCTATGGCTGTTACCTGAGCTCCTGCCAGCGCAAGGGGGGCTGTGAAAGACCCGGGGCCAGCGCCCACATCCAGCACTCGCAATCCGGACAGCTCCAGTCCACGGGCACCCAACCATGCAAACACCTCAGCCACGCGCCCGGCCCCGGCCTCACCGGTAGTGTTGCGCCTGAACTGCGGTGCCCGCTTGTTCCAGAACTCTACGGTGTCGCCCTCATCACGGTAGAAGCCACTTTCCTGGCGGTGTTCTGCCCAGGCTGCTGCCCAGTATCTCCTGTCCAGTACATGCTTTGTTGTGTCCACCACGTCCTCCCTGTATGTTGTACCACCGACCTCCTGAACTCGCAATAGCGAGCCATGCTTCGGAATGTCTCCCGCCCGGTGACAAATGTTTCGAAAATCGCTATAGTAAGGAGCTATTGGGATATGATAAATGATTGCTCCAGCTAATGCCGGGAAGCCCGGTCGCCCGAAATTATTGCGACTCTTCGTCCTGCTCGCGGCAGTTTCGTTTGTCGGTATCAGTTGTGCAAGCATGGATGTGCCAGCGGACCGTCCACAGCAGTTTTCGCTACCCGCCGCCGAGATCGGCCCAGTGTACGACTTTGCTCAACGCGCAACGGCTGGACTAGATGCACATGAGTCCGGGCTCCTGCTTCTGTCGCGCAATGACGACGCCCTTGCGTGGAGACTCGCGCTCATAGATTCTGCAGTAGACGCAATTGACGCTCAGTACTTCATTTGGGACTCCGACTTCGCCGGACTGCTCCTGCTTGGACGCTTGATTGATGCCGCCGACCGGGGTGTTCGCGTGCGGCTTCTGGTGGACGACGTCTTCTTAACCCATAGCGACCGGGAGTTATCTGCCCTCAGTTCACATCCAAATTTCGAGGTGCGGGTTTTTAACCCGAACTCGGCGCGCCGAACCCGAACTGCCAAGGTCGTCAATTTTGCCTTCAATTTCCGGAAGCTGAACCGCAGAATGCACAACAAGCTCTTGGTCGTTGACGGGCAGGTGGCAATTCTGGGTGGCCGCAACATTGGCAATGCCTATTTCGGCCTTAGCTCAAGTTACAATTTTCGTGATCTTGACACCCTGGTAACCGGCAGCGAGTTGCCAACAATGCTCGCATCTTTTGATGAATACTGGAACAGCCCCTACGCATACTCCGGAGAACCGCTGCATGCCCGGGGTGACTGGGAGTACTTCCTGGAGTTTCGTGAACGGATTACCCGTTCGGTAAACGCTGACTCGCTGTCTAAGGTTGTCGATTCCAGACCGCGAGACTGGGCCCCCTTCTTTGATCAGGGCCTTGAAGAGGTAGTGCCAGCACGGGCACGGTACATCTATGATCATCCCACCGAGCGGGCTGACCGCCGGGTCGGTGGTGCCTTGTCCGAGTTCCTGTCCCAGGATCAGGATGATGTGATTGTCGTGACACCGTACTTGATACCGGACGATGATGTTCTTGACGGCCTTAAGGTGTTGGTGGATCGTGGCACACAGGTGCGGGTGCTGGTGCCGTCCATGGCCTCAAACAACCACACCATAGCCCACAGTCAGTATAGAAAGTATCGAGCGCGACTGTTGCGCAAGGGGGTCGAACTCTATGAGTATCGGCACCAGCCACAGGGAGTTGCTCCGGGGTATATCGAGTCGGACCTTATGCGGGCCAGGTTTGTCAGCATGCACATGAAAGCGATGGTGGGTGGTGACAACTACGCGTTTGTCGGTTCGCTCAATCTTGACTCGCGTGCTCTTCGTCTGGATACCGAGAGTGGCCTGATTATTGAGTCAGAGGAATATGCGCAGCGTCTCCGTCGGATTCTGGAACCGATGTTGTCTCCGCAGCAGGCATGGCTGGTTGAGAACTCGCGACTGGGGTATGTGTGGACATCCGAGATCGGCTCTAGCCGACGGCAACCCGCACGCTCCTGGTTCCAACGCCTTGCTGACGCGGTCTACTGGTTTCTCCCGCTGCGAGATCACCTCTAGCCTAAACACGCCTCAATGTCCACAATGATTCTGGCACGTACTGCCGAGGGCACCTTTCTGTTGGGGCGAAGCTCCGATGGGGCCAGACTTCCGGCAGCCAACTGGAACAACTGCTGCTTTGGAATAAGCATGTCTGGTGGGAGATCTACCTCTCGTGCGTAGGTGTCACGAATATCATACAACTGCTCAAACAGCGTCTTGGCCCTTGGCGAGAGTCCGCGAAACTGACCGGAGCGAAACAGCCGCGGTTTGCGGTCAACATCCGGGGCCTTGTTCTGTACCATGAGGTTCTTGTGCAGGTAGACATCCAACAGTGCTTTGTCGGCAAGCTCGGCAAGCAGGTGATCCTTTAGCCTGAAGAGATGTTCGACATCTCCTAAGGCATACTCCACCGCATCTGCGGCGAGCGGCCTGGTTGTCCAGTTGTACTGCTGGAACCGAGCCTTTTTCTCTATAGTAACCCCAAGTGACTTGCCAAGCACGGACCCAAGGTCACGCTTTTCGTACTCAAGCAGGTCTACCGCCGGTTTGAGGTCAAGGATAGAATGAATGCGTATGTGCATGGTCTTGAACAGCAGCGACTGATCGCTGAGTGAGTCATACATGATTTTGAGCGTGCTGCGATCTTCAAAGAATTCCTGCAGCAACGGCACATCAATCCCAACCGGATCTATTGCGCTGGACTCACTGCCGTCGTATACCTGAATCAGACACAAGCGCTCACCGTAAACATGGAGATTGAACTCTCCCTCTATATCGAGCCCCAGCATTGCTACCTTGCGTTCGGTTAAGGACTGCAGATAGCTGCGGAACTCTTTGTTTCCGGTAATCAGGCGATTGCTCATGCCTTCGAATATAGAGTTTTGGACCAGGCTGCACAAGGGGACAGCTGCGGCGTGCCGGACAGACGCGGCGTGCCGGACAGTGGCTAGTGCTGCCCGGCGAATAGGTGTGGGCCTAAGACGCGGCTCACAGCTGCGGCATGTCGTCCAGGCCGCCAGCGTTCACAACGTCTTTGAAACCGGATGCCTTGAGAATCATAGCCGCATAGGCGCTCCGTGAGCCGGTTTCACAGTACAACACTACAGGCTGATCCTTAGGACCAATGTCCTTCATCTTCAACATAAGTACATTAACCGGAAGATTCTTTGCGTTTGGGTAGTGTCCGTCATTGAACTCATCTGGGCTGCGTACATCAATAATTGCGGCTCCGGCCTGAATCTTCTCAGCAATTGGATTGCTCGTCATTTTTGTCTCCTCGTTACTTGATATAGTTTTTCAGGCTGAGCATTCCACCAGCGATATAGGCGGCTTTTTCGAATCCTGAGAGTTTCAACTGTCGGGTTGCAATGTGACCTTCGTAGCCGTCACGTGAGAGAACGACGATTCTCGCATCCTTCTGAAGCTCGTCCATGCGCATGCGCAGTTCATCTAAGGGAATCACCACCGCGCCGTCGAACGGATCTTTGCTTGACTCGCCATAGGTTCTCACGTCCAGCACGAGGGCTGGGGAGGCTGCCACCGCAGACAGTTCATCTGCGGATAGAGATGGTGAGTAACCGCTCAGATCGTTCAGTGCCGCAAAGGCCGCCATGTTAAGTGGGTCGTTGGCACTTGAGTATGGGGGAGCATAGGTGAGATCAAGCTCCGCGATGTCTTCTAAGGTGAGTTCTCCCGCCAGTGCGGTTGCGGCGACATCTATTCGTTTTTCTACCCCCTCGACTCCAAAGGCCTGAGCACCAAGCAGGCGGTGGTTGGCTTTGTTGTATACCAGCTTCAGGGACAGGGTTGTGGCTCCGGGATAGTACCCGGCGTGACTCCCACGATGCACAATCATGGCCCCGGTATCATACCCGGCCTCCCGGGCCGCCTTCTCACTGAGGCCGGTCATAGCAAAGGTGTCTTCCATGACCTTGAATACGCTGCTTCCAAGCGCTCCAACATAGCGGGCGCTGCCGCCAAGCGCGTTGACTGCGGCAATGCGTCCCTGCCGGTTTGC
>SLAA01000122.1 GCA_007127105.1 Spirochaetales bacterium | reverse complement strand
GTTGTCGTGCTTACATCGAAATACAGGTACTCGAGTTGAGAGAGGGTGTTTGAGGGTGTGGACTCAAGGCCGCCACGTTCGAGCTCACTAAGCTCAGTTATTCCAGCATCAAGAAGCGCAATCTCGGCTTCCACAAATGTGCGGAGCAACTCGGTGCGCAACGGCGCTTCTACAATGGTGGCGCCACGGTGATGTGGCTGAGCGTGTTTCTTGGTTGTCGGAGAGTCTGGCTCGCGCTCTTCAGTTGTTTTTGCATCCAGGTTCAGCGCGGCTCGCACAGCCGTGCGCGTTGAGTCAACCGTGCGCCCCAGATTCAGCCCCGTTGAGCCGAAATCGAATAGCCTTGGATAAGAATCCAATAGCTCGCCAATACGTTCTGCTGAACCCAGGAGCGTAGGCTCACTCATGTAGGAACGATCTCCCTTACCGGCGACGGCAATGGGCCTACGGCTGTGAAGGAAAGAAAAGAGGGGTTCCTGGTCAAGTCGATTGCTGCGCCTGAGTGCCCAGCGATGCGAAGCTGCACCGCGGGTGTGAGGGAGTCCTCCAGAGTAGGCGGAGTCGAAGCCGGTAATGGCTATGGGGCCGCCAAACAGTGCGGTGGTGAGCATGATTGCGCAGACTCCCACTGATCCCACCGGTGCCACTGTTGCGGGAACGAGCCCATGTTGTTCAATTCGGTCGAACAACGAGATACTGGCAAAGCGGGTTATAAATGGGGCTCCGCCGGATGTGTGAAAACGACGGGCGAGCGTTGGTAGCGACGACAGATCAAAGGCGGTGCGTGGAAGGCCTTGCTTGGTCTTGCACAGCGTTTCCAGGGGCAACAGAAAATGCTCGCGGTTAACCGGCTGGGCTTCAAGAACAACAACCAGATCAGGGGTAATTCCGTGCCCTTGAAGCGGCATAAACGCACTGTCAGCGGCCACAAGCGTCACCTCGCTTCTTAAATCCCGAATTATCTCTATATCGGATTCAAGCGAAGCTCCCGCGCCGACTACGATCACCGGCGGGCTACCACGCTCGGCGGTGGTACCACGCTCCGGAGCCGCGGTGCTGAGTCGAGGCGATACGGTCAGGAGCGGAAGGTTACGGAACAGGTTGCGAACCCAAAGAGGGCCAAGAGCGAGGGTTGTGGCCCTGTTTCGCCAGATGCGTGCGAGCTCGTCCTCAATGTCCTGTTGAAGGGCACGATAGGTCTGCGCGTGCAGGGAGTAGCCATTATTCAGGCTTAGGAGTTGCACACGTCGAAGGTGACTGGGTAGTTCTTCACATATATCGCGAAAGAGTCGCTGCGAATTTGGTGCGTGCAGGTATCGTAGCTGCTTTGGATACGCGGTGAGTAGAGCGGGTAGCAGTGACTCTTGCGAGTCGAGACTCAGGAGGTTGAGCGCTGGCTCAAGCTCCACAGCCACAACAATTGAGTCCGCAGGCAGGCTCGACAGTATAGTCGATAGACCATAACCGTGAAGCGGGGACGGCAGCAGCACGAGCGAAGCCGCCAAAGGCTTGAAAGCAGCGGCACGCCGGTCCCCTCCCTCGCGAGGGGAAGGGCCGTACAGGCGCCTGCCGCGGCAAGACAACGCCGAGTGGCGATGCTGGTACTGGTCGGGCATCATGAGGGTGAATAGCCTATGGCTTGGTCACACCACATAACTTCGGTCTTAGCCGAGGATTCGGTTGAAGAATACCTCGTTGAAGTTATCTTCCAGATAGTCGGGGCTCATGAGCGTACGCTGCAGGTCTTGCTGCTGAAAGTTCTGCAGGTAGTTACCAAAGAACATTTCAATGGTATCAAGGGTGTTGGCAGACGCGGTTCGCTCATCATTAAGGTTGAGAACCATAACCCTATTTCTCAGCACGAGCGGCGCGGATGTTTCATCCTCCCCGAGGCTGAATGCAGTCCGAAAAAAGCTCTCCAGGTTAGCCGCGTTGTCAAGATCGGCCCCTTCGGCGGCACGAGGACGCTCCATGAAAGGCACGCCTTGGAAGTTCAGCGGGAAAAACTCGGTCCGCTCAACACGTGCTCCATGTTGATCCGCAGCTGCGTTGAAGCCAATTTCTCTAGCCGACTCGGCAAAGGCTGCCGCACGGTCATAAGCGTAGTCCTCAATTTGTCCACGGGCAAAGGTCTCCATGTAGTCGCGTACAAGCCGAAGGGTTGCGGAGTCCTCAAAGTCAGGCGTCTGCGCTGGCTCATTGACTCGGTAAATAACGTAACCCGTACGTGTTTGCAGTACCGGGGAGATCTCACCAGCTCGCAACGAGAAAACCTCGTCGAGATGAGTGACACTGTCGAAATCGGGTTCAAGGTCGTAGTAGTACTCCCAACCCATTTCTCCACCTTGCTCAGAGAAAATGTCGGCTGAGTGTGTGCGGGCAAGTTCCTCAAAAGACGACACGCCTGCCACCGCTTGGCGGTGCACTTCTTCGGCATCAGAGCGGCTTGTGTTTATCGTGATGCTCGAAAGGTTGATTCGTCGAAACAAGTCTGCGTTTGTTTCAGCGTAGCTGAGCACCGCTTCATCCGGATAGTCATCGAACGAGAACGAGACAAAGGAGAAACGACGCTCGGTTCGGGCCATGTCCTGCAGAAAACCTACCTCAGCCGAGGAGTGCCGGTCGTCGCCAATCATGTCCTCAAGGAACTGCTGATGTATAAGCACTTCTTCAATATAGGTGCGCAAAGAGAACCGTTCGGCGGCGGGCATTGTTTGATAACGCTCAGTACTAAAACGCCCATTCTCCAGAAATGCGGGATGACGCGCCATTTCGGAGTCGACTCGATCATCGGAGACATCCATCCCACCGCGTTCGGCGTAGTACATTATAGCTGTGTGAACTGCTGCCGATTCAAAGGCCTGGCGCCAAATCCAGTAGAGCTGTGACTCAAGATCCTCTGAGCCCGCCTGGCTTTGTTGTTCCGCTATTGCTCGAAGCTGCCGCTCAAAGAAATTACCCTGTATATACTCAATAGGGCGGCCACGGTAACTACCAAAGCGTATACGTGCCGATGTGCCAGCTCCCATACTTCCGCCGATAGCGGGAGCGCCAATAAATGTTACGGTAGCGAGAATAAATACAATAACACTACCGATATAGAGCCCGGTGCGCTTGTTGGCCGGGTCTTTCTTTTTCTCAGGTTTAGGGGTCTTGTCTGTGCGGGCCATGGTAATCCTTGTAGAATGCAGGTGAAAATCTGGTAGACAACCATTTAGCACCACGTTTGAGGCTGGTGATGGATGTCTACGAAAAAGTAGCACGCAGAATTCGGAATGTCAATTGAGCTGAGTGCTTGACAAAAGCGTCGTTCATTGACTATAGTGCCGTCAATCCCAAGGGGGCGTGGCGAAGTTGGTTATCGCGCCGGCCTGTCAAGCCGGAGATCGCGGGTTCAATCCCCGTCGCTCCCGAAAATCCCCGCGCAAGCGGGGTTTTGTTTTTTACGGGCTGTAGCGCAGGGGCTAGCGCGCTCGGTTCGGGACCGAGAGGTCGGCGGTTCAAATCCGCCCAGCCCGAGACACACAAAATGACCGGCGCATCGCGTCGGTCTTTTTTTGTGTGTTTGGCGTTGGGGCGGATTTGAAACGAGTGAGCGCCGAGCGAAAGCGAGGGAAAGCCGCCAGGAAGGCGGCGGCAGCGAAGGAGACGGGTCGGAGCGAGCCGCAAGGTGCTGGGCAGGGATGCCCGAATGTCGCGCGAGCCATGGAAGGCGGAAGCGCGACCAGCGGCGAGTGGAGACCACCGAGCTTGCCCTCTCAACTCATATACAGTTCGGGCCCATATTTCGGACCTATCCGTCAATATGGGCAGAGTAGTATGGGTACCAATATGACCCATTTTCCGACCGTTTGCGCCCTGTAGTGTCACGCCAAAAGCGCCGAGTCCGGTTGTCGGCATTCAGCCGCAGCTTCCACAATGAAAAAGCTCCAGGATTACGCATCGACTGTTTTGTGCTCCCGCGTTTTGAGTGTATACTGTCACCGAACTGAGTTAAGGGAGTACGCCCACGGACAGGACAGTCCGGCGCACTGCCATGGAGCGCCCGGCACC
>SLAA01000113.1 GCA_007127105.1 Spirochaetales bacterium | reverse complement strand
TTGTATTGACAGGCTGCGGCAGGCATCATACCGTGAGGCCATGAGAGTGTGGATACTTGGTGCAGGCACCTTAGGCGTACTGGTTGCAGATCATTTCGTGCGTGAGTTGCACGATGTAGTACTCATAGAGCGGGATCACGCTGCCGCGGGCGAGGCCCTGCGCAAGGTAGACTGCAATGTGGAGATTTGCGACGGTACCGACCTGGCCGCATTGCGAAGGCTATCCATTGACCGTGCAGACTGTTTTGTAGCGGTAACAGGCTCAGATGAAGTGAACATGGTTGTGTGTGGGCTGGTTGCGCACGCCTTTAGAGTACCGTTGAAAATTGCGAGGGTTCGAAACTCGCACTATGCCATGGGCATTTCCGGAGATCCCGAACTCTTTGGCATTGACCATGTTCTCACACCGGAAATAGAGACAGCTGCGTCCATACTGCGCTCCCTGGAGTACGGGCCTATAGGGCAGATTGCCGCATTGCGGCGTACATCGTACTCCTTGCGAGAGGTACAAATTACTGCGGACGGAGGACTTGAAGGAGTGACTCTCGGTGAGTTGCGCAAGAGCTGTTCGCATCCTTTCATTGCACCCATGCTGACCCGCGACCGCGAATACGTCATAGTGAGTGGTTCCACACGCGTACAGCGCAACGATACGCTCTATGTTTTTTCAACGGCCGAAGCCTTCCAGGAACTGCTTGCTCGCGACGGTGGGCAGCAGGCCGAACAGCGTGGGCGTGTCCTTATACTCGGAGGCTCGCTCATTGGCGTGACCTTAGCCCAGTCTCTGTGGACCCAAAGCGGTGAGAGGACTCCGAAGGACGGCATGGTTTCTCGCATGATGCGTCAGCTCCAACGTCAGATCTCACGGCAGGTGACGATTGTGGAGCCCTCCGAAGCCTTGTGTGAACAGGTTTCGCACATGGTGCCAGGTGCCCAGATCATTAACGCCGATATCCGGGACGAGAACAAGTTCACGGCCGACGATTATAAGCGTCACGACATGGCCGTCGCGGTAGGCACGAATCAGGAAGCAAATATTGTGGGCGCTTTGCACGCAAAGGTAAAAGGGGTGCCGCGAGTCGGGGCGGTACTCTATCAGGATGGTTACGCCAGAATAGCACGTAGTCTAGGGGTAGATCTGCCGGTGAGCCTGAGGAGCTGTACCGTGAGCGCTATTGCCTCCCATCTGCGTGGTGATGCGGTCAAGGCCTTGTATACCATTGCGGGCACGAGCATATCAATTGTCGAGGTAGTTCTCGCTGAACGGAGTGCATTTAATGGTGTTCCCTTGAGCCGAGCCGCCTTACCTCGGCAAACCCTGATCCTGTCCATTACTCGAGACTCGAAAGTCATCATACCAGACGGAGATGAACTTCTTATTGCCGGAGATGTGGTGGTAGCGTTGACCCCCAGGAGCAACGAGTCGACGCTCATTCACCTTATTCGTGCTACACGCCAAATGTCGCGCGCGTCTCGTTAGCCGCTCGCGTGCGGACTCTCACCGGACTGCGTCCGACATCCGGGCTGCTGCCCCCGGCTGGAGTACCGCGCCGGTTCACACCGGAAAGGTCAGTGTGACCCGCGTGCCTCGAACCGACTCTATGCTGAGTTCAGCTCGCAGTTGCGAGGCCAGCATCTGCACCAGAGACAACCCGAAACCGCCGTTGGTCTGGGGGTCAAAGTTCTCAGGAAGGCCTACACCGTTGTCGGCCACCGTCAGGTGCACCCTGTCCTCCTGTAGCCCTGCACCTACCTCTACCTTTCCTCCGCACCCACCTGCAAAGGCATACTTCATGGTGTTAGTGAGTAGTTCATTAACAATAATCCCCAGCGGGAAAAGTTGTTTGGCGCCTAGCGTAAAGGGATCAACCTGCACCTCTACATCGCAGTTGCCTGAATCATCGTACAACTCAATCACGGTAGACACCATGTCCTGCAGGTAGTGGTCCACCCGGATCTTCCCAGAGACATCAGAAAGCAACATTCGTTCATACAGGCGGCTCATACTGCTCACCCGACCTGCAGCAGCTTCCAACGCCGAGACCGTTTCCGGATGTGTGGCGTCCTGCGCCTGGAGGGACAGAAGACTGCTAATAGAGCTGAGGTTGTTCTTAATCCGGTGATGGGTCTCCCGCAACAAAAGTTCCTTTTCCTCAAGCTGCTGGCGGAGTGCTTCCTGGGCCTGGTGCTTTTCACGGTTCTCAAAGAGCTGTGCCACGAGTGATGCAACCGTGCTTACAAAGGCTTCCTCATCCGGTGTCCAGGTGCGGAGCGGGCCAATATGTTCGCAGGACAACACCCCGGTCAGTTGCCCGCCAAGCACAATTGCGCTGTCAAGCAAGGAAGATATACCTCGCGGTCTGAGATACCGCTCTGCGAGTTCAGCGGTGCGGGGGTCATTGAGCGCGTCGTGTGCGTATACCTGACTGCGTGTTCTCAGGGCCGCGAAGTAGATTGAATGCTCCGCGACATAGACCGGTTCATTGAGGTCATTCTGCGTGTGCTCGGGTGTGTCTGCCGTGTCTGCGGCGTCTGCCGTGTAGAGATCCAGGCACTCCAAAGCCTCTCCGTCCGCAGAGATTCTCCAGATACTGGCGCGTGCAATACTCAGGGTCGCGGACACCACCTTGGTAATGTGCTGCAGGTTCTGGAGCAGATCTCCGTCAGCGGCGGTTGCTCCCACTGCAAGCTCGGCTATGGAGCGCCGCTGTGCTGCGGCTCGCCTGGCGGCTTCCTGTCTCTCCTGGCCCAGCTCCCGGGCTGCTGTAATGTCTTCAAAGGTTGCGTAGCACTGATAGGGTTCAGACTCTCCGGGATGAAACAGGGGAGTTGCGGTAATACGCAGCCAGACGTGGCGGTTCAGGTCCGGGCGGAACACGCCGCGCACGACCGGCCCCACGGTAGTACCACTTTGTAGCGCGATCATGGACGGGTGTTCAGCGCCTGGTACCGCGGTTCCGTCCTCTTGTATCATCTGCCACCGAGGATCCATAGAGCTTTTGCCCAGAGCCTGATCCTGGGTTATACCCAGAATGCGTTCAGCAGCCGGATTAAGCGAGCTAATGCGGCCGTCAGGTTCCTGGTAAATAACACCCTGTGACATAGTCTCGAACAGCCGCCTGTACTGAGCCTCGCTCGTGCGCAGTTGAGCCTCTGGAACATAGCCAGCGCTCAGGAAGCCAGAGATATCTACAACACTTACCAGCACTCGCTCATAGGTGCGTTCACAACCGGCCACTACTGACCACTTCACCTGAACCTGTAATGTCTCACGCTGAAGGGTAAGGTGTGCTGCCTCCTCGGAGAAGGCAGTCCGGCCGTCCCATATTGTGAGCAGGTCGTCACGGAAGTTTAGGTTAGCCTCTTTAGCAAAAAGAGCAGAGACCTGGCTGAGAAAACGCTCTTTTGACTCGGCCCCGTAGAGACGTAGGGTCGTATCATTTACGTCAATTACCCGGATACGGCTCACCAACTCACGCTCAACATCAGGGTGCTGCTCCAGATAGGCCGCCAGATCCGTCACGCCAGAGCGCCGCAGCTCATCCAGCTCCTGCTTTACCGCCGAGAAGTCTTCCTCCCACAGCGAGACCGGCGCGGACTCAAAAAGCTGTCGATATCGAGATTCACTACTCATGCATGTACTCCAGGTTGGTGCACGCGTGAGTTTCACCCATACACTCCGAAATTGTAAGGCCAAACCAGTGTTGCCGCCAGCCTTGGGATGAGAACACTGAGAGTATGGTCTAACGGTATTCATTCGTCCAGGCAAAAAGATCAATTTTGTGCGTCAATTGCAACCACGGATGGTGAAAACGATGCTATACTCGCTGCGGGCGGGGGAATTATGTCTAGAGTATCCAGATTCAACAACACCCAAGGGCAAACCGTACTTGTGGTCGACGACGAGCGCCTGATCTGCGAGAAGGTCAAGACAACCCTTGAGCGCGCTGGGTACCAGGTGCAGCTTGCCGATAACGGCCAGGACGCCGTGTCACAGGTGAGGAAGCATGCCGACATCGACCTGGTTCTTATGGATATTCAACTTGACGACGGTATGAACGGCGCTGAGGCGGCAAAGAGTATTCTGGCCGCGCGCGACCTTCCGGTGCTTTTCCTTTCTTCCTATTCTGACCCTC
>SLAA01000124.1 GCA_007127105.1 Spirochaetales bacterium | reverse complement strand
TGGTGCGCACCGTTGTTTCTATGCCCCGTAGAAGACTGGCTAGTTGTGTCTCCACCTGGCGGTGGGCATCCTGCAGGCCGAGCCTGGCCTTTTCCAGGTCGGTGCGGGCGTTCTGGATTGCGGTGCCTGGTCGTGACACCGGTATGAAGCCGGAGAGCGGCACAATCATGGTAATGCTGAACTGCCCACTGCGTTCCCAGTTGCCGGTGTCGGCAACATCACTTGAGAAAGGGTTTCCGGGCAGACCACCTGTGGTTTCAAGCGTGGGCGACTCGGTGTAGCCCAGGCGCAGAGTTGGGTATCGCTGGGCACGCGAGTCGGCCAGAGCAATCTCACTTCCTGCAACAGCCTGTCGTCGGAGGCGAATGTTCGGGTTCCGCCCTACCAGCTGCATGAGGGTCTCGGTCTGCGGCAGCTCAACAATCTCACTCTCCAAGGAACCCTCAAGCACAATCTCTGTTGTTCTGGGGATTCCGAGCACCTGCTTAAAGCCAAGCAGTGAGTTGTCGTACCCAGCCTCGGCACCAAGCACCCGCGCCCGTGCGGCCTCAACCGCAACCTGAGTCTGGAGAAGACTCAGCTCGTCTATGAGTCCGTTGTCAAAGTTGATTTGCGCGTCCTCATAGCGCCGGACCGCCGAGTCCAGCCGTTGTTCGGCAAGCTGGTACTGTTCCCACTGCAGCAGGATGTCGTAGAAGGCCTTGCGCACCTCAAGCTCCAGCCGCGATTGCGCAATTTCAAGTGATATGCGTCCAGTCTCGTAGTCCAGGCGCACGGCCCTAATGCCCTGGAAAACACGAAGGTTGAGAATGAGCTCGGCCTCAAGCTGCGGACGCAACACCCAGCGTCCAACGTCGTCGTCTTCCGGACCATCGGGCAATGGCGTTGTCGTGCCGGGAATGGTCAAGGGCAGATTATCACGCGGATTCTGGTGCGGCCGCGCCAGGGTGGCGCTCGCACTCAACTCTGGAATAAAGACATTCCATGCGCGGCTCTCGGCGCGAAAGCGTTTGAGTAGATCAAGCTCTTCTGAGCGTATATCCAGATTGTTGTCGAGTGCGAGCACAACTGCGGCTTCAACCGACAAGGCCAGGGGTGAGTCAGCAATGGCTCCCTCCGTCCCCTGTAGAGCGCTCGCATTCCCGGTCTGTGCCGTGGCAATCTGCGGAGCTGCGGTCACAACAAGCGCAACGAGCGCCAGAGCGGCGAGCAGAACGTAGCGAAACCTCGGTGAGGCAGAAATGTGTCTCATGGGAAAACTCCTTATTTACCCGAGGCGACGGTCGACGCCTCGGCGACGGCTCTCAGGCCGCCCATGGTTAATGTGTATATGCTACGCATGTGCCGGTGAAGCTCAGGCTCAGAACTTATGTCCGGACGGAAGAAGGCCGCATCATGCATCACGTACAGATTTAGGTAACTCACCACCGCCACCAGTTCCTCAGCGACAGCGCGCATCTGCCCCTCATTGATGGCGTCCTGAAGAAAAGCAAAGGCATTAAAGGCCCGCTCACGGGTAGTGGAGTCCAGTTCGATATCTAAATTCTGGGCCCGAAACCAATGAGCAACGGTCAATAGTTCCGGGTTCTGCAGCATATAGGAGGCCGTTACAATCAGAAAAGCGTAGAGCCGGTCTTCAATGGCGCTGAACTGCTCCATACGGGCAAGGAGAACGTCAAAGAAGTGCATGCGCAAGCGGTGCACCATCTTTGCCAACATCTCGTCCTTGTTCTTGAAGTAGAAGTAGAGACTGCTTTTGCTCATCCCGACCTTTTCGGCAATGCGTTCAATAGTGGCATCAAAGAGCCCCACCTCAGCCACTACTTCCGAAATAGCCGACAGTATGCGGTCGGCTTCCATACGGCCGTCACTCCCTACCCTGCAGAGTGACTCCACGCGCTCGAAACTCGGGCTCCTGGTCGAGCCTTGCATGAGAAGCCCATGCATACACACCTCGTAGCTGCGGGATATGGAGGCCTCGATTGCTGAAGGCTCGCGAGTGTGCCTGTCCAAGGGGAGAAGGTCTTCGTCGATATAGCCGACCATTGACCAGAAAACGCCGCTGAACATGACAAAATGCCCGGTAGCCGCAAGAAGCTCTGGATCTGCATTCCGATAACGGTTTCGCACTGCAGACTCAAGGCGTTCATGCTGTTTCTGGAAGAGCGCACCGAGGTCCTGACGGGCAAGACCTGCAGGACCAATGAACTGTGTAACAAAGAACGCGGCATACTCAGGTTGCTCGGCAAAGAACAGGTTCATCAACTCAACGAAACCATGCACGAGTCCTTCCAGATTCTGGTCTCCAACCACATCAACAAGCTGCGCTGAAAGACGAACATAGTCGGCTGCGCAACGGTCACGCATAACGCTCATGAGTTCATCTTTGTTCTTGAAGTACCGGTACAGCGCCGGTTTGGTAAGCGCCAACTCCTCGGCCAGGGTGGTAAGACTCATGTCGGTAAAGCGCGTAGCCCCCCACACCCTGAAAGCCGTCTTGATTATGTGTTGCCGCTGCTGATCTTTCTTGCTCACCTGTTGACCTCGTGAATGTTAACGAACATTCGTTCACAAAAGTTAACGCTTGTTCGGCATTGCTTCAAGAGGTTTGTTGCTTTTTTTTTGTGCTCTCAAACGACACTCGTCGCCAGATGTAGCGCCCTGAAGCTTTGGAAAAGATACGTTGACGGCCTGCGCACACGGGCTTAGAGTGAAATGGTCTTTTAACTCAAACACAATAGAGAGGCAGAGAAATCATGAGCTTAATGTCGGACATTGAAATTGCCCAACAGGCAAAGATGCAACCAATCGACCAGATTGCTTCCGCTCTTGGTCTTTCGTCAGATGAGATTGAACTGCACGGCAAGTACAAGGCCAAGATCTCCATGTCACGAATGCTCGTTCGCAAAAGAAAGCAACCAGGAAAGCTGGTTCTGGTGACCGCAATAACCCCCACACCTGCGGGTGAGGGTAAGTCTACCACAACCATCGGACTTGGCATGGCTCTGAACAGACTTGGCAAGAACGCGGCTGTAGCACTGCGCGAACCGTCACTTGGCCCTTGCTTTGGGGTGAAGGGCGGGGCCGCAGGTGGTGGCTATTCTCAGGTTGTCCCTATGGAGGAGATTAACCTGCACTTCACTGGCGACATTCATGCTGTGACAACCGCACATAACCTCCTTTCGGCCATGCTCGACAACCACTTAAAACAGGGTAACCCCTTGGGAATTGACACCACTCGCATTGCCTGGAAACGAGTCATGGACATGAATGACCGTGCCTTGCGCAATATCGTGGTAGGCTTGGGCGGGTCGGCAAATGGTGTTCCACGCGAGGACCATTTCATGATCTCGGTTGCCTCGGAAGTCATGGCTATTCTTTGTTTAGCCGACGGCCTGGCTGACCTGAAACAACGCCTGGGGAACATTGTTGTTGCCGAGACCGCCGAAGGTCGTCCGGTCACGGCCGCCGAGCTTGATGCACACGGAGCAATGGCCGCACTGCTCAAGGAGGCCATTAAGCCAAACCTGGTGCAAACCCTGGAAAACACACCGGCCTTCATTCACGGAGGCCCTTTTGCCAACATCGCCCATGGCTGCAACAGCGTGAGTGCTACCTCCCTTGCACTTGACATGGCGGATATTGTCGTTACCGAGGCTGGTTTTGCCTCGGATCTTGGTGCGGAGAAGTTCTGCGACATTAAGTGCCGGGCCGCTGGGTTGAGGCCGGATGCGGCCGTCGTCGTTGCCACAGTACGTGCCCTGAAAATGCATGGAGGGGTTGCTAGACACAACCTGGAAAGTGAGAACACGACCGCGGTGCGGGAAGGTCTTGAGAACCTGGACAAGCATATAGAGAATATGGGTAGCTTTGGTCTGGAACCTGTGGTAGCGGTCAATGTATTCCCAACCGATACCCCCGACGAGCTGCGTATTGTGAAGGAACACTGTGAACGCCGCGGCACCCGCGTGGCCATCTCCGAGGTCTGGGCAAAGGGGGGTGAAGGGGGTGAGGCATTAGCAAAGGAAGTGATTGCGGTACTCGACAGTGAGAGTTCCCGCTTTGAACACCTCTACGACGAGAAGCTTCCAATTGTGGACAAGATTGAGCGCATTGCCACCATGATGTACGGAGCGGA
>SLAA01000080.1 GCA_007127105.1 Spirochaetales bacterium | reverse complement strand
CCCGAAATTTGGATCAACGTTGCCGAACGCCTGGATGTACCCGATCTCCGGCTTACTACACGTGATATTGCTGACTACGACGAACTTATGCAAACCCGGCTAAGAATACTTGCGCGTGAGGGAATAAAGCTCAAGGATATACGCGACACGATACAGCAAATGTCCCCTCTACCCGGCGCCTGTGAGTTTGTTGACGAGCTCCAGAAGCTTGCACCTCTGGTCATTCTCTCGGACACCTTTGTCCAGTTTGCAGGGCCGCTCATGTCTCAGTTGGGAAACCCTACCCTGTTTTGCAACGAGCTGGTAATTGACGAGACAGGCACTATTCTTGGTTATCGACTCAGACAGCAGGATGGAAAGCGGCATGCGGTAGAGGCATTCCACTCAATGAACTTGAAAGTTATTGCTGCAGGGGACAGTTATAACGATGTATCGATGCTCAAAGAGGCCGATTCGGCAGCCTTCTTTCGAGCGCCGGAGGACATTGCAGCGCAATTCCCCCAATTTCCGCGTTTTGATGATTACAAACAGTTGCTTGATTTTATATGTGAACAAGTTGGAAAACAAAAAAACTAGTCCGTCTCTTTCGAATTGGCGTGGACCTACCGTTCTCACTATATTAACTCTGCATCTGAACTAAAACTGACTATCGTGGTACTGAAACGGAGTGATTATGGTGTCGGAGAACAACAAAGCGGAGATACGCAAGCGGGCAGAAGCAAAGGCCAGACGACAATCCGAGTCAACGGAGACCCCAACCGAGGAGCTCCTTTATGAGCTCAATGTGCATCAGATTGAACTGGAGATGCAGAACGACGAGCTGCGAGCAAGCCAACAAGAGGTGCAGAAAACCCGGCGGCAGTATGAGGCGTTGTTCGAGAATGCACCCATTGGCTACTTTCTGTTTAACCGGCAGGGAGTCATCCTTGAGGTCAACCACCATGGCGCGCTTATGCTCAAGACTGAACGAAAACACCTATCCCACAAGCCCTTTGTCGTTTATCTCCCCCGGGAGACCCACCCTTTGTTCTTCCGTCATTTACAGAGCGTCTTCGAGCGAGATGAGGTGGTCTCGGAAGAGATGCCGTTCTCTGACCGCTCAGGCGGCCTGCTCTGGGGCAGGTTCGAGAGTCGGCTCCAACGCAACTCTACTGGCGAGGAGCAATGCTTCACCGCGATTGTTGATGCTACCGAGCGCAAAGTTATAGAGCAGGACCTCATTGTCGCCAAGGAACAGGCCGTGGCAGCCAACCGCGCCAAGAGCCACTTCCTTGCAAACATGAGCCACGAAATCCGCACCCCTATGAATGGGATCATCGGCATGGCGGAACTCACGCTCGACACCGAACTCAACACGGAACAGCGAGGGTTCATAGAGGCAATTCACAGCTCGGCCGAGTCCCTGTTGGCAATCATCAACGATATCCTGGACTTCTCCCGTATCGAAGCAGAAAAGATCACTCTTGATCACCGGCCGTTTTCGCTTCATGAACTGCTCACTGCGGTTCACAATCTCTTTCGACCGATGGCAGACAAAAAACAAATTGCCCTGGAAATGAACATCGATCTACGCGGGCACGATGGCTTTCTGGGAGATGCGAACCGGATACGACAAATCCTTGTGAATCTGGTCGGTAATGCTGTTAAGTTCACGCATCAGGGCCGGATACAGGTAAATGTGCAGAGCGTGGATACCGAGGACGGGCGCGTCGAGTTGCGGTTCGAAGTTAAGGACACCGGGGTAGGAATACCAGGCGCACAGCAGCACGAGATATTCCAGAGTTTCACACAGGCGGAAGACAACTATGGGAGAAGCTTCTCCGGAAGTGGACTAGGGCTAACCATCTCCAGAAGCCTTGCAGACCTGATGGGCGGTAGCCTGAGCTTTGAGAGCAGCGAGGGCCAGGGAAGCTCCTTCTGCTTTGTAATTCCTCTGGAGCCCGCCAGCGCCCCCTCAAGCACGGAAGGCCCCGCGCCCATGAAGCACGACCGGGCCAACGAGCATGGCGCCCATGTATTGGTTGCCGAGGATAACGCCATTAATGTGCTGGTTATTCGTACACTGCTTGAGAAGAAAGGCTACCGTGTAAGCTGTGCTGGAAACGGCCATGAAGCGCTGGAAGCTCTTTCAACCCATGACTCAATCCGCATTGTTCTCATGGATGTATCTATGCCGGGCATGGACGGGGTCACCGCAACTCGCAAAATCCGTGCCGGTGAAGCGGGTACTGCGGTCAAGGACATTCCGATCATTGCACTCACAGCTCACTCAATAAAGGGTGCTCGTGAGGAGTTTCTTGCCGACGGCATGAACGACTATATAAGCAAGCCATTTGCCCAGGACGAAGTATTCGAAAAGATACAGGCACTACTCAGCAAGGAGCTCACATGAGCGACACTACATCCGACGCCACCATCCAGCCAGACTCAGCGCCCCTCAAGAGAGAGTTCTACGTAGTTGGCATTGGAGCTTCTGCCGGCGGCCTTGAGGCCCTGGAAATATTCTTTGACAATATGCCGCCCCTCGCAGATTTTGCCTTTGTAGTTGTACAGCACCTCTCGCCTGACTACAAAAGCCTCATGGGTGAGCTTCTGCGTAAGCATACTCAACTGAGTATTCACGAGGCGGAGGACGGAATCACCGTAGAGCCGGGCAATATCTACCTCATGCCGCGCAAGAAAAACATGACCATGTACCACGGCAGACTCTTTCTGACCGAGAAGGAACATGGCTTAAACCTGCCTATAGATATCTTCTTTCAGTCGCTTGCCGAGGATCGCGGGGAGAAAGCGATTGGGATAATTCTTTCCGGCACCGGTAGCGACGGTACCCGTGGAATCCGCTCCATTAAAGAAGTGGGCGGAATGGTTATGGTGCAGGCAGAGGACTCCGCCAAGTTTGACGGCATGCCGCGCAGTGCCATTTCCACCGGAATTGTTGACTATGTTCTTCCCGTTGCACAGCTTCCTGAGGAGCTCCAGAACTTCACCTCCGGAAAAATTCTCATTCGTACGCCCGACACACCTAGTAATGGCGAGGGGTATCTTCAGAAAATATTCATGCTCATTAAGCGCAAAACGGGAGTTGATCTCTCCTATTACAAGGAGAACACGATTATTCGCCGCATTGAGCGCCGTATGGGTATTAACCATGTACATCATGTTAAGGACTATGTCCAACTCCTGGAGGAAAGCCCAGCCGAGATATCCATACTCTTCAAGGAGATACTGATTGGAGTAACTCGGTTTTTCCGGGACGCCGAGGCCTTTGAGGTAATTAAACAGCAGATCATTTCCGAAATTATCAACTCCAAGGAGGCCGGACAGCCAATTCGAATTTGGGTCGCGGGCTGCTCTACCGGAGAAGAGGCATATGGGCTGGCTATACTCTTTGACCAGTATTGCCAGGACAACTACCTCAACAACGACCTAAAGGTGTTCGCCACCGATATCGACAAAGATGCTATTGAGTTTGCGTCGCATGGCGCATATCCGGAGAGCATTGCCGCAGATGCTCCCACAGCGATACTGCAGAAGTACTTTGTGAAGAAGGGTGAACGGTACCAGGTGGTTCCGCGAATCCGAGAGATGGTGGTATTCGCCTACCACAATATCTTTAAGGATCCGCCGTTTCGCAGCATTGATCTGATCAGCTGTAGAAATCTGCTTATCTATTTGCAACCCGTGCTCCAAAAGAGGGTGATCTCCAACTTCCAGTTCTCGCTTAAGAAAGAAGGATTTCTTTTTCTAGGAAGCAGCGAGACCATTGGCGAGTCCAGCAAATACTTCAAGAATATTGATGTGAAATGGAAGATTTTCCGCTACAAAGGTGGTTTCAAGCCCCGTGGTATGGCCACTATTGCGCCCGACCCCGCCTTTCGCGGTACAGAACAGGCCGCCGAGCCCTCACCTGAGGCCCGCGCTCAAATAGAGCTGCACCCGCCCAAGAGGGGTGTCGACGCCATTTACGAGCGCCTTATCGAGACATCACTCCCACCCTGCGTGCTGGTAAACGAACAGCGCGAGGTGCACCATATTTTTGGGGATATCAACGCCTACCTGAAACTGCCTCTTGGCAAAATGAACCTTGATGTCCTTAAGATGGCACGTGAGGATATACAGATTCCGCTTGGAACCGCCCTCCCACGAGTGATCAAGGAACGAAAGGAAATAGAGTTCAGTGATATTGTTGTAGGAGAAGACGCCGACGCGCACCAGATTACCCTTACGATCCGTCCAATCTCGGATGCACATGGAAACAGTTACTTTGCGGTCATATTTCAACCTCAGAAGACTGCTCAGAATACAACATCGGGTCCAGTGAAGTTCAATGTGGATGAGAGCGTACAACGTCGCATTCAAGACCTTGAAACCGAACTGCAGTACACCAAGGAGAATCTCCAGGCGACGATTGAGGAACTGGAAACCTCAAACGAGGAACTCCAGGCCACCAATGAGGAGTTGCTGTCGTCCAACGAGGAGCTCCAGAGTACCAATGAAGAGCTACAGTCGGTGAACGAAGAACTCATCACCGTTAACACCGAGTACCAGAAAAAGATTGAGGAACTGTCAGAACTCAACAATGATATGAACAACCTGTTATCCAGCACCGATATCGGAACCGTTTTCCTGGATACATCGTTCCATATTCGGAAGTACACCCAACCGGTGACTCGGCAAATCAACATAATTAAAACCGACCTTGGGCGCCCCATTAGCCACTTATCACACAACCTCATCTACGAAACCCTCATGACTGACATAGAGACGGTTGCACGCACGCAACAACAGCGTGAGGTCGAGATCCAAAACCGAAGCGGCAACTGGCTACTGGTGAGGATTACCCCCTATCTCTCGGACGGCTCGACGGTAAACGGGATTGTTATTTCAATCATTGATATTTCCGAGCGCAAAAACATAGCCCTGGCACTCCAGCGGCAGCATGACCTCATGATGCGTGTCCTTGAGGCCAGTCCCAGCGGCATTACCATGGTAGACCAGCGCGGCAAGATCGTGTTTGCCAATAAGCGCGGCGAGGAGCTTCTCGGCATGTCCCGCAACGCGCTGAGCGAGATGAGTTACAACGACGCAGGCTTTCGCATAAGTGACCTTGAAGGAAATGAGATTGCATCTGAGGATCTCCCATTCGCACAGGTTATGCGCACCGGGAAACCTGTCCTGGACTACGAGCAGTGTGTAACACAGCCCGACGGACTGCGGGTTGCTCTTCGCATTCATGGCAACCCGATTTATGATGAGCGAAACACCGTCGAAGGTGTTGTCTTCAATCTGGAAGAGCTCGGCAGCGGTAACTGCCCACCCCCAAATCATGACAGCGAAACACCAGAAGGAGCTTGACCCAATGGCGGACAACAACGCGACACCCACGAGCACCAAAGATGTTCTTATCGTGGACGACAACAAGATTAACCGCATTGTTGCCCAGCGACTGCTCGAGACCCTGGGGTACAGCTGTGATGTGGCAGTTGATGGCCGGGCGGCGGTAGAACAACTGGAACACAGCTCCTACAAGGCGGTGCTTATGGATGTGCAGATGCCGGAGCTTGATGGCTTTGAAGCCACACGTCTCATTCGAAGCAGTGACTCCAGGGTACTCAATCATGATATTCCGATCATTGCACTCACTGCCTATGCAGGCGACGATGACAAGGCAAAATGCACCGCCGCCGGTATGAACGACTACGTGGGCAAGCCCCTGGTTCTTGAGGAACTCAAGGCAAAACTCACAAAGTACGTGGGCCGGTAATGATATCGTACAGCACCTCACGGGTAATGCCGTACAGGGGTGGAACGCCCTCCCATGCACGTAATGGGGCCGATAGGCTCGCGGTGCTTTCTTCTGGCAGGTCGGAAACGTAGTAAAAGGAACGCATTCGCACGTTCTGAGAGATTACCCCTAACTCGGAAGCCTCTACAATGCGGCGATAGTAGTGCGCCCCCTCCATTTCCAACCCTATACAGCCCCAGATCTCGCGGTAAAACTGCAGCATTTCTCTGCTTTGCAACAGTGTGCCACGCACCGTGAGCATGGGGCCGCTAAACACGCCGCGCCTGGCGAAACGGTTCTTGAGTCTTTCCAGAGGATAACCTGGCAGCGGCTCAAAGATATCACTGCCCTGCTCAATGAAGGCGGTGGGAATGAGTATATCGCCCCGCTTTCCCTGAAGCGCTCCGGCCTTACCAAGAAAAGATACACTCGCAAGATTAGCCCCGAAAAGGAGCAAGAGATTATTAATGATGTACTGCGCCTGCTCGCCAAAGGCGTAGTCAATGTTCACAATGAGATCGTTGCGCTCTGCACCAAAAGAAGGGAGATCTGGGTCGATATCGGCGCCTGCGAGCTTGGAGAGGTCAATAAGCTGCACCTGTATCCCGGTAGAGGCCGTCTCGGTTAGCCCGGCAATACCATGGGCCTCTTCGTCCCGTTTAATGTCTTTTTTCGCATCAGGATGCTCGGCAAGGTAGTCCCGCAACACCGCATAGAAGCAGTCTGAGGGAGAATCCCAGTCATGATCAACGAGTTCCGGGCGAGCCCTGCGGGCCCAGTCCAACACCTCGGGTTGGTGCGCCGCGTGCCACGGTGTGAGGCAGTTAACCACCGAGTGAGTGTTGCTGCTCACAATGTGCACTGGCCGATCCGGAGCCAGGGAACCGGGCTCACACCCCAGCAAACTTCTTGTAGCCGCGGCAATCTGGCTGGTCCAAATCTCGGTGCGTTGGGTGTTGTAACTGCGCTTTCGTCGTCGAACATCTACGGTGAACATCTCGCGGTGAAGCACAATCTCAGAGAGTCGCGTGACGGTGTCTGTCGGCCAGACCTGCCGCAACTTACGTGTTTCCTCGGGGTCAAAAGGCAGCTCGCGAAAGAGCGTCTCGAGCCCGAGATCGTTCTGTTCCGACCCAACCGCGCCTGCATCACCAGCAAGGTAGTTCTGAATTTTCATGAGATAGCGCTGTTCCTGAAGTCGCTTGCGGATCTTGCGCGCCTCTACAGCATAGAGACACAAGCAACTCACCAGGTCCAACAGATCCGAGAGACCGCTTCGGAGCAATACCATGCTCTTGCCCGGGAGCATCTCCCATACATCCCTCCGACGAGCGTCGGTGTTGATGACACGGAAAAAATGCTCGGGCGGGGTGTAGGCTTGTGGCAGCTCATCAACGAGCAAGTATCCGAAGGTGTGTGTGACGTTTTGAGGGAGGCGGCGCACTGCGTATATGAGCGCACCAAAGTCAATGTACCGGTCATCTGCGGCGCCACGGTGTATAGCTGGGTTCAACGCGCGGTACAGTGGGGTAATGCGGGTAATATTGATATATCCTTGGGCGACCGCCCTTTTCAGTTCGGCGTCAAAGTGGTCAAAGGCCTGGAAAACTCCCTGTTTGTCCCGCAATACGCTGCCAAGAGCCTGTGCAAAGGCCCGCGACCCACGCAGCATAGACAGGAAGGTGTCCTGCGAGAAGACCGCAGTTCGCGAACTCTGGACCGCACGAATCTCGTACAGGCGGGGTACCTTAAAAAGTGGCTCCCACTCGCCAAAATAGTGGCCGGGGCCAATCTGTTCCATGACCCGATCCCCGCGTTCAGGGTCGCGGACCTCGACAAGTCCTTCATCTAACAGATAGACCAAGCGGTCGTTGCTGTCACCTTGGCGGATAATGATCTCGTCGGCGGCATGGTTCCGCAGCTCGATATGCGGAGCTAACTCGTCTAGAAGTTTTGTGGGCAAGAAGCGGAACGGCATTATACTGCCGAAGAGCCGCCGGACAAACTCTGGGCTACACATGGCTCAACTATATCACAGTCTTTTGGCCAGTGTTGACCGTCCCCCTTGCTAGAGCGTAACCTTAGGGTGTGAGTAACGAATATAAGGGCAACGCGGTCGTGCAACCGCCCGCTGTACAGGAACAGGTGAAACGCCTGTGTGAGAATGTTGGACGGGTGATTAGTATCGAGGAACGAAAACTCGAGCATCTTGTGGCTTCGGCGGTAGCAGGGGGCCATGTTATCCTGGCCGACCTTCACGGAGTTGGAAAGACCTCCCTTGCACGCGCCCTGGCTGCCTCAATCCAATGGGACGAGACCGACCTTTATGCCGGTGACGTGCCAATGAAGCGCTTTAATCGCGTTCAGTGCACGGTCGACCTGCTACCGCAGGACATCCTGGGGTACAACCGCCTCAACGGTGCAGGCGGTGAGATGCGCTTTCAGGCCGGGCCAATTTTTGCTCATTTTTTGCTCTGCGACGAGATAAACCTGCTCACGCCCAAGACGCAGGGTAGTTTCCTTCAGGCTATGCAGGAACAGGCGGTCACCGTGGAAGGGCAGACCTATCATCTTCCCGAGCCGTTCTTCATTATAGCAACCATGAACCTCAAAGGTGTGCATCTGTTTCCCTTGCCCGCCCCACAGCTTGACCGCTTTATGATCCGGCTCTCGCTTGGATACCCCTCGGCAGCGGACGAGGTCGCCGTAGTACTGCAGCATGGCCGCAACGACGCCTGGAATGACTTTGGCCCGGTTATTGAGTCACGCGATCTCGTCATGTGGATGCAGGCCGTAGATGAGGTGGAAATACACCCCGAACTCGTTGAGTATATTGTACGGTGCATGACCGAGACGCGCTCCCATCCCGAGGTTTCGGTTGGAGCAAGCCCGCGTGCAGGAATAAAGCTCTCACGACTCAGTCGTGCCCTTTCTCTTATCCGCGGTCGGAGCTATGTTGATATAGATACCATCAAGGAGGTATTTGTACCCGCAATAGCGCACCGTCTCATTCCCCATGATCCGCAACTCGATGTTGAACGCATAGCGCGAGAGATCATGAACGCGGTTCCAATTGAACCACGCCGCAAGCCCGCAGAACTAGAGGCCTAAGTTGTTGGAGCGTCTGCACCACATGATACACATGAGGCGCATGAAGCAGATGGTAGGAACAGGCATAGTTCCGGCTCTCCGGTCACTCAGCCGCATATATCCCTTCACCTGGGCTGGCAGCATAGCAGCACTCCTGGCTGTGGTTCTGTCCCTGCGTGGATATAGCTACTCCTCAAGCAGCGAGCTCCTGATTGGTCTCATTATGCTCTGTACACTTGCAGCGCTCGCCGGTGCTGTGCGCATGGAACGGCGCAGACGGGAAGGCTCGGTTGGGGAACTCAGCTGCCCTCCCGTCATTCAGGCTGGCAGCCAGCTGCCTTTGGCGGAACTATCTGCCGACGAGCGCCCAACGCCCTTGTTTCTCCGGCTCCACCTGCACCTGAAAGGAAGGCTATGTCTTGGTGGCGACGCGCTCATCCGCGTCAATTCTGATTCAAGCGGTTTGGGCGACTCACCTGTTGAGATAGTTCTGCCGCTTCCACTGGCCGGTATACTGCATGCCGAACTCCGTGCAACGGTGCGGGACTGTTTTGGTCTGTGCTCCATAGAAATTGTGGGCGGTGTACACAGGAAAGTTGCGGTGCTGCCGCCGCGCTACCCAGTTCACCGTGAATACACCCTATCCCGACTTTCCGGGAATGAGAACCGCAAGCTCGTTCGCAATGCGGATGAGGAACGCTATCACATGCGTGAGTACACGCCCGGGGATCGGGTTCGAGATATCAACTGGAAGGCCTCAAGCCGTCTTCCCATTCTGCTCACCCGCGTATCGCCGGAGTCACAGGAAGAGTCAACCATTTTGCCAGTGCTCATGCTGCGAGGAGTTCGTCGTGGAGGCGAAACCCCGCAAACCGTTGCCGAACGCAGTCACAGGCTATCCTGGTTGCTGTACTTTCTTGCCGGCATTCTCGACGGAGATAAGAGTGTGACGGTGCAGCTCCTTGTTACCGAGCGGCCTGAGGAGGCCGGGACGGGCGCCACAACAGGCGAGTTTTTTGAGCTTTCCGACACCGATGAACTCCATGAACAGGCCGGACGAATTGTGGTGGCCGCAACCGCCACCTCCGAGGCCCCCGCTCTGCAGAAGGCGTTTCATCCAGCGGATATCGAGGGGCTCTGTGTTTTTGCCTCTGCTGCTGACCCCGCATATCATTCGCTCACGCGACTGAGAAGCCTGCGTGAGACCCGCTACTTTCTTACTCGGCCAGCGCTTGTGCATGGCGCTGACAATGACTCAATTGATATCGCGGTGTTGCCGGATATCGACATTGACGCCTTTCCCGATCGCTGGGTGTTTCGCAGATCGGAAATGCCGTCTGCGGACGCGCTCACAACAGGGGACGGCACCTGCGAGAGCGACTATGTACGAGCTCGGTTGCTGCGCCAGCGCGTCGGCGCCCAGCGCGTCGGCGCCCAGCGCGTCGGCGGCCAGCGGGTCGGCGGCCAGCGGGTCGGCTTGACTATGTTGAGGAGGGCGGCTCATGACTAAAACAGCTTCAATGCGACTGCTTTTTCTGTCACGGCTGTGTGTGTATATCTTGGCGGTTTCCGCACCACTGTATCATCCTGCAGTAAGAGTCTCGTATGACCGCCCCGGTATACTCCTCTGGTTCGTGATTGTCCCCTTGGGCTTTGTCCTTGCATATCTGCGTATGAAGAGCCTCACCTGGTCACAGCTGCGCTTCGCCCTTGGCATGGGTCTACCACTGCTTGTGGGATTTGGATTGCGCGGCTTTTCACAGGCATCTCTCCAGTTTGCGGCAATTGGTATTGCGGCCTTTGTACTCACCTTCATTGTGTTTCATAGTCGGGCCCGCGGACGTAGCGTTGCGGTCCTGGAGCCTTTTCTTCCGGCCCTGCTGTACCACCGGCTCATGAGTTTTTCGCGGGCATCGGAGGAGCTTGCCGCAAGCAGCATTGGGGTGACCCGCCTGGTGATGGTCATTCTCATTACCGGGTTCCTTGCCCATGGGCTCATTATCTACCTCTGCTTCTTCTATCAGCCCGGGAGCACCTACAGAAGCCGTGTGCGAAAGGAAGTCGCGGTATTACTGCTGGTGGGCGTCCTGGTGCTCGGCACCATTGTAACGGCAATTCCGCCAGACTTTGTGGAGAACCCAGTCGTGCGCAACCTTTTAGGGGGCGAGGCAGATCAGGATCCTGAACGCATAGATGCGTACGGCGACGGTCTGGAGAACGGTGCCTTGCGCGGTGATAGAGCCGCCAATGATACAAACGGTAGCGACGGAGAAAGCGCGCTGCGTGGCATTCCTTCGGACAGATGGCCGCAACCCGGCCGGGACGGAGAGGGCGGCACACCCCAGAATCAGCATGCAGTCATGATTGTTGCAGCCGAGGCCTCACCAAGTTACCTCGCCGACCGTTACTACAGCCGTCTTGACCCCCAGGCAGGGTTTGCTCGATACCTTCAGAAGGAGTTGAATGAGTTGTCCCGAATGCGGACACTCGAGACCTGGCGCGGAGACAGCCCGTCGGTGGACAGGGGGCGTCGTCGGGAAAGCATTGAGGTACTGTCTACCCTACCGGAGCGATACCTCGCGTATAAGCCGCAGAGCTTTGAGCCGACGACGCTCGACCGCCGCTATCACCCCTTTAGCTACTCCTACCGCGCTGTTTCGGCAGTTGGCAGGCTCACTCGCGGGATGCGCGCGCGCGTAGAAGAACCGGATGAGGCCCTGCGCGCCGAGCTTGCCGAGTACCTGGAAGTCCCGCTATCTGATGCAGACCGGGAGGTTTTCGCAGAGCACCTATCGCGCGCGGTCACCAGCGACGACAGCTACCATGAGAGAATTGAAGGCATTCTGCGGAGCTTCGAGACCTTTCAGTACCATGCCGGATATAGCAATAACGTGTCGGTGCGGCACATGGTGAACTTCCTTTCCAACACACAGGAGGGGGACTGTGTTGAGTTTTCCCACAGCACAGCCATCCTTGCGCGCATGGCGGGCATACCTTCACGCGTGGTTACCGGATACCTTGCGGCGGCTGAACTACAAACACCCTCCCACCGCCGCGGTCTTCAGCTGCTGATTGAGGATCTGCCGCCGCTGCAGGAGTTTGACCCCAACTCGCTGTACCTTGTTACCACGGCGCATCGCCATGCCTGGGTGCAGCTCTATCTGCCGGAACATGGTTGGGTTGATTTTGAGACTACATCGTACTCCATTCCGCCCGTCGGGCTCGGAGACCCCAACCAGCGGGACGTGATTATTCCACTGTTGCGAGATGCGTCGCGCACCGTGCCTGGCCCGGTTATTCAACCGCAGGTGGTGCTACGGTTTCTTGCGGCAGTCATTGTGCTTGGGCTGGTAGGGCTTCTGGTATATCGATATCTCCTTGAACTGTATCTTCTGCTCCAGGCCCGCGGCTCGAGTGACCGAGCCGCACGGGCACTGTTCCGGCTGGTTCTGCTGCGCTATGCCTCGGATGGATATACCGGAAAGGCACGCTCGGCAACCGCGCTTGAGTATGCCGCCGAGCATCCGGAGCTTGCGCCATTTGCCGAAATCTACACCGAACTCCGCTACCGCACGAGCTTTCAAGAAGGTGAACGGGAGAGACGTATGACGCAGTTGAGAAACGAGGCCACTAAGGCCTTGGCCCACGCGAGGCGGCCCGGACCAACGGCGGCCATTCGCAGGCTTGTGAGCCTGAGGGGACTGGCCTACCAATGAGCATGCGGCGATGTATACCAGGCCTCATTCTGTTGTGTCTGGTGCTGGTAGCCTGTGGCGGGCGACAGGACTGGGTCACCTTTAGAGGCACACAGGGCCGGGGTCGCGCCGAGAGCGCAATCGCACCGCCGCTCGGAATCCGCTGGAAACTCCGACTGCAACGCGATGGCAATTCGCTCGCCGCCTTCAATCCACCGGTGGTGCTGGATGACACGATCTACTTTGGCTCGGCCGACGGCAACTTTTATGCTCTCGACATAGAGAGCGGCTACATGCGCTGGACATTCTCCACCGACGGTCCCATAAACTCGGTACCCTACGCGGATAACGAGAATGTGTATTTCGGATCGGTGGACGGTCACGCCTATGCCCTGCGGCGGGAAGATGGAACCGAGGTCTGGCGCTTCAATACCGGCAGACCGGTACGCAGTTCGTTTACCCGGTATGAGGACATGGTCATGTTTGCAAGTGACGCAGGCTCGACCTTTGCCGTTAGCGAGCTCGGCGAGGAACTCTTTCGACTTCCGAATCTCATCTGGTACTACATAACCTTCCAGGTTCATGACGACGTCATGTACTTTGCCCCAGGGCCCATAGAGAACCCTCGCAGCCTGGCTGCCTACGATGTGCGCACCGGCGAGTACCTATGGTTGCTGGAAACGGCCATGCTCGGGGCGGTGTGGTACTCCTTCCCTGCGGTGGACGGCGACATGCTGTTCATGGCGACCGGGGCGCCACGCGGCAGCTACTGGGAGTTGAGTTACTATGGGATTGACCGCCACACCGGTGAGATACTCTGGCGATACATGGATGCGTCACACTTCCCGGATGGATACTACGTCGACCCTGAGCTCCTCTTCAGACGCAGTATTGAACTCTTGGACTTCATGGCGCCTGCGGTAGTCGGTAACCGGGTGATATTTACCAGTGGTGACGCAACCGTCAGGGCCTTTGATACTCGCAGCGGTCGGTTAGTGTGGTCCAGCGACCTGAGCTACCCAACAAGTTCTGCCCCAACCATAGCTGGCAACACGGTCTACTTCGGCGTACACGGAGATCCGAGTGACTCACCCGACGCTGCACCTGCCCGACTTGTGGCCCTCTCGGCCCGGAGTGGTCGGAAGGAATGGGAGATGCCCATAGACGGCGCTGTACTCAGTGCGCCGGTGATTGCTGGCCGCAGGATCCTCTTTGGTACGCAGAATAGCGTTTTCTATATCCTGGAAGCGTTGTTCTAGCGCGAACACCAGCGGCACCTGACATGGCGCACCCGCTACATAGCGCACCCGCTACATGGCGCGATACGGTACCACGCCCTTACGCGAGCCGTGCGTCCCGTACCGGGTTGCTCAGAATACCAATGCCCTCAATCTCAACCTCTACTACATCACCATGTTGAAGTGGGCCAACGCCGCTGGGCGTTCCGGTCAGGACAATGTCCCCGGCAAGCAGACTGAAGTTCTTGCTGATAAAACTCAGAGTCTCCGCAATGCCAAAGATCATGCTGGCGGTGTTCCCCGACTGTCGCACCTCACCGTTCACGCGGCACTCAATAGCCAGCGACTGAGGGTCACCAAGATCTTTCTGGAGTACTATACGCGGCCCAATGGGTGCAAAGGTGTCAAAAGACTTACCCCGGAACCACCCTGACCTATCTGCGTTCTGGATATTCCGCTGGCTCACATCATTCATGCAGGTATAACCGTAGATGTAGTCATAGGCCTCTTCCGGCTCAATGTGGCTGCAGTCGCGACCAATGATAAAGGCCAGCTCGCCCTCGTGATCTGTACGTGGCGTGTCAAAGTCGTAACTGGCCAGAATGGCGGGGATCACAATCTCTTCACTCGGGCCAACCAGGGAGTTTGGGGTTTTTGCAAAAAGGATTGGCTCCGGAGGAATGTCTTTGGTGAATCCTTGCACACGTACGGACTCACTCTCCTGAATGTGTGCATGATAGTTCAGACCCAGCGCAATGATCTTGCTGGGATGCACGCGGTACTCGCTTCCATCAGATACTGGCAGTGTAATCATG
>SLAA01000255.1 GCA_007127105.1 Spirochaetales bacterium | reverse complement strand
CCGTCGGCAACCACGACCCGAACTCCCAACCCAATAAAGGCCACAACCTCAATAGAAAGGCCGGTCGCCTGCTCGGCCGCCTGTCGAGTGGGCAGGGCCTCGGATCTGCGGAAGCACCGGGAAATCATGGAACCGGCAGTGCGCCGCATGCGCATATGGTCTACCAGGAATCCCACCAGGAATCCCAGTGCCACCCCGAAGGGCCCTGCAGTTAGACCAACCGCCGCACCGACCACTCGCCCCCAAATGGGACGTTGTGAGGCGGCCGACACGAAAGGCCTTAACCGACCAGCATCAAGGCGCAGCACGACCAGCCCCTCAATCGGCTGGCTGAAGTGCCATGAATAACAAAGCACCCACAAGCACACCAGCCTGTATCACAACCGTGGCCAAAAGCCCAAGCGTAGCTCCTCCAAACCCAATGAGCACGGCGAGCATCAACTTGTTCAGATAGAGATAACTCGCAAAGGCATATGAGAGAACAAAGGGGAATAAGGGAACGGCCAATATCGCGGGCAGAACGGGCGGAACAAGATAGCGACTCCGCATCCGCCACCCAAAGCCTGCCGCCAGAAAGGAAAGCGAGACAAAGCTGAAGGGATGAATAAGCCGTGAGAACAGCTCCAGATAAACTGGCTCCTCTGCAAATCCAAACTCGGAGGCCTGTGGCGCCAGGTTCAGCAGTACCGCTGCTGGAATAGTCGCAGGAGGCGCCGAGGCGTAGGAAAGCGCTAACAGCTCCCGCGAATCAAGATTGAGCGTCAGCAGATTTCTGACCTCTTCCGAAGGCGGAGTACCATAAAGATACTCAGCCTCGTAGCCAAAGCCCGGGAATTCGCGGTCAAGCGCCTGTAAACTCAGATGTCCTTCAATGAGCTTTCCGTAGGGCGCATGCAGGTGAAACTCCAAAGCCCCGCTCGCGTCCAGCCGTAGCGCCTCTACACCCCGAGCATATGCAGCTTCAGGGGTCTGCGTGAACAGGCTCATGTGCACAAAGAGCTGTGCTCCGTCATGATCTGTTAGCCGAAAGAAAACACCACTCGTCGACAGGTAATCTTCAAGCCTGCTCAGTTCATCTACGAAAAAGGAAACCCGCTCCAGTCGTTGCTTTGCAATGGGTAAATACCTCTGAACATCGGGATCCTGCGGTACGGTTTCTCCAAGGGCACTGAAGATGTAGTAGGCCTCAATCGGCCGTCCAGCTAACAGGGCATCATATCCCCGCCGCTTCTCCGCAAACAGGCGGGCAGTCTCAGCCTCACGTTGCGTCATGCTCATACGTTCAATTTGCCGATATGCACGGGCGGCCAGTCTCCGGCCCTCGGCCTCAATCTCACCACCGATGGGAAGAGCCAGGGAAGCGTAGTAGTGTGCGGTGAAGTAATCCTCCCGCCCATATGCCCTTTCGGACCGTTGCAAAAGCTCTGCACCCGTAAGCCCAAGGGGCATCCCTGGCACACCTTGATCCTCTTGTAACCTTCCAGCATTCCGTGGGTCGCTCTCGGCTCGGATCAATATGCTTTCTATACGTTGAGCGGTTACGCGGTCATGCGCATGAACCGACAGGTATGCGCGATACTCCATGGCTGCGGCCCGATATTCACCACGAGCTTCCAACTCAACAGCACGATCAAAAGCACCCCGTGCAAAACGACTCTCTGCTACAGCCGAAGCCTGCATCTCCTGCGCCACAGGCAGACCCAGGCCATATCCCAGGCTGTACAGCAGCCCGAGGCCGAGGAAGAGGATAATCCCAACCTGCATAATCTCATAAAGGGGTCGCTGTGACGACTCCTGCTCGCGGTGCCACGCCCCCAACAGCAGAGCAAAGCCAATGAGCACACCACTGAGATGCAGAGGAATAAAGTGGGTCAGGTAAGAGACAAGCGTCGAGCCGAAGACCCACCGCCATTGAAGCGCGGTACCTGCATCTATCTGCTCTGCTGGGAATCGAACCACCGAGACGGCAAAATGGAAGGCAAATCCTACCAAGTACACACAGAACAAGGCAACGAGCAGGCGGACGAACAGCTTACGCATAACCTACCCCTCGTTTCCAGTCACGATAGCGAGGCCGCAGCAGGCCAAGAAGTATGAATAGCACCGCACCGGCGCCAAGCACGGCGGGGACAACCAGGAACTCGGGGAGGAGTGGGAACAGCGTCACCACAAAGCCAGTAAAAGCAGGAACGGATACTGCCGCGTACATGCTAAGTGTCAGGCGGAGAACCAGCAAACTAATGAGTACGTTAAACAAGGGCCAGCGAGTATAGCGGATCCAGATAAAACAACTCGCAAGATAAATCCCAATCGCCAGACTCAGCAC
Source organism: Spirochaetales bacterium (assembly GCA_007127105.1). Taxonomy (GTDB): domain Bacteria; phylum Spirochaetota; class Spirochaetia; order DSM-27196; family SLAA01; genus SLAA01. The sequence goes on along the minus strand of SLAA01000255.1, from coordinate 36,273 downwards.
AATGCCGGACAGCCGGGACACATGCACCGTCGAAATAAAATGCTCACGGGTCTGAGCAACATCCACAAGAAACAGGGAAAGATAACCCGGGGCTGCGGGGGTCAATACCCACGGAAGACTCCGAGCGGTAAACCGAAGCAGCTCTGGCCTTTCCCCACTGCCAAAGAGCAGCAGGCCGTTTTCTTCCGGATCGAGCATAGCCTCGTTGTAAAACCGCAGCACCGGCTGCTCCCTCGGTTGCAGCAGAACAACATCCTCAAATCGAATGCCCTCAACCTTACCAAAGTAGACCGCTCCGGCTCCAATCTGATATAAACGCTCGGCCGCAGGCATGCTCGGCTCGCTGTCTCTGCCACCTCCAACCTCTTGGAGAACAAGGCTAAGGAGCCCGGCACCAAATAGGAGTCCTGTTGTTACAATGGCAAGGTAGGGTAAGACCACCCCTGGCATAAGTGGAGTTCGAACGATTCTGAATAGCACCAGGAAGCTCCCGGCACATACTGCCGGAACGAGTGATCGGTAGAGAAGCTCCGCCAGCAACGGAACCGGCTCACGTATGCCAGCGTGCTCACTGAGGTGCGACAGAATGAGTATGACCAGTGTGATAAACAACACGCACATGGTAAGTACCATTACTCGTGCCGATAAATGGAGAACGCTTCTCACGGTCGCTCATGCTACCATGCAGCCGTCCGCTGCGCAAGTTTCAGGACCCCGAAATCATGACCTATGTTCTACCGCGAATACTACAAACTATACACAGGTTATCCACAATGCCGAGACGGTACATGGCGCAGACACCCAGGCATGGAACAGTATTGTCCTCATCTGCCCCCTAACAAAAAGCGCTCCAACTACCGAGAAAACCTGTTGAAATTGTGATTTTCTTCCAGTCGGAGGCCAATTATTGTGGAGAAGACAGGTTAGCTTCCGACAGGCACAACGCTAAATGCACACAGCGCCGTAGATTACGTAGGTTTTCCACAAGTTACTCACAACCGCTTGCTGCAGCAGCATTACCAGAAATGAGTCTGTATCCAACTCCACGCACCGACTGTATTCCTGCCTCGTCGGGCAGGCTTCCAACAGCAGCATCCAACTTCTTTCTCAGTCGAGAAATGTACACATCAACAAGTCGTGAATCGGTTGAGACATCCCTGCGCAGTGCATAGAAGAAGACCTCGCGTGGGACGACCTGGTCAGGATGGCCGACCAACAGGCGGAGAACCAGATACTCTCCATGGCTAATGCCGCAACTGCTCTTTTGTCCGGAAAGATATCCAGGCGCCATCTCCAGCACCTGCCCACCGACACGAAAGCGCCGAAAGGTGACTGACTTACTCAGACGGATGTGCAGCTCGTCTATGTCCCATGGCTCCCGGAGAAAGTCACTACAACCGGCACCAAAACATGCCGTCAACAGCGAAGCAGGGCCATACGCTATCCGTGGAACATGAGAGCAACCGTGGCCCGCGAGCTCAAGTACCTGGGTTGATTTCTCGGCCGGGAACACCAATACATCCGCAATCGGCAACTGTTGCAGATCATTGCGGAAGCGGACATTTACGTCATCTACGCGATCAAAGTACCACCGAAGGCGAGTCTCTAGTTCCGGCTCAGTGAAAAGGAACTGGACAACCGGCCCGCTGCGAGTCTCAGTCTTCATCCTGCATTCGCCTCTTGAGTTCATCCAGGTCGGCTTCAATGGAGTTACCCGCCTTGGTTCCTTGCGAACCCGCAGCGCTACCATTTTCTTGAGAACTGGCGTCCGGCTCGCCAATGGCCATCTTTGATTTAAGCTCAGCGAGCAGTTTGTCGGTACTGTTCGTTGTACCTTCAAGGCGGCGGAACTGCTCCTCAAGGTCGTCGGTCTGTTCGAGCCGTGACAACTCCTCAACCGCCTCGTTCTCTGCCTCAAGCTGTTCCATATGTTTAGTCATTTTTTCAAAGACCTCGAAGGCAGATGTGTCTTTCATGCCGCCAATCGTCCTCTGCATACGCCGCTGTGCTTCAGCTCGTTTGGAACGTGCAATGAGAAGGTTCTTCTTTCGCTGTGCCTCATCAATTTTGGCCTGCAGGCTACGCAATGCCTCTTTGAGCTTCTCCACCGCGTCATGCTGGGCCTGCCACTGTTCCTGTAGCTCCGACGCGACGCCGTCTAGCCGTTGTTTCCGCTCAAGCGCCTGCCGAGCGAGATCTTCCTCGTTATTGCGCACCGCAGTCATGGCCCGGCGTTCCCAGTCGGCGGACTGCGCTCGCGTCTCGTTTATCTGGCGCTCAAGCTTTTTTTCGTCGGCTATGGCAGATGCCACACTCTTCTTGGAGTCGATGAGCTGCTGATTCATTTCCTGAATGAGTTGATTCAGCATCTTCTCGGGATCCTCAGACTTACTGATCATGTCATTGAGATTTGAGCTGATCAGTCGCCGAAATCGATCAAAGATCCCCACAAGCAAGCCTCCTTAAGACCGTGAAAACCGCGAAAGACGCGGATAGTGCTCTGATATAGTCAGCCCTATTGCGTCGAGCGATGACTGAAAACGTTCAAGGTTGAGTTCATCCTCTGGAAATGAGTCAACCAACACTGCATTATTCTCCTCTAAGGCGTAGGCTCCCCGCAGTAGCTCAAGGTTGAGCCTCAGTAGCTCTTCGCAAAAAGCTGCATATTCCTTGTCTGGAACATCCATGAGTTTGGTCCGAATAGATACAGCAGGTGAAACGCAGGTCACGAAGACCTGCGCCAGACCCTTGTCCGGTTCCTGAATTACCCACACGCCTCTTTCAACCGCGTTGTAATTGAGAGCGAGATGAGTAAGATAGTGTTCAATTTTTTCATGAATCATGGCGTATGTTATCCTCTCCGGCGAGGGTACACCGCCCGGAGTCATGGCCTATCCGAGGAAAACCTGTCCGGTATTATCAATGGCCAAGATGGTCTTGCACTCAGAACACCGAAACCGCCCCGACTTTGTTGCCTTGAGTTTTTTGGAGCAGATTGGACACTTGAAAATCTTCGGGAAAACGTCGGACTCCGTTGTAGCGCTGCCTTTTGAGAAAAACTCAACAGCCTCATCAAGGGTGTCCTTGATGTTAAAGAACTGCGAGAACCCCAGCAACTGAAAGACTTCGTAGACCTTGGGCTGGATTTCCAGAAGCACCAGATCTCCGCCACGTGGCTTTAGTTGTTTGAGAAATGCCGTAAAGGAGCCGATCCCGGTACTGGATACATAATTGAGTCCGCCACAGTTGAACACCAGCTTTGTAAAGCCACCTTCAATTGCACGAGCTACCCGCTTCTGAAAGAAGTTGGAGTTATACGTATCTATGTACCCCGTAAGATATAGGACAAGGCATCCATCAACCGAGTCGATCTTCTGAAGACGAATCTTGAGGCTCTCGTCTTTTTCTTCATCAAAACCCGGAACGATGTCGTTGTTATTCATGGCTCCCCTTCCAGCTTACCTTCATATTATTATTACATTTAGCGACGATGTCTTTCAATGATAACACGTCTTGATTCGCTTTCATGTATATTAGTGGCCGAACTTTGCTTTGTCAAACTAGTAATCCACTCAAGAGCGACGATCCCACCCCTTATCTACGCGAATACTCACCCCATTCACGATGCCACCGCCCTGCGACAAAAGAAATGCAACAAGCGGAATGAGGGTCGATGGCTCCATCATTGTATTATCGGCAAGGATCCGCTGATAGTATAGCTTTTCGCTTTCGCTCTGATACTCCGTTTCAACCGGCCCCGGACACAACACATTCACCGTCACCCCAGAGGGACCATAGACAGCCCCAGCAGAACGCGCAAGAGTGGAAAGCCCACTCTTTGCGGCAGAGTAGGCAGCAACCTTGCGGAATGATTGAGGCAGATCGGTATCGGTACCCCCAAAAAGCAGTATACGCCCATGTCCGTTACGAGCCATACGGGGTGCAAAGGTGCTCACCAGGGCGCCGGGAAGGGCCAGATTGAGCAGGGCCATTCTCTCCCAGTCCTCAGGACTCGTGTCCTCAAGTCCTGCAAAAAGAAAGGGACCAAACGCAACCACAAGGATATCGATATCTTCATAGCTGCCTGCCCACCGCGCAGCATCAGCGGCGTCGTTGAGTTCTCGCCGTACTGTGGTCAACCGTCCTGAGCATCCGCAGAGCTCTGTGCGAAGTGTCGACAGTTTACCCTCGTCATGGCCTCCATGGACCACAGTATCTGCGCCAGCACCCACGAGGTATCGGGATATCTCAGCTCCTATGCCTCCAGAGCCGCCCAACACCAAGGCTCGTAGTCCTTGAAAACTGTCCCCTGCCTTATCCATTTGTTCCCTTTTTGTCTGGTCCCGATAGTCTAACTTTCTTGAAAGATGCAGACAATCCCCGTATTCTCGTACTATGTACCAGTTAGTGTTTTATGTTCCGGACGAGTATCTGGAGCCGGTCAAGGAAGCGGTGTTTGCCGCTGGCGGGGGAAAGTACAAGGATTATGACATGTGCGCATGGCAGACCTTGGGTCGCGGACAGTTTCGTCCACTTGATGGCGCCGACCCCTTCCTTGGTCGGAGAGGAAGGCTGGAACATGAGCCAGAGTATAAGGTGGAGCTGGTAGTCTCTAACGACCAGGCGCGTGAGGTCGTAAAAGCGCTGCTCCAAGCTCACCCTTATGAGGAGGTTGCCTACTCCCTCACCCGCATATTCACACTGGATGATCTGCCTTGACACGAGAGCACCTCCCTCTGCAGGCGCACCTGGAAGAGGCGCACATGGACCAGGCGAGGCAGCCTGCGTGCGGCAGTCTCAGCTCACTCGCAGGCCGTTCGGAACGTCTTTGTCGGGAACAATCAAAGGAACGCTCTGATCCTCGAGCTCAATCCCCAACACCAGAACCTCGGACACGAAGGGGCCAACCTGCCGCGGTGACAGGTTTGTCACCGCGACAACCTGCTTGCCCCTGAGTTCTTGCATGTCCTCATATGGCCGGGTAATGCGCGCGCTTGAGTTCTTAACTCCGAGCTCCGGGCCAAAGTCTATACTCAGCTTGTAGGCTGGCTTATGGGCCTCCGGAAACTCGCGAACATCGACTATTGTGCCAACCCGCATCTCAACGGCGTCGAACTCTGCAAACTCAATCATGGCTCAGGCTAACACCCGGAACTAGTCCTCATCAACCAGAATCTTGCCCGGGTTCATGATGTTGTTCGGGTCAATCGCTCGTTTGATTCTCCGCATGATATCCCGTTCCGCATCCCCTAAAACCAGTTTCATGTAGCTACTGCGCTTATGCCCAATCCCGTGCTCACCGCTTATGGTTCCTCCAAGACCCGCCGCTTTCACATACAGTTCCGACAGCAACTTGGGGAGGGTCTCCAGCCAGACCTCAACCGACATAGCTTCCGGCTTAAGAGGTGTCGCATGGAGGTTTCCGTCACCGGCATGCCCAAAGCACGGAATAGGAACATCATATCGGCTGCTTACATCACGAATCTCGTCAAGCATCGCTGGAATTGTCGATACCGGAACCGAGATGTCCTCGAGCGACTGATGAGGAGCAATTCGCATAAGCGCCCACGGCACTTGTTTACGCACCTTCCAGACCTCCTCCAGGTGATCCTCACTCTCGGCCTTGCGGATTCCGCTCACGCCATGTGCGGTCAGGATCTGCTCCACCCTCTGGAGTTCTGCTTCAATCTGCGCAAGCGTTGGCCCATCAACCTCCACCAGGATCGCGCCACCGGGTGTGATCTCCACATCGCTCTTTGGGGCGGTCTGTTTGACCGACTCAATGCAGAGTGAGTCCATAAACTCAATGGACGAGGGTTGAACCTCAGGGTCAGCAAGCAAAGCAGGGAGTACCTTGTTGAGGGTCAAGGGAGTTGGAAGAAATCCAAACAGAGCAAGTCGATGTTTGGGTCGCGGCAGCAACTTAATGTAGAGTTTGGTGAAAACGCCGAGCGTACCCTCGCTCCCGGTGAAGAGGCTTATAAGATTGTACCCGGTGACATCCTTCACCCGCTTGCCACCAAGGTTGAGCGTTAAGCCCTCCGGTGTCACCACCTCCAGTCCGAGCACATAACGACCGGTGACGCCGTACTTGACCGCTCGCCCTCCACCGGCGTTCTCTGCAACATTGCCAGCAAGGTGACAAATCTCCTCACTCATAGGATAGCCTGCAAAGAACAGATTGTGTTTTTTCAGTTCGCCGTCGAGCTCCTTGGTAATGACACCCGGCTCAACCACAGCAAACAGGTTATCTGTGTCTATTTCTATGATGCGATTCATCCGTTCCAAGGAAAGAACAATCCCACCCGCAACCGGAACCGCTCCTCCGGAAAGACCGCTTCCACCACCTCGAGGTGTCACCGGCAGCCGAAGCTCATTGGCAAGCTTCATAATTGCAGCGACCTCCTCGGTACTCCCGGGAAAAACCGCAACATCGGGTCTATGGGCATACTTTTCTTCGGCCACCTTGTCATGAGAGAAGGCCTTGAGAGTCTTCTCGTCAGCCTTGACGTTCTCCGCACCACACACAGCACGAAGCTTCTCAAGTACCGTTTCATCTACTATAGTATATGACGACATAGTCTCCTCCTGTGTTTTGGATGTCACCCATTGCTGAGCAAACTCATCCACAACTCTGCCTATAATATGGCTGGGTTGGGCTATGGTCAAACCTCGGTGCGAACCGTGTCGTCCAGGGCGGCTACGGTGAAGCGCCCCTGCATGCCGCGGACACCCAGGAGCTGCTCACTCCATGCCGATACATCACGATATCGTCCCCTCACAACAATGATCTTCATGAGTGTTGTGTCACTCACATGCACCTGCAAGTTCGACAGTATCTCAAGGCTCGGATACTCGGCCGTAGGAACCGATGGGAGTCGCTTACCTGCGGTATACACCAGGGTGACGGTGCCTGCCACCTGACCGTCTGGCGTACGCTCCACGTTTTCGCGGAGAGCGTCCTGCACCAATCGTCGCATTGCCTCTGATCTGTTGGCAAAACCTTTGGTTTCGGTATACCTGTCAAAGCGATCACGGAGATCGGCCTCCATGGAAACTCCGAATCGAACCAATTCCTGCATTCTCACCCCCTTTTGTTGAGCTCAGTCTGTATCATACACCCGAATGCGGGGTAAAGCCCATAAACAGGAGGAATAGCTACAAGGTGAAGCAGGACAATGAGACAGCGTTTTGTAGTATGGAACGACTGTTACACTGAATACATTTTTTCTTGACAATTGCCTATGCTGCCCATAGCATGCAAAACGGCAATCAACCCACCCAAATGTCGTATTAAGGAGGACAATTAATGTTGGTGCTATTAGCGGCCCTACCAATCGTGGTCGCAGTCGTCTTGATGGTGTTCATGAATCAGCCGGCAAAGCGCACAATGCCCATAGCATGGGTCGTTGCAGTGTTGCTTGCAGGTCTGGTTTGGGGAATGCCTGCTCAGTGGTTAGCCGGAGCTTCGATCTTCGGTGCGCTTAACGCGTTTAATATTCTGATCATTGTGTTTGGAGCAATCTTGCTCATGAACACTCTGAAGAATAGTGGCGCAATTCGCACAATCAATCGAACCTTTCACGGTATTAGCCCTGACCGCCGAATACAGGCAATTATCATTGCCTTCCTGTTCGGTGCGTTTATCGAAGGTGCAGCGGGATTCGGTACTCCTGCAGCCCTGGCAGGACCTCTTATGGTCGGACTTGGTTTCCCACCGCTTGCAGCAGCAGCCATGGCTCTTGTTGCAAACAGCACACCGGTTAGTTTCGGTGCGGTTGGAACCCCGATCATCGGTGGTGTTTCCTCGGTTCTTGGATCACCGAATATCGTGGCACAAATCGAAGGCGCAGGTCTTACAACTGGCCAGTTCCTGCATCAGGTAGGAATCTGGGCGGCAATTCCGCACGCCATTGTTGGTGTGTTCCTGCCTCTCCTGGTTGTATCCCTGTTGACGAAGCTCTTTGGTGCAAACCGAAGCTTCAAGGAAGGCCTTGAGGTTGCTCCCTTTGCAATCTTCGCAGGTCTTTCGTTCACTGTTCCCTACGTGCTTATTGCAATTTTCGTAGGGCCAGAACTTCCATCACTGCTTGGTGGACTTATTGCAATCGGAATCTGTATTCCGGCGGCAAAATCGGGCTTCCTTCAGCCGAAAACCCCGTGGGACTTTGCAAATCGTACCGCGTGGGACAGCTCCTGGGTTGGTACCCTTGAGCCAGGTACGGAAGACGCTGTTTCTGACGGCGATCTCTCACCGGCTGTTGCTTGGACACCGTACATTCTCGTATCGGCTATCCTTGTCTTCACTCGTGTAATTCCACCCCTGAAAGCTGCGCTTCTCAGTGAGGCAGTCACCATTCGCTGGAGTGGCGTACTTGGAACCAGCTTGAACTACGCGCTGCAGTGGGCCTACCTGCCCGGTACCGTCGCATTCATGTCGGTTGCTGCAATTACTTTCGGTCTTCACAAGATGAAGGGTGATGTAATTAAAGAAACCATTACGCACTCAATTAAGCAGGTTATCCCTGCCGCCATCGCCCTCGGTTTTGCCGTAGCAATGGTTCAGGTCATGCTGAACTCCGGCCAGAACCCAACCGATCAAGCAGGCATGATGATCGTTATCTCTACCGCAGCAGGAAACGCCTTCTCAGGCGTATGGACAATGGTTGCACCGTTTATCGGTGTGCTTGGTGCCTTCATGTCAGGTAGTAACACCGTGTCGAACATCCTGTTCTCAGGATTCCAGTACGGTGTCGCCGAGTCGGTTGGTATCTCAACTATCGTTGTCGTAGGACTTCAGGTAGTTGGTGGTGCGGCCGGTAACATGATCTGCGTGCATAACGTTGTTGCAGCATGTACAACGGTTGGTGTACTTGGGAGCGAGGGTAAGGTTATTCGAACTAACCTCCTACCCGCGGTTGCCTACTCCCTCGTCGTTGGTATTGTCGGAACGCTGGCAGTAACCTTCGGTACATTCCCGTTGTAAGACAGAGTTAGTATTGTGAGGTGCAGCAGAGTATGCCGCACCTCACAACGTGCGCGTGCGCACACTTTCGGCGGGCTCGGGCCCGCCGAAGTTGTCTTGAGCGCCGCAAAAGTTGAAACAGTGTTTTGTACAGGCGCTCGTTCTTGATATTTTCGTTGGCGTTTGCCCCTCCGTGACTGTTTTTCGACATCTTCGATCGACCATATTGATAAAAAAATAGCTTCTCGGATGAGTAAACATATGTTACAATACTCGCACCTACAGTTTAAGGAGGAACAGCTTGAACATCATAGTACTGATTAAGCAGGTTCCGGAGACCAGCAACGTAAAAATGGATCCGGAGACCGGTACGATGATTCGCGAGGGACTCGATACTATTATCAACCCTCTCGACCTTTACGCGATTGAGGCCGCTATTCGCCTCAAGGAACAACACGGCGGTAAGGTCACCGCGTTATCAATGGGCCCCCCAGCAGCAATGAAGGCGCTGCGTGAGGCCATGGCAATGGGTTGTGACGATGCCGCACTGGTATCGGACCGAAAGTTCGGGGGTGCCGACACCTGGGCAACTTCGTACACCCTCTCACAGGCTATCAAGGAAATGGGCGACTTTGACCTTATTCTTGCCGGTGAGCGTGCGACCGATGGTGACACCGGACAGGTTGGACCTGGCGTTGGTGCATGGATGAATCTTCCCGTTGTTTCCTACGTGGCCCATATTAAAGAAGTCACGAAGGACAGCATCACCTGTGAGCGCCTCATGGAAGAAGGCTACCAGGTCGTGAAGGTTCCCTTTCCTGCCGTCATTACGACCGTTAAGGAAATTGCAGAACCAAGGCTTCCGACTCTGCGCGGAAACAAGCGCGCCCGACAGACCGAAATTCCAGTGTACAGCACTGAGAACATGACTTTGGATGTTGGCTCGCTCGGACTCAAGGGATCTCCCACCAAGGTCGTTAAGATCGAGACCCCGAAAGTCATGCGGAGCGGTACCCTTGTAAGAGCGAACTCTGAAGAGGCGCTTGAAGCCGCGGTTGATCAGCTCGTTGAGTGGCTGAAAGAACGTGAGCTCGTTTAATTAAAGGAAAAGGAGGAACAACGTGAGCTATGTATGGACTCTCGCCGAGCAGTTTGAAGGCAAACTCCGCGGCGTTTCCTTCGAGCTTCTTTCACGCGGTAAAAAACTCGCGGAAGATCTCGACACCAAGCTTTGCTCGGTGCTTATGGGACATAATATTTCGGATGAGGCTCTTGAGGAACTGATACAGCGTGGCGCCGATGAAGTGTACTTCGTCGACGATCCCCGTCTGGCGAACTTTCAAAACGAGACCTACTCAAACGTACTTTCAGACCTGATCAAGCAGTACAGTCCACATGTGGTGCTTGCTGCGGCAACCACCATTGGTCGTGTAGTAATGCCGTTCGTGGCTATTCAAGTAGACACCGGTCTTACCGCGGACTGTACGCAGCTGGAAATCCACCCGGAGACCAAACTCCTGCTGCAAACCCGCCCTGCTATCGGTGGTAACATCATGGCGACTATTAAGACTCCGGATCACATGCCACAAATGGCAACCGTTCGTCCGAAGTCAAGTCGTCCCTTTGAGAAAGATCCAAGCCGAAGCGGCAAGATCATGCGCATTGCACTCAAAGATGAGCTTGTTGATACCCGCGCCCAGGTACTGGAATTCCGTACCGACGACGCAGGGTTCGTGAACCTTGAAGAGGCAGACGTAGTTGTCGCCGGTGGAAAGGGTCTCAAGCGAGCCGACAACGTGAAAATTGTGGATGATTTGGCCAAGCAACTTGATGGTGTAGTCGGCGCAAGCCGTCAGGCTATTGACCGCGGTTGGCTTAGCTACCCACATCAGGTTGGTCTCTCCGGTAAGACAATTTCGGCTACACTGCTGGTAACCGCCGGTATCTCCGGGTCTATCCAGTTCCTGGCTGGTATCAAAACCTGTGAGAACATTGTGGCAATCAACGCCGACGGTGATGCCAATATTTTCGGCGTCTCGGACTTTGGGATTGTAGGCGACCTTTTTGAGGTCTTACCTCTACTCACCCAGAAGCTGGCGCAGGCCAAAAAATAAGAAAGGAGGCTGCGAAGTGAAGTACAATGCTGTTACACCGCGCATTGTGGAGGAACTCGTAGAGATCCTCGGCGCGAAAAATGTCACCACAGATGAAGAAAAGATGGAGGCCTATTCACACGACGAAACGTCTGAAGAGGAATATGGCCATATGCCCGAAGCGGTTGTCACGCCCATCAACGCAGAGCAGGTTGCTCAGGTTGTAAAGCTTGCCAACCGAGAGAGAATCCCCATAACACCTCGAGGCGCCGGAAGCGGACTCTCAGGTGGATGTATCCCAACATTTGGCGGTATCTCGCTCAGTCTCGAGAAGATGAACAAGATCCTTGAGGTCGACACCGACAACATGGTTGTGGTTTGTGAAGCGGGTATCGTCACCAATGAGATCAACGAAGCGCTGAAAGACAAGGGCATCTGGTTCGCCGGCTACCCAATGAGTCTTCAGACATGCTTCCTTGGCGGTAACATTGCCGAGAACGCCGGTGGTGGTAAGGCCGTCAAGTACGGCGTAACCGGACGCTACGTCCTCGGACTTGAGCTGGTTACTCCTCAGGGTGACATTGTTCAGCTGGGAGGAAAGCTTGCCAAGGACGTAACTGGTTACGACCTGAAGCAGCTGGTCGTTGGTAGTGAGGGAACCCTCGGCATCGTGACCAAGGCTATCATTAAGCTGACCGCACTTCCGACCAAGAGCTACGACCTGCTCGTTCTGTACGAAACACCTAAGCAGGCTATCGATGCGGTCGCCATGATCATGTCGAAGGGCCTCACCCCAACGAGTGCAGAGTTTATGGACTCGGTATCGGTCAAGGCTTCCTGTGAGTACCTCAACGAGTCCCTTCCCTACCAGAACTGTGGCGCTATGCTCCTGATCGAGGTAGATGGCAATGATCCAGACGTAGTTGAAGCCGACGCCGAGGCAATTGGTGACCTTTGTCTTGACAACGGTGCGACCGAGGTCTACGTAGCCGACAACGCGACCACCATGGAGCGTGTGTGGAACGTTCGACGGAACATCGCCGAAGCTTTCAAGGTTCAGAGCCCTGTGCAGAGCCTGGAAGATATCGTGGTTCCCATCTCCGCGATACCGGACATCATCCCCGAGCTCGAGAAGATCTCGAAGAAGTACGACATTGCGGTACCATGCTACGGACACGCCGGAGACGGCAACCTGCATGCAACGCTGGTAAAAAACCCCAAGCACACTATGGAACAATGGCATGAGCTTGAGCCTAAAGCGCTTCAAGACATGTACGACGTTACCCACAGGCTCGGCGGAAAGATCAGTGGCGAGCATGGTATTGGCATTAAGCGGAAAATGAACATGGCTAAGCTTATGGACCCTGCAGAGATGAAACTCTGTAAGGCTATCAAGAAGGCATGGGATCCGCACAACATCATGAACCCCGGGAAAATGTTTGACATTGAAGAGCCCGAGGCTTAGACACTCGCAACGACTGGTATTTCATTGGGGCGCCTCACAAGAGGCGCCCCAGTTGTCTTGTGATTCGGCGCGCCGGAATCACACGAAGGAGGACAAGACATGGCACGTTTCCGTATTCCTTACTCTAGAAGGTTTCTCGACCTCGAGCTTCCTGATGATCAGGTAGCAGGTGTTATCGAGTCTGCCGCCCACCACTACACACCAGAAGGTGATGAACAAACACTTGTACGTCGTGCGTTGGAAAATCCAATCCAGTCCGAGCGACTCAGCGAACTGTCCAAGGGCAAGGACAAGATCGTCATCATCACGAGCGATCATACTCGTCCAGTTCCTAGCAAGATCACACTCCCAATTCTTCTTGAAGAGATTCGCAGCGGTAACCCAAATGCGGATATCACGATCCTTATCGCCACCGGTTTTCACCGCCTCACTACCGAGGCTGAGATGCTCGATAAGTTCGGCGAAGACATTGTGAAGAATGAGAAACTGGTAAACCATGACTGCCGCGATGACTCTCAGTTGACCCTGTGTGGCACGCTTCCCTCCGGTGGTGAGTTATGGCTCAACAAGCTCGCAGTTGAGGCTGATCTGCTCATCTCTGAAGGCTTTATTGAACCACACTTCTTTGCTGGTTTCTCTGGCGGCCGAAAGTCGGTACTTCCCGGCGTAGCGAGCGCCAAGACGGTATTGGGCAATCACTGTGCTTCCTTTATCATTCATCCCAACTCCCGCACCGGTATTCTTGACGGCAACCCCATTCACATTGACATGCTGTATGCAGCCGAGCAGGCCAAACTGGCGTTCATCCTCAATGTAGTCATTGATGCCAACAAGAAGATCATTCATGCCGTCGCCGGTGACAGCGTTGAGGCCCATACTCAAGGTTGCACCTTCGTCGAAAAGCTCGCCAGTTGTGAGCCGGTTCCGGCGGATATCGTCATTACCTCGAACGGTGGTTACCCGCTTGATCAGAACATCTATCAGACCGTGAAAGGAATGACTGCAGGTGAAGCGACCGCCAAAAAAGACGGTGTCATTATCATTTGTTCGGCTTGTAACGACGGTCACGGTGGTGAGGCTTTCTACCAGACATTCCTGAACCAGAAGTCAACTCAGGGTGTTATGGATGAGATCATGAAGACCGAGATGGACTGCACCGTTCCCGATCAGTGGGAGTCACAGATCCTGGCCCGCATCCTGCTCCAGTTCCAGGTCATTCTCATGACCGACGAGTGCGACGCCAAGATGGTTACCGACATGCACATGATTCATGCCTCTACTCTCGACGAAGCTATAGCCAAAGCACGTGAGATCAAGGGCCAAGATGCCAAGATCACCGTTATTCCGGACGGGGTTTCGGTTATTGTTAAGGAATCTGAACCCGCAGCAGTCTAATAATCTGTACCTAACCGGCGGTCATGTGGCCGCCGGTTTTTTTTTGCCATTTGCCAGGAGGGTACGCCGCAGGAGTTCCAGGGCAAAGGTAACACTGAACCGCCTTACCTTGTCACGGTCACCCGGCAGCTGGTACTTCCGCACCGCTGTATGTCCGTTCAGGCAGACCCCAATGAACACCGTACCCACCGGCTTCTCAACTGTGCCGCCTCCTGGCCCGGCCACTCCTGTTATAGCCACTCCTACCTCGACTCCGGCGCTTTGAGCGACACCCAAGGCCATGGCACTAGCAACCTCCTCGCTCACCGCACCAAACCTTTGAATGGTGTCAGCAGCCACACCGAGGCGACGGATCTTGGACTGATTGCTGTAGACCACAACTGCCTCTTCCAGCACCCGCGAGGCCCCCGGCACCGATATCAGTCGAGCTGCAAGTGCACCACCTGTACATGACTCGGCAACTGCGAGCCGGAGGCCTTGGCACTCCATCGCGCTCAGCACAACCTCTTGCAGACTGTCGGCTTCACCTCCATAGACGTGATCCCCCAACCTCTCACGCACCGCGCTGTGCAGTCCTTCAAGTGCCGCGGAAACCGCAGGTTGCTCGACTCCGGCTGCCGTCAGTCGCACCGACGCCTCACCGTAGCCTGCATACACCGCCACGGTTGGATTCGTCTGATTGTCAACAAAGTCCTGGATGGCGGACTCTAGCTGCGCCTCGCCAATTCCGCTCACCCGCACCACCCGTGACTCAAACCGTGTCGCTGAGCGGGCAGCTAGCATCGGCTCCACCTCAGCTTCAAACATGGTTCGCAGCTCCGCCGGAGGTCCTGGCAGCAAGAGGTAGGTTACGCCGTCATGCTCAGCAAGACACCCGGGAGCCGTTCCATTAGCGTTGGGTATCACCTGCGATCCCTCAGGGAAGACAGCCTGTTTGCGATTCTTCTCATTCATCTCAGCACCAAAGTGGGCCAGAAAGGCTTCAATGTCGCGTATCGCGAGCTCCGATTCTCGCAAGGGGAGATGAAGGTAGTCGGCGACCACCTCACGAGTGATGTCGTCATCTGTTGGGCCAAGTCCGCCGGTCAATACCACAAGATTGCAGTTCTGAGCCGCCGCAGCCAACGCGGCCTGCAGGCGCTCGTGGTTGTCGCCTACTACCGTATGTCGATATACGCCAATGCCCAAACCTGCGAGCCGCGAGCCCAGATACGCTGCGTTCGTGTTCACTACCTGACCCAACAAGAGCTCGGTACCAACGCAAATGATCTCGGCAGTCGTGAGATTCAATGCCGTGTCTTTTGGATCTTTCGGCACCATGGTATTATCTGCTGGAACATCCATTTCAGGCTCGGTTCATTGTGCCAGCAATGTACCCTGCTCCAAAACCATTGTCGATATTCACTACGGCAACCCCGGACGCGCAACTGTTTAACATGGTCAGCAGGGCCGAGAGTCCACCAAAGGACGCTCCATATCCAACACTCGTTGGAACGGCAATGACTGGCCGATCAACCAAACCTCCGACCACGCTTGCGAGCGCGCCTTCCATTCCAGCCACCACAATAACCACGCGTGCCCTACGAATACGCTCCATTCGAGCAAATAACCGATGAATGCCAGCGACGCCCACATCGTAGATTCTGTCAACCTCGTTACCAAATGCCGCAGCGGTTTCGGCTGCTTCCTCAGCAACGGCCTGATCAGAGGTGCCCGCACTGACTACTGCGATAGAGCCCATGGTCGGCGGAAGCTCTCCGCGACGAACCAGAACCGTGCGGGCGGCCCTGTTGTAGACCGGCTCCTCACCGGCTGCGGATCGGATAGCTTCATAACAGGCCTCGTCGGCTCGAGTTGCGAGAACCGTGTTGTCATGCGCGAGCATTGATTCGGCAATTTGCCCTACCTGCGCTGCCGTCTTTCCAGCGCAGTAGATTACCTCTGGAAACCCTTGTCGCAGGGCACGGTGGTGATCTACCTTGGCAAATCCCAAGTCTTCAAAGGGCAAACTCCGCAACCTATCAAGCGCGAGTTCGGGAGTTGTATCACCAGCAGCAACCTGCTCCAAGAGAGTCTGAATTGCTAAGTTTGTCATGATATTGCCTCATCCATCTTTTGTTGGTATTCGGGACTCGACTGATAGGAGTTCAGCGCGGCCCTGCGGACAGTCTGTATCGTGACTCCATGTTGTTGGGCGAGCGCCCGACAGTCTTCGTACTCCGGCTTGAACTTGAGAACTGCACCGTCCCTGTACGCAATCTTCACGCGTACAGCTCCATACTCACATTCCACCGTTACCGAACTCCGATCAAGCGCTGGTCGAAACAGCTGGCTCACCCGCACGCCAAGCGAAGAGGACTCTCGCAGGAGCACATCTATGCAGGCGTCCCTCACGGATTCCGAGCACAAACACGACAACGTGACGGCCGGTCGGGTCTTCTTCATGACTATAGGAGTTAACCAAACATCCTGTGCACCGACATCAAAAAGACGTTCCATCAGATAGTCGTAGTCTTCAGGCAGCATGTCGTCAATGTTCGTATCTACCTGAAGATACTCCCCCGAGTCCGGGTTTCTTCCGGGCACCGGCGCGCTCGTCGACTGCCCCAGAAATACCCTGAGAACGTTTGCGACTTCATTGTCGTTGCCGCCTATGCCATAGCCAACCGCCTGCACCGTCATAGAAAGTCCGTTGTCAAAAGCCTCTGCAAGAGTCCGAACAATGGCCGCCCCGGTTGGCGTTGTGAGTTCTTTGTCCACCGGCCCACTGCGTACCGGGATGTCGCGCAGGATCTCCGCAGTTGCTGGCGCGGGAACCGGAAGCAGCCCGTGGGCCGCCCTCACCGTTCCACCGCCGAGTCGCACCTCGGAGCACTCCACGCGTTCAACAGCAAGCAGGTCAAGACAAATCGCGGCACCAACTATATCGACTATCGCATCAAGTGCCCCGACTTCATGGAAATGCACCTCGTCGACGGGAACCCCATGCACCTTGGCCTCCGCAAGGCCCAGGCGTTCAAAGATCGCAATTGCTCGATGCTTCACCGTTGCCGAGAGGTCGCTGTCTGTTATGATTCTTTTTATCTCGGTGAGACCGCGGTGGTGATGATGGGCTTCCCCATCCTCGGCACCATGGTGATGGTGCGCATCGTGGTCATGGGTGTGGTCATGGGTGTGGTCATGGGTGTGGTCATGGTCGTCGGTATGCACGATCACACGCGTGCCGGTGATACCTTTGCGTTCGTCCCGGAAAATTTCTAGTCGATATCCGTCTATGCGAAGCTTTGCCAGCTCCCGCTCAAGATCTTCAGGCCGCACGCCTAAATCAATCATTGCTCCGAGATTCATATCACCGCTAACACCGGAGAAGCAGTCGTAGTAGAGTATTGTGTGCGCCATTCGTCCTCGCTTCAACCCAGATGCCTGCGCCGCTGCCTGGCATGCGAGTTAGATTTCTTGTCAGAACAATAGCACGGAAATTCAAGCGACACAACGAGTTATTGATCGTGTCACGAAGGCTTGACCGCCCCCGCCCAGCCTCATACTATTGAGTCATGGGACGTAAACTTACCTTTACCGAGAACCCCCTCAGATCCAATGAGACAGCAACCGTCGTCGGCACATCTTGGTGTGCGGCGACCATGATGGTGCGCCGTTACCTTGAACGCAACGGTGTTCGCTTTGCATACTACGACCTGGAAAACTCCCCCGACATAGAAAGCACACTGAGCTGGTTGCTTGGTGGTGAGGCTCGACACCCGTGCGTCTTTCTCTCCGGTACACTTTTTGTTGAGCCTACCCTCGAGGAGCTTGCGCCCGCCATTCCTTCCGCGTAGAAATTGACGTCAATAACAGCTCTTATTACCTTGGAAATTCACACCAGAAACCTGAAGTGAGGAGAACTCTATGAAGAACCATTTAGGCAACAAAACTGCAATTGTGACCGGTGGGGCTAGCGGTATTGGAGAGGCGACAGTCCGACACATGGTGCGTGAAGGCGCGAAGGTAGTCATTGCCGACCTCAATACCGAGGCCGGAGAGAAGCTCGCATCCGAGCTGAACAGTGGAGGTGAAACGCAAGCCGTCTTTTTCAAGGTGGACGTAACGCAAGAAGACCAAGTGAAAGCAATGGTGCAAAAGGCACAGTCGGAATTTGGCAGCTTGGATGTTGTCTTTAATAACGCCGGGATAGGCCATACCGGTGAAGCACATGAGTACACTCTTGAGGATTGGAACAAAGTGGTTTCCATTAACCTCACCGGAGTGTTCCTGGTAGCCAAGCATTCAATCGCTGCAATGATAGAAAAGGGCGCCGGGGCGGTTGTGAACTGCGCATCCATTCTTGGCAATGTCGGCCAGGCACAGACCGCAGCCTACTCGGCAGCCAAAGGTGGCGTAAAGAATCTAACCAAGACGCTGGCGCTCGAGTACGCCGAAAGAGGCATCCGCGTCAACTCGGTCTCACCCGGGTACATAGATACACCAATCCTTGCCGAGGCTCCCGAGGAGCTCAAACAGGTGCTTGTTTCCCGACACCCGTTAGGACGTCTAGGGAAACCGGAGGAAATTGCTGCGGCAGTAGTGTTCCTGGCGTCCGACCAGGCGAGTTTTATCACCGGCGCAGATCTCCTGGTAGACGGAGGTTACACCGCAGGGAAGTAGGAGAAGCCTATGCAGCCCGAGGGTCGGGACAGAATCCCGACCCTCACGCCGCCGTAGACATGGCTACATGCAGGATGCATCCAAACGCGTGGTCTAAACCGTGATTGGGGTTTGTATCTCGACAGGGTTCTTGAGCCAGTCTTTGAGAAACTGCTCAACCTGATTCAGATTATCCAGAGCCTGCTCGGTCATCTCGGCCGCGTACTCCCATTCGTATCCTTTGATGTGAATCATGTATACCGGAGGAGGCGTCCCGTAGAGCTCACTTGTCAGACCAACTACCGACTCGGCAGTCATGGAATGCGTTGAAAACCCAATGTGGCTCGAGGCTTCGACCCGTGACACCGCATACGAGAGGATATCTTCTTTTGACGCATCGGCAAAGATGACGAGATCGTGTTCCGAGACGGTATGCGCGTCCTCGGCCATGAGTTGATAGTTTGCGTCGACTTTGATATCGGAAAGACCTTCCGACTCAACCCAGCCTTCAAGGCGCTCTGCCAATAAAGGCCCCAGGCCGTCGTCTTGACGGCCCGGGTTTCCAATTCCATATACGAATACTCGAGGCATTACTGCTCAAAACTCCACCACTTCAACATCACGACTAGCGCTTTCTTGAAGTGATTTCGTTCCCATCCGCGTCGAGCATTGTAACCTCAAGCGGCATCTCACCAAGGGCGTGAGTTGCACAGCTCAGGCACGGATCGTATGCGCGAATGGCGACCTCAACCATGTTCATCATTGGCTCGGTGATCTCGGCCTGACCGCTCATCTGAGCTTTAGCGACAAAGTTCACCGCTTTGTTCATAGGCACGTTGTTGTTGGTCGTCGAGACAATGAGGTTACACATGGTGATCTGGTCGTCCTCGTTCACATTGTAGTGATGGAACAAGGTTCCTCGAGGTGCTTCAACAAGTCCAACACCCTCGTCCTTACGCTCACCGGACGCAACGAGATCGGTTCCCTGCAGATCCGGATCCTCAAGGAGCTCCTTAATGACCTCGGCCGAGTGCAGAATCTCAATAATGCGCGCCCAGTGGTAGTGCATGCACATGTTATTGGGCTTACCATTGGTATGAGCCTTAAAGAGCTCAAACTCTTTCTGCGCCAAGGGGCTAGGAATGAAGTCACAGGTGTTCAGTCGTGCCAGCGGTCCGACGCGGTACCAACCCTCTTCCTCACCAAGTGAGAGAAGGTAGGGGAACTTCATGTAACTCCATGACTTAACCCCTTCACCAATGATATTGGTGTAGTCTTGATAGTCGGCGTAGTCGATGATCTTGTTTCCTTCAGAGTCAACCGCACGAATTCCGCCATGATAGAAGTCAAGCGCACCATCCTTGCGTACCAGGCTCAGGTGGTTTGACGGGAAATGTGAGAAACCGTCGATCATGTCCTTGTTCTTGCCGTAGTAGTCCTTAAACAGGTCTAGGGCAGCGACCGACCACTCAATCATTTTGTCGGCGTTCAACGGATCCGCACCCTTAAGAAAGCGATCCCGCTCTTCAATACTCAGGTTTTTGTTGACCCCGCCCGGTATCGCTCCGGTTCCATGGATCTTCTTTCCGGCCGTCACCTCAATGAGTTCCTGGCCGAACTTGCGCATCATGACGCCCTGCACGGCAAGATCTTTATGTTGCAGCGCAACACCAATAATGTTGCGGATGGCTGGGTCGGCGTCAACTCCAAGCAGGAGGTCCGGAGATACCAGATGAAAGAAGTGCAGCACGTGCGACTGGAAAAACTGCGCATAGTGCATGAGACGCCGCATTTTTTCACCGGTCACGGTGAGTCCGTCGCCGGTTCCGGCACCTGCAATTACGTCCACAGCCTTAGCCGCGGCCAGATGATGGCTAACCGGACAGATGCCACACAGTCTCTGCACCAATACCGGAACTTCCCAATAGGGGCGCCCCTGCACAAAGCGCTCAAAACCGCGGAACTCCACGATATGCAAGCGACTTTGTGATACCTCGCCGGCCTTGTCCAGGTGAATGGTCACTTTTCCATGACCTTCAACCCTGGTTACCGGTTCTATAGTTATTTTTCGTGACATAGTTCTTGCTTCTCCTTAATCGTACTTAAAGACCTCGTACGGCAACTTCAGCTCGTCGCCGGTCACGAGTGCATACAACGCGTTCCAAATGAGGTCTGCACGAGGCGGACATCCTGGAAGGAAGTAGTCGATCTTGACGATCTCGTGACAGGGATAGACCCGGTCAAGAAGCATCGGCAACTCGTCATCATTGGGAAGAATCCGATCTGGATTGCAGTTCTTGGTTGTCGGGGCGTTCAGATAGGCTTCGTCGATACACTCTTTGATAGGAATCCCGTTCCTCATTGCTGGCAAACCACCCATGAGGGCGCACTCGCCGACAGAAACCAGAATCTTGCAGTGCTTGCGAAACTCTTTAAGCACCTCGACATTTTCGCTATTCGCACACCCACCCTCAAGTAGACCAATGTCGCACTGCTTGGTGAAGTGCTTGATATCATCAATCGGCGATTTGTTAAACTCAACCAGTTCAATAAGGTCAAGAATGCGCTCGTCGATATCCAGGAACGACATATGACACCCGAAGCAGCCTGCCATCGATGTCGTCGCAACTACAGCTTTGCTCATAATTTTCTCCGTATCTCCCTACTTCACCTGCTCGAACTCGGAGCCAATTGGCTTCATGTCGAACAGCCGCTTACCAACCGGCACATCCCAGCCTTTACGCTTCTTCAGCAACGCTCCGGTAGGACAGACATCCATTGCCTGCTGGGCCACTTCGTCGGTGATCTTGTCTGCCAACTCAGGCGCGATTGTGATCTCAAGCTTGGCCCCACGTTTGTAAAAGGCGAAGAAGCTGCGCCCCTTTTCATCCTTCATTACCCGGACACAACGTTTGCACAGAATGCAACGGTTATGGTCCTTGATAAGCTTGGGATGCGATGCGTCGATCTCCCGCACCGGGAAGAGATAGGGGAAGCGCGGAACCATCATACGGAAGCGATATCCCAGTGCTTGGAGTTCACAGGATCCACTCTTCTCACAGGATGGGCAGAGGTGATTGCCCTCGGCAAAGAGCAACTCAATTATACCGCTACGAATATCCTGGATTTCGGCGGTCTCGTTTTCAATTTCCATACCCTCTTGCAACGGGGTTGTGCACGAAGTCATCACGCGGCCGTTTACCTTAACGGTACAAACCCGACAGGATGCTTTCGGTGCGGTGCCCTTGTAGTCACAGAGGGTTGGAATGTAGATATTGTTGCGCTCGGCAGCTTCGGTGATATACTCCCCGGCTCGCCCCATGCACTGTTTTCCGTCAATTTTGAAGGATACAAACTCACTCATTTCCTAACCCCTACAAATTCGGTCGTCGGCCCACTACTTCGCACGAGTCGGCAACAGCCTTAGCGATATCAAAGCCACCTTCATACTGCTCGTTGGCGTTCTTGATGTGCCCCTCGTACAGATAGCGGAAATTCTTGATACTGGTACAGATTGGGTTCATTGCGGTCTGACCAAGTCCACACCGACTGGCCTTACCGATAGGAGACCAGGACAGCATTGCGTCAATGTCCTTTCGTCTACCGCCGCCGCTGAGAACCTTCTCCAGCGTCTTCTTGTACATGACCGCCAGAGCACGACAGGTGCTACACGATCCACACGACTCGTCAATGAAGAACTCGGTGAAGTTCAGGACGACATCCTGCAGCAGATCGTGCTGTTCACCGATCACCATCATTGAGCCACCTGTGGACAGGTCCTCATAGCTGATGGTTCGCTCGAACTCATTCGGACCAACACAGCTGCCCGAGGGGCCTCCAACCTGCACCGCCTGAACCGTAGCCGGGTCACCACCAGACATTTCCAGAATGTCATTGATACTGAAACCCCACTCAACTTCGTAGACGCCTGGGTACTTCACATCACCGGAGATGCTCAGCAGCTTGGTTCCGGTTGACTGACCGGTTCCCAGTGACTTAAACCACTCAACACCGTTGGTGACAAGTTTGGCAACCGAGCAGAGCGTCTCCACGTTGTTGATTACGGTCGGCATGCCACGATAGCCTTTCTCGACAGGGAACGGAGGACGGTCACGTGGCTCGCCACGCTTACCTTCGGCCGACTCAATGAGAGCCGACTCTTCTCCACAAACGTAGGCGCCAGCACCATACTGTATGCGAATCTCAAAATCAAAGCCGTCAATACCGTTGACCTTCTTTCCGAGCGCGCCTTCGTTCCGCATTTCGGTAAGAACGCTTTCCAGGTAGTGCTTCATGTACATATACTCGTAGCGGACGTAGAGTATACCTTTGTGTGCGCCTACTGCATAACCCGCAAGCGCCATACCGTCGAAGATCAAGCGGGGCCGCTCAGTCAGGATTACTCGGTCCTTGAAGGTTCCGGGCTCGCCTTCATCCGCATTGCAGAAGATGTACTTCTTTTCGCCTTGCGCCTTGCGACAGAAGTCCCACTTCATGGCAGTTGGGAAACCAGCGCCTCCCCGGCCCCGAAGTCCAGACTGCTTGACGAGTTCAATCAGCTGCTCAGGACTCATACGGTCACTCTTGACTTTGTCCAGAGCCGAACCTGCCTGGTACTCCGAGAAAATGACCGCACCCTTCTTGCGAATATTGTTGTTTACCGTAGCCTTCAAGTGTTGCGAGTTGTTCATTCCGTCACCAAGCCCATGCGCCCGCAACTCGTCGACCGAGACACCCTTACGCATGTCACGCACAAGTTCCTTGACGAGAAAGCCTGTGAGATTTGGAAAGACGAGCCCATTAATAAGCGCTGCAGGCTCCTGGTCCGCCATGCCGATATCGGCACAGTCTTCCAGGCTAATGAGACCGTCCTCGGACACCTCACCAAATTTGCAGCCTGACTCTCGCTCAAATGCCTCTGCAATTTTCTCACGTCCCATCAGAACCGCAATTGCACTGTTGTTCAGGTAGACGTTGTATTTCGCCATTGGTTTTCGAGCAAAGAAATGATAAAAGGAAACCGTTTGTTCTACATCCGCAGTCGACATATCCAAGCCGGTTGCGATTCCGGTAATGTCCTCATCGGATATGTAGCCGTTTTCTGCCTGAATATCCAATAGAATATCCATTAGCCGTCCTGCGTCATTGCCGTACTCTTGCAAGACGCCGCTTACGACTGAGCTCATACTCCCCCCTTCAGAGTTCTCGATTCTGAAAGCCGCCCGCTCCTGAAAGCCACCACAGCCGCATGAGCGAGTCCTCTCAGAATAGATTGGTGGTGAACACCTGTTTGTCTCGTGATTAATTCAAGGTCATGTTCTCACCGGTCTCTCCATTTGTCAAACAAATTTTTCGAAACCCCGTCTCAACAGGCGAAAAGCGTTCACGAAACCGAAGTGAAGCTTCGTAAAGCGGCTGCTGGTCATGCCGGTCTGTGCTCCGGCACCTCCAATTTCGAGTGCCTTCGCTGCTTTTCCGTGTGTTTGGCCGCGTTTGGCCGCGTTTGGCTTGTGTTGCGGGCATAGCGGGTGTAGTCTGAGCTCGACTCGACACCCAAACTCGTGCATCTTCAGATCACCGAATATGTAACAGGAATATCGATATGTCGATAGATGAAAGAACTTTTGTAACGGCACAACGAATAACGGTGCGCGGACTCGTTCAGGGAGTCGGCTTTCGCCCATACATATATCGCCTGGCTGAAACCTTCCAGGTCAGCGGCACGGTGGAGAATGCCAACGACGCGGTATATATACACGCCGAAGCCACGCAGGAACAGGTTGCAGCCTTCATAGAAGCAATTCCGCGGAACAAGCCTCCCGCAGCCGAGATCTACGACCTGCATACTGAGTATGCCGAGCCCAGCGGCACGCAAGAGTTCCGCATTGTCGCCAGCAGCGACCGTTCAGGAGCAGTCACACGCGTGAGCCCGGACATAGCGGTGTGTGCGGACTGCCTTGACGACATGAACACGCAAGCCCACCGAATTGCCTACCCCTTAATCAACTGCACCAACTGTGGGCCTCGTTTTAGCATTATCCGAGATCTCCCCTACGACCGGCCCAACACCACCATGGACGTCTTCCCGATGTGCGACACATGCCGGAAGGAGTACGAAGATGTACGTGACCGGCGCTTTCACGCGCAACCAGTAGCCTGCACTGACTGCGGGCCTGTGTACAGTGTGTGGGAACCAGGTCGTGTTGCCGGTAGAACTCCGGGTGGCAGGTGCGCTGGGGAAGCGGCTCTCGAACGCACCGCCGATATCATCAACAGCGGCGGCCTGGTCGCGCTTAAGGGAACCGGGGGTTACCATTTGGTGTGCGACGCCTTTAATGAAAACGCCGTTCACCGGCTGCGCACAAACAAAAGGCGAGAGGGCAAGCCTTTTGCGGTCATGTTCCGTGATAGAGCGGCAGTTGAGGCTGTTTCCGCCCCTGATGAGGCTGAGATCGCCTGCCTGAGTAGCCCTGCCCGTCCCATTGTGCTGCTGTCCTCGCACATCGGCACTGCGCCGTCGGTCTGCAACGGCCTAATAAGCATTGGGGCCATCCTGCCTTCAATGCCCTTTCACTATCTGCTCTTTGAGAAACTCAAGACCACTGCGGTCGTGCTCACGAGTGGAAACATCTCGGACGAGCCGATTGTCATGAGCGACTCAGATGCAGTTGAACGCTTGGGCCCAATGGTCGACGCCGTTGTGAGCTATAACCGTACCGTACACAACAGGGTCGACGACTCGGTCATGATGGTAGTGAACGGCAGCCCTCGCCCGATACGACGCTCGCGTGGATATGCTCCGGGGCCGATACCGTTGCTCACCGATGTCGAGGGAATTCTGGCGGTTGGAGCGGAACTCAAACACACCTTTTGCCTCGGCAAGGGGCAGGAGGCAATCCTCAGTCAGCATATTGGAGACTTGAAGAATGGCGAGACGCTTGAGTTCTTTGAGGAAGCAGTGGAGCGTTTCTCACGCCTGTTCCGGTTTGAGCCGCAGGTTATTGCCTGCGACCTGCATCCGGACTACCTCTCTACTCGATTCGCCTTGCAGTTTGGGCTGCCAGTGGTACAGGTTCAACACCACCATGCGCATATTGTGGCCTGCATGGCCGAGCATACCCTGCATGAGCAGGTGATTGGCGTCAGTTTTGACGGCACAGGCTACGGCAGCGACGAAACGATCTGGGGTGGCGAGTTCTTTGTCGCCGACCGAGCCGAGTTCCGGCGAGTTGCACATCTGCCCGCTATACCACTTCCCGGTGGGGATCTGGTAGTGTCGGAACCTTGGCGCACCGGACTGGCACTGCTCCACCGTGAGTTTGGAGCGCCAGCATTCGAGATGGATCTTCCGTTCTTGCGCGGTATTCCCGAGGAGCGCCGCGCCGCAGTTCGTACATCGCTTGAGAAGAACCTGTACTGCCCGGTGAGCTCCAGCGCCGGGAGGCTTTTTGACGCAGTTGCCGCGATAACGGGTGTGTGTAGTCATGCCCAGTTTGACGCAGAGGGCCCTATGCGGCTGGAAAGCATAGCGGCGACCGGCAGGCACCCAGCCTACCCTTTCCGTCTGGATTCGGCGGACTCTATCACCACCCCTGAAACCATGTTGGACATAGGACTCTCGGACATGATTGGAGCGCTGCTTGAAGATATGCAGAGTGGTCAGGATTTACAGTTGATTTCAGCCCGGTTCCATACTACAATTTCCGAACTCATTGTGCAGACATCAATACATCTGCGGTCCTCGCTTGGACTCAACTCGGTAGTGTTGAGCGGCGGACTATTTCAGAACCGTTATATTCTGGCGCAAACAGAGTTGCTCCTTGAGCAGCAAGGGTTTTCGGTATATGCGCACAAGCGGGTACCCACCAACGACGGTGGAATTTCATTAGGACAGCTAGCGGCCGCCGCCGCAAGGAGTTAGGTATGTGTTTAGGAGTTCCGGGAAAGGTTGTTGAGCTCACCGGTGAAACAGCTAAGGTGAGTATTGGTGGGGTAATGTATGATGCGGCCTTGGCCATTGCCGAGGACATAGAAATTGGCGACTACGTATTAATGCATGCTGGGTTTGTTCTGGAGAAGATCAGCGCGGCCGAGGCCGATGAGACGCTTGATGCCATTCGCGAATATACCAACCTGAAGGTAGATTGAGTTTTGAAATACATTGACGAGTATCGCGATCGAGCTCTGATTAAGGGTCTGGTTGCAAAGATTAATGCCGAGTCCACAAAACCGGTACGACTGATGGAGGTGTGTGGAAGTCACACCATGGCCATTCAGAAATTTGGAATCCCGGCGCTGCTACCGGAGCATGTGGAGCTGCTCTCCGGCCCCGGATGCCCGGTATGTGTTACTGACATTGGATATGTAGATCACGCGGTCGCGTTGGCGCGCCGGTCGGACGTCATTCTGACTACCTTTGGGGACATGATTCGTGTACCAGGCTCAACCTCGACGCTCCAGAGCGTGCGCGGCGAGGGCGCGGCGGTGCAGGTAGTGTACTCCTCCATGGAAGCGCTCAAGATCGCAGAGAACAACCCGGATAAAAAGGTTGTGTTCTTGGGAATTGGCTTTGAAACCACCAGTCCAACCACTGCGGCAGCAATGCAGGCTGCCAGAAACCGTAACATTGGCAACTTCTTTGTCCTCAGTGCTCATAAGCTCATGAAACCGGCGATGACTGCGCTCATTGACGACGGTGTGAAGATTGATGGCTATATCTGTCCAGGCCACGTCAGTATTGTGACCGGCACCGCCATGTATGAGGAGATTTCGGCCGCATACAAGGTGGGCTGCGTGGTCACCGGCTTTGAACCGGTTGATGTGCTCCAGGGTATTGATCTCCTTATTTCTCAGTTTGAGGCGGGTAAGCCCGGTGTGGAAATTGCGTACAAGCGCCTGGTGACCCCGGCAGGCAATACCAAGGCCTGGGACCTCATGTGGGAGGTGCTTGAGCCGTGCACCGCCAACTGGCGGGGCATTGGTGATATCCCCGAAAGTGGAATGGCCCCCCGCGAAACCTATGCAGAGTTTGATGCTGCCCGAATGATACCGGTAGAAATTGAGGCTCCGCAGGAAGTGAAGGGCTGCATGTGTGGGGCCGTGCTGCGCGGAACACACCGCCCGACCGCCTGTCCCCTGTTTGGCACCCGTTGCACACCGGAGGATCCAGTGGGAGCCTGTATGGTCTCACACGAAGGCGCTTGCGCTGCGTTCTATCGGTATGCCGGATGAAAAGAACCGAGATACGACTGGACCACGGGGCCGGGGGCAGCGCCGCCCGTGAGCTGATTGAGCATATTTTTATGTCCAGGTTCGCCAACCCGGTGCTTTCGGCGGCTTCAGACTCCGCCGTTTTGGGGGCACCGCCTGAACGCATGGCCTTTACCACCGACTCACATGTGGTGAAGCCGGTGGAGTTCCCCGGCGGGAATATTGGCAAGCTCGCGGTTGCCGGTACCGTCAACGACCTTGCGGTCTCCGGGGCAAAGCCGTTGTACCTGAGCGCGGGATTTATCCTGGAGGAAGGGCTTTCGATAGAGCTGCTTGAGCGGGTTGTGGAGTCCATGGCCCGTACGGCCGAGGAGGCCGGGGTAGCTATTGTTACCGGTGACACCAAGGTGGTGGAACGCGGCTCCTGTGACGGTATTTTCATTACTACCGCCGGAGTTGGGGCCTTGCCGGACTCGCGCGCCGGAATTGGCGCAGCGCTTCATGTACAGCCGGGCGACCGCCTTATAATTAATGGAGCACTCGCCGAACATGGGGCGGCTATTGTGTGTGCGCGCAACGACTTAGAGACAGATCCTGTGATCTATTCCGACTGTGCGCCGCTCTGCGACCTTATTGAGACCATGTTCGCAGCCTCCCCGGAGGGTATACGCTTCATGCGCGACGCGACCCGCGGCGGACTTGCAACTGTGGTGTGCGAACTCGCAGACATGCGTGAGTTCCGCATTGAGCTTGAGGAAGACGCGCTGCCGGTCAAGGAGCATGTACGTGGCGTGTGTGAGATGTTTGGCTTTGACCCGCTGTATCTCGCGAACGAGGGCAAGGTAGTAGCTGTTGTTGCCAAGGAAGAGGCGCAGGCGGTTTTGAGCGCAATGCGCTCACACCCCCTGGGTCGCGAAGCCGCAATCTTCGGCACGGTGGGTGAACCGGGCAAGAGCCGGGTAACCATGAACACCTCTATTGGTGGCTCCCGCGTACTGCAACTGCTTACCGGTGAGCAACTCCCAAGAATCTGTTAAGGTGCACCGCGGAGGTACAGATGCATGAGATGAGTATTGTCGAGCACCTTTTTGGTGTCATTGACGAAATCGCTGAGAAAGAGCAACTCACATCTATACAACGTGTTGCGGTGGAGATAGGTGGAATGCGGCAGATTGTGCCGGAGCTGTTTCAGTTTGCCTTTGATGCGGCCAAGGATCGTACCGTTGCCGCCGGGGCCGAGCTTGTAATGACCTTTGTGCCGATACAGGCGACCTGCAACGGCTGCGGTGCCGTGTTTGAGGTACAGCTCCACGAGTATGTCTGCGGCTCTTGCGGAGCAGCCGACGTAAAGGTCACCGGCGGTAAGGAAATACTGATAACGTCTATTGAAGGAGATCGCGATGATAATTGAGCTACGGCAGGACATACTGGTGGCGAATCAGAAGATGGTGTCGGTCGTCAAGGAACGCCTGGCACAGGAAAAAGTGCTCATGCTGAACATCATTGGCTCGCCTGGTTCTGGAAAGACCAGCCTGCTTGAGGCGACCCTCGCTGGCCTCAGTGAACGCTTCCGAGTCGCCATAATTGAGGCCGATGTAGAAACAAAGCGAGACTCCGAGCGGCTCGAGCGCTTTGGAGTACCCCTGTACCACATAAACACCGGGGGTATGTGCCATCTTGAGTCGGATATTATCCTCTCCTCACTGGATCGAATGGATCTTGCTGCTACCGATGTCGTGATTATTGAGAACGTTGGAAACCTCATTTGCCCTGCCGACTTTGACATTGGCGAACATGCAAAGATTGCGGTCTCAAGTGTTCCGGAAGGCGACGACAAGCCCAGCAAATACCCGGTCTTGTTCCGTGAAGCCGAGGCGGTTGTGCTGAACAAGACTGACCTGGTTCCCTACACCAACTTCAATGTTGAGAGCTTCACCACCGACTTGCGCCGTATAAACGGCACCGTTCCGCTGTTTGAGCTTTCGGCGACTGGCGGCGATGGAGTTCAAGCCTGGCTTGACTGGCTAATACAGCGGATCGAGTCTTCACAGAGCGACAACAGCTAATCACAGAGCGACACTAGGTAAAAGAAAGGCAGCCCTCAGGCTGCCTTTTTCTTTGTCTTGTTCTGCGTTGAGATTCAGCATGCGTCAAGAATCAGCGGGGCGCCTCTTGATACTGCCCGGTGGTCCGGCGCATAAACTGCACACGCTCGAAGGCAGCCGTGTTTTCAGGGCCCTTGGCAACCATACCCCGGAAGGCATCGATCGAGTCATAGTTGTGCTTCTGCATCCATGTCTCAAGTCCCGAAACCATTTTTTCAATGGCTTGCGGCCCGCTTTTGTAGAGCGCGGACACAACCTGCACCGCCCTCGCTCCGGCCAGGAGTTCCTTGACCACTCCGGCATAGTCGTGAACTCCAGTTGCCCCTACCAGATCACACTCAACCTTGTCGGCCAACAACGCAACCCAGCGTAAAGAGAGCGTGATTTCCTGGGGCGCGCTGAAAATGTTGTCGTTGGCAAGGCGCAGGGCTTCTATATCGATATCAGGTCGGAAGTATCGATTAAAGAGCACAAGACCCTCAATTCCGGTGGAGGAAAGCTGGGTCACGAAACGAGCGACATCGCTAAAGTAGTAACCAATCTTAACGGCAACCGGGAGTTTGGTATTGGCACGCACCTCTTTAACAATGGCGAGGTAGGTTTCTTCCACCGAACGTCCTGCGTCAATGTCGGCTGGCGATATGTAGATATTGAGCTCAAGCCCGTCAGCTCCGGCAGACTCAATCTTCTGAGCAAAGGCAGGCCACTCCTTGGGGGTGCGGCAGTTAATGCTTGCAATGACCGGGATATCAACCGCGCTTTTGGCGTCCTTTATGAGATTGATATACTCATTGACGCCGTCTTCTTTGGAGAACCCATTTACAACATCAATGGCTTCCGGATACCAGAAATACATGTCGTCTTGTTCAACAAGTTTTCCTGAGTCGGCAAGAATTTGCTCTTCGTACAGTGACTTAAGTACGACCGCAGCCGCGCCGTGTTGCTCAAGTTTCTTTATCTTTGCGGCCGAGTTTGTGTAGGTGGACGCTCCCACAATGATTGGGTTCTTCAGCGTCAATCCCATGTAGCTCGTGGTGGTAGACATAGATTTTCCTTCCTTCGTGAGTTTTGAGACGGCTGTGGTGTCTTGCAATTATAAAACGGTGTCTCAGGGTGTCAAGGAAAACTTCTCGAAACTGCCCTTCTGGGGTCACTTTTGGGGTTCTTTCTCACGAAGGAGCTCAATGAAGCGCTCAGGAATCGGTGTCGGGCGCTGAGTAGCAGCGTCCAAGCACACCATAGTCGTGCGAGCGACGGCAAAAACTCGCTCGGCCCCGTCTGTGATTGTGTACAACAGATCGAAACTGGCTCTCTTCATTTGATCGACCTGTATCACAATTACCACTTCCGGCCGCAAGGTAATGAACTCCTTGTAACGACAGGATGCCTCCACCACCACAAAAAGAGGTGCCCCTGCGCCCATGCGCTGTTCAAGCTCTTGCTCCATGAGTTTCACTCGCGCGGTCTCCATGAAGGTGAAAAACTCAGCATGGTTTACATGCCCGTAGGCATCAAGATCACGAAAGCGCAGCTCAACCGGAATGCGAAATGTTTTGTATTCCATGCAGCGAACTTACGGGCATCCTGTTGCTTGGTCAATGCCCCGGTCGTTGACACCCAGGGGTGCCGGAAGTAGCATTGGAGACTATGACCTCAGCGTCCAGCTCCTCCAGCCTTCAGGATGATGAACACTCCCTACCGTGTAGAACAACCTCGTTCTATAGAGCGCTTGCGGAAACCGAGGATCCGGTACGCGACCCTATTGCGGCTCAGTTTGTACCGCGGCCCGAGGAGCACCAGCACGAAGATCACGAAAGCGCTGATCCCTTGGCCGACCGGCGCTATCTCGTGAGTGAGCGTCTTATACACAGGTATCCGGATCGGGTGCTCCTACTCACAACCGACACCTGTGCGGTGTACTGCCGGCACTGCTTTCGGCGCCATTTCACCGGTGGCCGCCGAGGGGCACCATCTGCACAGGAAATGGACAAGGTGCTTGCCTACATTTCCGAGAATCCGGGGGTGCAGGAGATTCTGCTTTCCGGGGGTGATCCACTCACGCTGTCGGACTCCCAACTGTCGGTGATACTGGACGGAATTCGCACGACCCGTCCGGACATGATTGTTCGCATATGTAGTCGCATTCCGGTGGTAAACCCGTCAAGAATTACAGAGGCCACCGCTCTTATTCTTGCGGGCAGTAGGGTTTCGGGCACTGATGATTTGGGTGGTGGTGAGCCCGGCAGCGGAGATCCTGACAACGCCGCAGGGAGCACATGGTTTGTTACACACGTCAACCATCCTCGCGAGGTTTCCCCAGCCTTTGTTTCCGCTGTTCGACTCCTTATGCGCTGTGGAATACCGGTATTGAATCAAGCAGTACTGCTCCGTGGAATTAACGACGATATCGACACCCTTGAAGAGTTGTTGCGCGCTTTGTATCGTGCCCAGGTCAAACCCTACTATCTCCTCCAGACCGACCTGGCTGCCGGAACCTCCCATTTCCGGGTACCTATCTCTCAAGGCATTGCTCTTATGCAGGAACTCCGGCGGCGCTTAAGTGGCCCAGCGGTGCCGGTCTACGCCCTTGATCTGCCGGGGGGTGGTGGAAAGGTTCCCATTGAGTCCTCGCTGCTCAGGATAGAGCCGACTGCCTATGTCTTTCGGGGCCCGGACGGACTGGAGTACAGCTATCCGCGATCAGCAGAGCAATGATGCAGGCGCCTGTTCATTGCAACTTGCCGAATCATCCGGGTGCGGTTATTGTAGCCTTGGAGCCATCGCTGCTGGAGAGCAGACAGTGTTGGCAGAATAATCCTGGAGGAGCAAGAATGGGGTTTTTTACGCAGCTTTTCGGCAACAAGAGGAAGACTTCGGCGGGTCGAGAGGCAACTCCAACTCAAGCAGCAGGCAAACCTAATGGGAACGCTCAGCGCGCTGTGTTCTTTGATGCAATGGCATCCGAATGGGACATCATGACAAAGCTGAGCCAGACACAGGAACAGCAGTTGGCTGAGCTCATTGATCGAGTTGGTATACCCGAAGGCTCAGTTGTGGTGGATGCTGGCTGCGGAACCGGAGTTCTTTACAAGTATCTTGCACCACGAATCGGTTCCACTGGCCGGGTGCTTGGTATTGACATATCTCCCAGGATGATCTCGCTTGCCGAAACCAAGTTTGGGCATGATCAACGCTTTCGCTGGCACACCGGTTCCGTTGAAAAATGTATTGAAGAGATTGCTCCGGATGGAATAGACCGCATTATCTGCTACTCCAGCTTCCCACACTTTGACGACCAGAAGGGGTTCCTCCAGATTGCGGCTCAGGCATTACGCCCCGGCGGAAAACTGGCCATTATTCACCTTGGTTCAGCTGACGAGATTAACGGGCTGCACTCGAACATAGAAGATAGCCCGGTGGCACATGACACCCTGCCGAGCATTCGAGATCTGACCATGATGGCACAGGATCTTTCCCTGGCCGTGCAGACCTCTCAGGAGCAACCTGGGGTCTACTTCTTTCTCGGTGCGTCGTTGAAAAGATCGTGAGCAGGGTCAACCACACATAACGTGGCTATCATTGAGTTTCCCGGTAAGGCAGTCGCTTTGGAAATGCACAACACGGTGCGTCCAGCCGCGCTTACACGCGTTCCGGAGCTGTCCTACAGATCCGAGCATAACGCGGACAGTGAAGGCGCGGAGCACCGCATTATTGAGGGCGACAACCTACCCGTCATGGCTGCCTTGGCAGCGATGGCAGCCGAACCACCGCTCAGGTTCGATAGAGTCTACCTGGACCCACCCTACAACAGCGGCAACTCGGTGCGTGGGTCCTGGGTCTATGACGACACCTGGAAGGGCCCAGGTCGGATATCTCGCACCAGGCCGCTGGCGTCGGCATGCGACGAACATGACCAACCCCAGAGCCGACAAGACCGCTGGTTGTTCCAACTCACCCCGCGTCTTGTCTTAGCCCGCGAACTGCTGTTGGACACCGGCATTATTTTTGTGAGCATAGCGGAACGGGAGTTGGAGTATCTGGCGCTCCTGATGAGTGAGATATTCGGTCCGGAAAACCGAGTTGCAATCATGAGCATTCGTTCCCTGCACACCGTGCGCAACAGCAGCAAGGATTTTAGCAGGAACACCGAGCACGTGATCTGCTACGCCAAGAACCTTTCATTGCTGGTGCACAGCGAAGACCGCAGCACCTATTTGCGAGTGCCAAGCGAGAAGCTTCACAACTATCCCTATGATGACCAGGACGGAAAAGGCCCGTACCGTCTAGATCAACTCTATGCTCGCAATCATGCCAAACCCTACATCTATCGCTTCTCCGACGGCCGTGAGTGGCAGGCGCCGGAGGGGAGTTTCCCCCGGTACTCCCAGCATGAGCTTCAGCGGCTTGAAGAGGCTGGCGAACTCACCTGGAGTCGGGGTGAGGCACGCGTGAAACGCTATCTGCAACGGGTTGCCGACGGGGAGCCACCCTCAACATTCCCTGCCCAGCACCTGTCCGGCTACAGCAAGGATGGCACCGCCGAGCTCCGCGCGCTTTTTGATGGTCAGCGAGTCTTTAGTCAGCCTAAGCCACTTGCGCTCATGCGCTATTTGCTACAGATTGGGCGTCCCTGTGACAACTCAAACCAGAACCAGACCATCCTTGACTGTTACGGTGGCTCAGGCACCACCATAGAGGCCGTTATGGCGCTTAATGCCGAGGACAGCGGAACCCGCAGATGTACGCTCATTCAAACCGGAGCCGATGATGGCGGTGGGGATAGTGGCGAGGTTAGCGGAGATGGGGCTGCGACCTTGAACATCTGTCGGGACATTACCCGAGAAAGAGTGATGCGTGCAGCACAAAAGCATAGCTATGCTTCCGGTTTTTCCTATTATACGACTTAGTCGTCGCGAGCCGCTCGCAGCTCGTTGAGCAGAAGCACCTCGGGCCTGTACTCAAAGTGTATTGGATCAAACGACAACCATTTCCCGCCCCACACGAAACCGTGGCGTTCAAAAACCAACAGTACAGGATCCGGAACCGACCAGCGATGCTCGGCGGGAATATCCCACCATTCCTCAACACCGCCATCCATGGCCCAACGCCAGTAGCCCCATCTACGTTCATAGGACCTTGGGATGAGGTCAACCGCAACACCGTATCCGTGATAACTCCGGGACTGAGTGCCAGCTATGTTCCGCCACAGGAACCCGCTTATTTGATGCAGTCCGGTAACAAAGGCAGTTACCTCCGGGTCGTGGGCAGACAAAGCGTTCAGCTCTTCCTCTACACGGCGGAGTGGCTCCAGGAGCATTTGGTGCACCTGTGTGGGTCGGCCCAGAAAGCGATAAGGCACGATCTGCCGCTCGGCATCACGGCGAGTAGTAATTTGATACAAGGAATCCAGGAAGGCGTTATGCCGCGGTGGCGGCGGCTCAGATGGTGCCGACCTATT
Source organism: Spirochaetales bacterium (assembly GCA_007127105.1). Classification (GTDB taxonomy): domain Bacteria; phylum Spirochaetota; class Spirochaetia; order DSM-27196; family SLAA01; genus SLAA01. The sequence goes on along the minus strand of SLAA01000255.1, from coordinate 941 downwards.
CCGTAAGCGCTCGGCGGTCTCCTCTGTGATAACGCGAGGCTGAAAGGGTCCTGGACTGTAGTTATAGAAGCGAATTGAGGTGAAATTGCGATAGTATTCACGCTCAGCCCGCGGCAACATGCGCCCTTCAGCAAAGAAGAACCAGGTGCCGTCAATGCGAACCGCCCAGTCACCGTCAAGGTAACCGATCATGCTCACCCTGTCCGGATAGGCTCCGGCTATTGCTCGGATCTCAAGCTCACCTGGAGCTCCAGCTCCCGGATACTCCTCGGCCACAGCATCAAGTGGGTCTGTTTGGTACGCCTCCGACATAGGGAGACTCTCGAGCTCGGTTCCCCACAGCCGCACCGCCACACCGCTACCAACCCCAAGCACCGCGACGGCAAGAAGCACACCTGTTAGCCGACCTACAATAGTTCTCACAACCGAAGTATACTACACAGATGGCCATCTCGACGAGTTACGGCTTAATTCCGAGTACCACGCGTTCCCGTTCAAGAAAGCTTTCTATCCAGCTCAGCAGATCGATGTAGATCTCCGGTGTCTTTTTCGATTGTGCGTCAAGAATCAATGCGGGCACCCAGTCGAGATGCTGCTCAAGAAAAGTGCGCTGAGCGGCAGTACCGGCATCCTCCACCAGTAACCCCATGAACTCAAGCTCAAGCACCAAATGGTCCGGGCAGTCGGCAAAGGTGTGGGGCACCTCGAATCCAATTTCCTTGTACAAGGCATACAGGTGATGCGCCGCGTCACCTTGAAGAAAGCCTTTCTGATTTGCAAAGGGCATTTCGCATGTAGGATCGGAGGACCACATCTTGTGCACCGACTCAATAGCCTGCAGCCGTGGCCGCACCGGCGGCATGGCCTTGTTGTAGAGTTCACGCCACTCTTCGTAACTGACAAAGGTGTCACTACTCCAACTCACAGGCATCTCAGGTAGT
>SLAA01000232.1 GCA_007127105.1 Spirochaetales bacterium | reverse complement strand
TTTGCCGAGTCCATTGAGGAAATAGACAAGGGGCAGATAGAGGCGGTTGCTGCAACCGGGGCCACTCCCCTGCAGATTATCAGCAAGGCAATTATCCCTTCCGTGACGCCAGCACTCGTGTCCTGGTCATTGTTTCGCTTGGATATAAATATCCGCTACTCTGCGGTTCTTGGTGTTGTCGGAGCGGGTGGTATCGGCATTGAACTGGTGCGTTCGACACGGATGCTTGCCTTTGATGAGACCTTAACAATTACTCTTCTCATCTTTGTCATGGTCTGGGCTGTTGAGTACGTCAACAATAAGATTCGGGCCTTTATTCGCTAAGCTATCTCACCAGCTTAGCGCGGCAAGATAGCGTTGCCGGAGTGCGGCTGGGGTATACTCCTGCTGCCGCTCCGGGCGCCTGCCGCTCCGGGCGCTACATCATTTTCATGCTGCCCTTGTAGAACGACACATCGGCATGAATTACCATGGCGCCCTGTTTATCGTCCAGGTCGCCGGTAATTTCTTCTATTCCCGCAATGATCCGGTCGGCCTTCTCCTCGGGTACCAACGCAAGAATTGTCTTGCTATGGTTCTTCCGTTCCTGCATGAAGCCAATGAAGCCAGCAAACAGCGGGACGTTGCTTATGTACTCACCCATGCCTGAGCTTTCCAAAATGGTTGCCCCGTCAATCCCCTCCTGAATGAAGTACTCGAGGATATCGTAGAGAAAGTCCTCTACATAGAGAATGATGAAGAACAGCTTCATTTTGCGTTTGGTGTTGGGATTGTCGGCGGTCGCGCTGAGGCGCTGGAGAAAGGCCTCATAGAGCGCGGTTGCGGTGGGTGCTTTCAGGAGTTGGGTGCGTACATGGGCTGAGTTGAGCAGATGGGCAATTGCCGCGAGAATTTTCAGATGCTCGGACACCGCGTCTTTTGGCCCAAGAACCACGAATAAGAGGCGGCTCTTTTTTTTGTCCATTGCTGCAAAGGGCACGCCGTGTGGTGCTACCGCAATAGCAATTGAGAACTCACGCAGCCCTTCAATGCGCGCGTGTGGCAAGGCAACTCCATGTTCAAAGCCGGTGCTGCCGTTGGCCTCTCGGTCCCGGAGCGCCTTGAGCACCTCGTCTACACCGACCTCCGCTACCTTGGGGTTGTTGCAGGACAACTGCGCGAGCTTGGTCAGCACTTCAGACTTGGTGTCGGCCTGCAGTTCCACCGTGCAGCAGTCTTGATAGAGAATATCGTAGAGTTCCATTATACCTCCATTCCGGTGCCGTTTATGACTGCACGCTTAGCTAAGGGTGGGCCAATAATCTGGTTTGCAAAAACCGAGAGGAGAATCACGTTTACCAGGGTCTCAACGAGCGCGGCCTGTTCGGGTGACATTGCTGCGGAAACTGGTGAGGCTTGAATCAGCAGCACCAAACCGAGCGCCACACCTGCCTGAGGGAACATGCAGAAGCCAAGGTTTCGTTTGATCCCCGCTTCGGTTCCGGAGAGTGCGCAGCCAGCATAGACGGTTGCATACTTGGACAGGTTTCGTACCACCACATACACACCCCCAATGAGCAAGACCTCCGGACGCGCAAGAATTCCGAGTTGGAGTTCACTGCCTGCGAGGACAAAGAAGAGGGCATAGATTGGGGGTGTCAGCGGTTCAATTGTGCGAAAGAGTCGATGGTGGCGTGCTGATAAGTTCACCAGCACTGCGCCTGCGGTCATGTTGATGAGCAGGGGTGAAAGGTGAAAGGTTATGGCTACGCTGGTAAACAGAAGGGTAATCCCAAGGGTCAGGAGCAGGAGTTCACTGGTTCGCCGTCGGTGGCGTACCGAGTAATGAATGAGGAATCCGGATAAAAGCCCCAACCCAAGGGAGTACACTACCTCACCGAGGGCATGACCAAAGAGCGCCAGAGCGCCTACATCGGGCCCGGTGAGTCCAAGCAACCCAGCAGCAATCGCAAAAACAATTCCAAAGAGCACCACACATCCGGCATCGAGCAGTGCTACAACTCCGTAGAGGTAGTCCACAAATGTTCCATGGGCACGCAGCGACTGTACCACAGCCACGGTCACAGCTGGCGATGAGGCAGTAGCAATTGCGCCTAGAAGCAGCGCAAAGGGCAACTGTACCCCAACGAGCATGGTGGCAAGCGTGACCGCAGCAAATACACCCAGCAACTGTAGTACCGTAATGGTGACAACCTCTTTACCCATGAGGCGCAGCTTGGTGAGCGAGAACTCACTTCCAATAGTCAGCGCAATGAGTCCGAGTGCCACCTCGGTAACGATCTGCATTGAGGTCGACATTTCCCTGGGCACAACGCCAAGTACGCTTTCGCCAATGAGGATTCCGGCAAAGATATAGCCAGTGATTTCTGGAAGGCGGATCAGCGCACAAAGTCTCCCCAGGTAATAGCCTGAGATGAGCATAATGCCTACAGTGAAAAGCGCATGCCTGCTTAGCAGATCACGTAGTTCCAGTAGATGCAGGAACAGGATGTCCATGCGTTATAGCCTTTTACATCTGCACATGGAACCAACCTACACAGGATGCTCGGTCGAGGCAAGGGGCGTAGGCCGGTACGAGATTGAAATAGAACCCCTGTTTGAATATATTACGAGGTATTGAACGTCGAAACGCGGCTTGCTGCTGGCAGTAGCGAGAAAGGGAAAAAGTATGGCTGAAGGACAGCAAACCTCTCATGAGCGCATTGGTGAGTTTCTGGTAAAGATTGGGGCAATGACCCCGGAGCAACGTGCTGAAGTTCTTGAGCGGCAAAAAAAAGAGCCCAACCGCCTCTTTGGTGAGATAGCGGTTGAACTCGGTTATATTAACGACTCTGCCGTAGATATTTTTCTTGGGCGTAACAAGTAACGAGCCTTAGGCTCCCTTGCGTGCACCTTCGCCGTAGCTGCGGCTGCGGCCACCGCCGTTACTGGGGCGGCCTTCATCACGTCCACGACGGAAGTTCTGTCCGCCACCGCTGTTGCCGGGGCGCCCGCCACGATAACCGCCGCCATTTCCACCGCGTCCGTTGCCACCGCTGGGTCGCCCGCCATTGGGGCGTCCGCCTCGGTTTCCGCCGCGACCAAGAGAACGTGGCTCAGGTGCGTCAAAATGGAAGGCATGGTTGCTGTCTACTCGCACCGAGCTGTTGATGAGACGTTCAATAGACCGGAGTGAACCAATTTCATCACGGTCACACATTGACAGCGCCGAGCCGTCAGCTCCTGCTCGCCCGGTACGACCAATGCGGTGAATATAGGTTTCTGCCTCGTTCGGCATCTCAAAGTTCACTACATGTGATATTGCGTCGACATCAATTCCACGTGCTGCTACATCGGTTGCTACGAGCACCTGAATGCGGCCAGCGCGAAATGCGTCTAAGGCACGTCGGCGTGCACTCTGGTTCTTGTCGCCGTGTATTGAGTCACTTTTGATGTTGTGCTTCTCAAGCATCATCGAGAGCCGTGAAGCTCTATGCTTTGTTCGGGTAAACACAATTGTCCGGTGCATGCCGCGTTCGGCAATGAGGTTCAGGAGCAACTCGTTTTTGTTGCCGTGCTCAACGAACATTACGCTCTGGTCAATACTCTCCACCGGCAGGGTGTTTGTGCCGCACTCAATGTGCTCGGGATTGTTGAGGATAGACTCACCAAGACTTGCAATTTCGCGTGCCATGGTTGCGGAGAACAGCGCGGTGCGACGGTCTTTCTCGGTCATGGCACAAATGCGGCGAACATCGGGAATGAATCCCATGTCCAGCATTCGGTCAGCCTCGTCCAGTACCAGGAAGCGTACACGCTCAAGCGAGACATGGCGCTCATTAATGAAGTCCAGGAGCCGTCCAGGAGTTGCAACCAGGATATGTGGTTGCTCAGCCAGGATTCGCTGCTGAGTTGGTTTAGGGGCGCCGCCGTACACAACGGTGTGCCGGATTCGCATTTTTGCGCCGTAGTCACGAATGCTGTCGTTAATCTGAATGGCAAGCTCACGCGTAGGAGCCAGCACCAAGGCGAGCGGCATGGCCGGAACCGAAGGAACCCGAACCGGGCCCTGTGAGTTGCCGTAGCGCCCCCCGCGGGAGTCACGACCACCGTAGCGTCCGCCACGTGCGTCCCGGCCACCTTGTCCGCCGCGACCGCCGTTGTCGTATCGGCCACGGCCGTTGGAGCGCCCACCGTTTCCGGAATCGCCGTAGCGACCGTTTTCCGGGCCTACGGTAATGGGTTTCTCCATAGCGCTG
>SLAA01000225.1 GCA_007127105.1 Spirochaetales bacterium | reverse complement strand
GAGCCGGGCCCGTTGTAGACTACCACCGAGATGATCGGTGGCGGAAGTCCGCCTTCTTTCCGCCGCTCGCGGGCCAGATAACTGAGTGCAACGGCGTTATAGCGCAGGAGCTGATAAATGGTTCCCGGATCATTGCGCGCTTTGTGCTCAAAGAGCATGTGCACGGCCAGCTCCCGCCCGGAGGCAGTCTGGAGAGTGACCAGCAGATCCGTCCGGTGTTCTCCAAGTTCGTCGTCCACAAAACTCAGGCTGTGTGGGGTTACCGACACTACCGAGTCTGCTACAGCACCGGTGCCAGCGGCTTCTCCCTCAAAGTGGCGGAAAACGTTCACCACCAGATCCCGTGCAGGTTCCGGCTGCCCGAAGACGTAGCGGAAATACCGGTCGTGTGGAGTCAGGGGGCTGTCGCGTCCCGGGTTATCGCCACGGCTCAGATCTTCTCCACTGCCGTGGCGAACGCCGCTGTCCGCGTCTGACGTCTCGGGGCCAGCATCATTCTCTATCACTCACGCACTCCTAACCCTTACTTACAGGATTTTGTGCATGGTGATTGCTCATCTCAATGAAAAGCGCAGATTATTTCATATGGGTGGGGATTTCGAAAAGGCCACAGGTATTGGGCAGACGGTCAATGCGGAGGTTGCGCCATCCGGAGCTTCAGGTCGATGTAGCCGCGCTCGACCAATCTCGAGGTGCGCGTGGATACTACCGCCATGGTGCTGCGAGCAGAAGTCCAACGTGTCAAGCTGCTCATGGACGAATGAATATTTCTTTTCATGCTCTGAGTCATGTACGCTAATACCACTATTCTCGTATGATCGTACACGACCCAGAGCGTTTTTCAAAACAAGTTTGAGGCCTGGCTGTGCCGTCAGGTCGATATCCGCACCGCGACGGCGGTCATCTGCACGCGACTCAAAGACGCGGTACTCTGCCTCTGGGTCTACTCTGCGAGCCTCATTCTCCAGGCTCTCTTCTCCACAGCAAAGAACACCAGGGCAAACACTGCGGTCTGGACAACGATCTCAGGTACTCCAAACTGCAGATCGGCCAGCATCTGCCGGAGCTCGGGCGTGGATGTAGGCACTGTGAAGATGGCGGCAAACACCTTGAGGCCAAACAGGAGGCCAAACAGCTGCAGCCAACCGTAGCGGTGCTGTATGTGGACCTGATACAGCGGGGCCAGCAGCAGCGCAATGAAGGCGCCGCGGACAATCTGCCCCAGCAGGATGACAACAGGCATGGTGAGGTTCTGGAGTTCACGCCACAAGGTGAAGATCTCCATGGTGGCAAGGGCTTCCTCATACCCGGATATCTGGTAAAAGAGGCCGCCGACCACCCAGTACACAACCACATGGACAGTGGTAAATCTGCCCAGATAGCTTCTCAGCTTTACACCGCACTGCGGTTCGAACCAGGCCAGCGGCTGCGGGGCCGACTGTTGTGGCTCCTGAGTGCGCTGTGGTGCCGCGGCCGATACGCCCTGCGCGGAACGCTCCCAGCGTAGCAGCAACCACACAAACACCGCGTACTGCACCGCTCCAAAGCTCACTACCAGCAGATGCTCCCAGGCGCTGGTGACGGTATACAGCATTCCCTCGATACTGCCGGGCTTTGGCTCCAGTGATCCCAACAGCACAACACCCCAGAGTGCAGCAAAGAGAATGAGCCCACCCTTGTTCCGCTGCACTATCTCCCGGGAGAAGGGAAGCAGTACCGCGGCGATCACCGCCCCAATGACAAAGGCCCCAAGCACGGGGCCCAGGCTCAGGCTGTAGGGTTCAAAGAAACGTACTGCTACACCTGCATCGTCAGGGAGCAGGGACACCACTCCACGAAAGAGCACTGCGCTGAGAGCGTACATCGCCCCAAAGAGCAGGGCAAAGCGTCCAACAAAGCTCAGGTTGGTTGATGTGCGATTTCTCATTGTCGTGACCTCCGCGTCTCTTCCCATGCATAGAATGCGGCGCCGGAGTCTTGTAGGTACTGCAGGATGATATCGTCGGTGCTTGACTCAAGTGCGCCAGCGTTCACCATCATTGCCAGCCCGTGGGTGAAAACCCAGGTATAGCGAATGAGCGACTCCTGCCCAGCTGCGCCGATCTCTGCCAGGGCCTTGCCGACCTCACTCTCCGCCCCGAACTGTGACAGCAGGGTCTCGGCGACCGAGGCAGTGCCGCCCAGCTCCAGCGTCGTCGGACGGTCAAGGTAGAGGAAGCGAAACAGCTGCTTCTCATCACGGGCAAAGGCAACGTAGCCAAAGGCAAGGTTCAGCAGCGCATGCTCGGTGTACCGCGTGAGCTGGGACTCCTGCAGCAGGCTCCGGGCGCGCGTGCGGAGTTCTGCCTCAAGGTCATCGACCGAGCTCACGTGAGAATAGATTGGCATGGTAGAGGCGCCCATCTGCCTGGCTATGGCCCGGGTGGTTACTGCCGACCAGCCCTTGTCTCTGAGCAGAGCGAATGCGGCATCTATGACTTGATTCCGTGAGTACACACGCGGCTGTTTCATGAGCTGGCTCCTGCTGCGAAAGCGCTTTGCATAACAGTCGTTATAATAAATAACGCGCGTTATTCTGTCAAGCGTTTTGTGGCTTCCGGGCGGTGTCAGCTGCTGGCAACCCTTTTGCAGCCGGGGCCGCTGAGGCGGCTGCGGCCGCCGCTGTGTGGGGTTACCTGAATTTGGGTGCTTATGCGTTCCTTGAGGGCGGCGACGTGGGAGATGATGCCAATCATCTTGCCGTCCTGCTGCAGGCCGGCCAGGGTTTCCAGGGCGGTGTCCAGGGCTTCTTCATCCAGGGTGCCAAAGCCTTCATCCAGAAAGAGCGAGTCTACCCGCACCTTGGTGCCCGCCATCTGCGACAGCCCCAGCGCCAGGGCCAGGCTCACAATAAAACTCTCACCGCCGGAGAGGTTCTTGGTGGAGCGGACCTCGCCGGCCTGGTAGTTGTCCACGACGTTGAGCTCCAGCGCTTCGGTGTCGTCACGTATCAACAGATAGCGGTCGCTCAGCTTTTGCAGTTGTCGGTTGGCCTGGGCAATCATCATCTCAAAGGTCAGGCCCTGAGCAAAGTTGCGGTACTTCTTGCCGTCCGCCGATCCAATGAGTTCATGCAAGGTGTCCCACCGCAGGCACTCCTTCTGCTGTGACTCAATCTGCTGCTGCTTTTCCTGTATCCGGGTCTTGGCGTCCGCGTTCTCACGCAGGCTGTGTTTGAGGCCCGCAACCGCCTCACGTAGCGCAGTGAGCTCCGCTTCATACTCGGCCTGGCGTGGCTCAAGTTCAGATAGCTGCTCGGTAGTGAGTTGTGCGGCTTGTTCTGCGGCCAGGCGAGTCTCGCGGTCATTCCTCCGTGTTGAGAGTTCTGCCCTGCGCTCATCCAGTTCACGGGCCCGCGCCTTGAGTGCGTTCCGCTGCTCGGTGGGGAGCGCGGCCGCGGCAAACGCCGCTTCATTGGCAAAACAGGCCTCTGCAAGCGCCGTCGTGAACTCTGCCTCGAGCGTGGTGAGTTCTGCTGTGCGCGTGTGTATGCGTTGCGTGAGAGATTCTATGCGGGTCTGAGCAGCCTTTAGGGTCTGTTGCCGCTCATGGTGCAGCTCCCGTGCCTGCCGCTCGGCGCCCTCTGCAGAGTTGACCGTGCGGTTCAGGCGCTCTTCCTCTGCATCCGGGGCGATGTCGCCGTAGCTTGCCTGCCGCTCCTGAGTACCGGCGGCACGTTCGGCCTGAGCGGCCTCCAGCTTGCGGCTGTGTTCGGCAAGCGTCTCACTGTGGGAGGCAATGACGGTATCCAGACGCAGGATGTCAAAGTCGATCTGGGCAACGCGTTTCTCAATCTCAGCGCTGCGGCTGACATGGGACTGCCAGGCTTCAAGCCGGGTCCGGAGCGACTCAAGCAGGGCGCCGCCGCCGTCCTGCGGGACTGCGGCTATTCCAAGTGGCGCAAGTTTGGCCAGCGCAGACTCTTCACGGGTGCCAAGTTCAGCGCGGAGCTGCCCCAGGTTTTCACGCAGCTCGCCCAGGCGGTGCTCGGTAAGCTTCACTTCATGGGTGGCCGCAGTCTGAGCCTTTTCTGCTTCACTGAGTTGTGCCTGGGCTGACCGCTCGGCTTCTTCCGCCTTTTTGATTGCGGCTTCCTGCTCCTCGGCCTGCGTGATGAGTGCGCTGAGCTGTTCAATTGCCTGTTCCAGTTCATCTGGAGCAGGCTGGCTGTTGTGGGCAGCAGGGTGTTCGGTAGCGCCGCAGAGCGGGCAGGGCTTGCCGTCCTCCAGCAGGTGGCGG
>SLAA01000231.1 GCA_007127105.1 Spirochaetales bacterium | reverse complement strand
TTTGGTTTTGTCGGTGGAATTGTCGTGCCGGTGTTCTTTCTGGGGATGAGTCCCCTTGAACCGGGCACATTGCTCCTAGGCATACTCAGCATTTCTGCATCGGTCGGGATTCCGGCGCGGCTACTGGCAGAAAAACACCGTATGGACACGCCGGAAGCCGTCACGGTTATGGGTTCGGCAATGTTCCAAAGTGGAGTTGCTATACTCCTCCTGGCGGTAGTACTGGGCTCGTCGGGCGCCGTCCACGGTGGTGGACACGAGGTCTTCCGTGACCAGGTCGCAGCGCTGACGGCCCGCGCCTTTGCACTCTGGGCCGTGGTCGGTGCAGTTGCCCTCCTTGGCGCTCGATACCTCAGCCTCTTTCTCAAGTCCTTCAAGTCACCGGTTGTCTTCTCTATGCTTGCCCTGGCCCTGGCTCTGGTTCTTTCCGGTGCCTTCGAGGCAATGGGCCTGGCAGCGGTGATTGGCGCCTACATATTAGGGTTATCGCTGTCAAAGACTGATATTTCCTATGTCATTCAGCAACAGCTCCATCCGCTCAACGCGTTCTTTGTGCCCATCCTATTTGTGGTAACCGGCATGCTTTTTGACATTCGACTCCTGGCTGATCCCCACTTTCTTGTGCTTGGGCTCTCAGCAGCGTTCTTCTCCAGCGCAGCCAAACTGTTTGGCACAACAACGCCGGCTTTCTGGGCAAACTTCAACCGTCGCGGTGTGCTGCGCATTGGATTTGGACTCATGCCACGTGAGGAAACAGCGCTGGTCATAGCAGCGGTGGGCCTGGCCTCCGGTCTTATGGATGAGTCGGTCTTTAGAATTGGCGTTCTTATGGTGCTCTTCTCTATCCTCGTCGGCACACCGATCTACAGCAAGCTTACGTCCGGCAAGGAACGTGGCACCCGGGACCCGGCACGCGGTGCGGAGCCGGTGATGCTGCCCTTTGAGTTTCCCAGCGCCGAGGTGACCCGACTTGTAGCCTCAGCAGTCATTGACGCGGTTCGAGCTGAGGACTTCTTTTACGTCCGCATGCACACTGCGCCGCCGACATACCAGTTTCGTCGCGACCGAGTGTTCTTTTCCTTGATGCAAAACGAGACCAGCCTCGAGTTTAGTTCCGATCCAGAAGATGTAGGGTACATCCGCACCATCATGCATGAGACCCTACTGCAGATTCGCACAACAATTGTCGGTCTTTCCGAAGTCACCGATCCTGAGCGTGTAGGGGCGCTCACGGGAATAGAACCGGAGTCTTCCAGACTCGTTCTTTCACCGTATCTTGATGTCCGTTGCATAATTCCCCGACTCCAGGGAAGAAGCAAGAAGGCTATAATTTCCGAGTTAGTGGATTCCCTGGCAGCAGCCGGCAGAATTCACGATCGTGAGACAGTGTTACACGATGTTCTAGCTCGGGAACAGGAGTTGAGCACCGCGATGAGCGACGGTGTTGCTTTTCCTCACGCGCGAACAAAGGGAACCAAAGAGATTTCCGTGGCAGTTGGATTGTTGCTAAACGGCATCAGTTTTGGGTCTCAGGACCGGCTTCCCACCCGCATCGTATTTCTCATTGCAAGCCCGCAGCGACGCGCGGTACCCCATGTGCAGGTTCTCTCTACACTTGCGGGTAAAGTCAAGGATGCAGAGTCGCGATTGGCGCTCCAGGCACTCGAAACACCCGAAGAGATCCTGCGCTTCTTAAAGTTCGGGCTAAAACCTCGTCGGAAAGCACCAGTGTCTGCACGGCCAGGCACAAACTATCTACCACCACCTATATACTAACCTTGAGCCAGTCGGCCACACGACCGACTGAATGCGATCTAAGGCTTGCGAAATTCGCCAAAACTAAGGTAAACTATATCTAACCCCGACAACTTCGCGTCTCGCGCGATCGGATAGCTTGACCTATCAAGGTATGGGCGGCGCCGGGGTCGAGCTACCTTTGTAGCTCCAGCCATAGCTTACACGCGTGGTAAGGAATTGGGTATTGGTATACCAGGGAGGCACTTTGTCGCAACACACAACACAAACACCGAGGTTCCGTGCGTTCGATGAACGTAATTTCGAGCAGCTTTCCGGATTCTCCAACCTCAACGCGGATGACCGTTTTGCAATACAGGTGGTGTCGCGGGTATTTCCCTTCCGCGTGAACTCCTATATAGCAGATGAGCTTATAGACTGGTCACACATCCCAAATGATCCAATGTACCAGCTTACGGTGCCACAGCCAGGAATGCTCAGCACCGAGGACTTTGACAAGGTTGCCGATCTCCTGCGCCAGGATGCACCGCCAGAGACCTTGGCCTCCACGGTGCTGGCAATTCGAACAAACCTCAATCCACATCCGGCCGGGCAGGTCAGCCTAAACGTCCCCCAACTGAGTGGAGATCGCCTCCCCGGTCTGCAGCACAAGTATCGGGAGACTGTGTTGTTTTTCCCCCAGGCCGGTCAGACCTGCCATGCCTACTGCACCTTCTGTTTTCGGTGGCCCCAGTTCCTCACCGACTCCGAGGTCAGATTTTCGGCCCCGGACAGCGAAGGACTCGTTCGGTACCTTGGCCAGCACCCGGAGGTCACCGATCTGCTGTTCACGGGTGGCGACCCGCTCATCATGAATGCGCGCCTCTTTGAACGCTATTTGAACCCAGTTCTCAATGCCGATCCGCCAATGCTCGAGACCATACGCATAGGAACCAAAGCGCTTAGTTACTGGCCGTACCGGTTCGTCACCGACCCGGATGCCGACGAGCTCCTGCGACTTATGGAGCGTGTCGTTGCAGGGGGCCGTCACCTGGCAATTATGGCTCACTTTAACCACCCCCGTGAGATGGCTCCCCCCATTGTGCAGGAAGCCATAGCCCGCATCCGAAACACCGGAGCGCAAATTCGCACTCAGTCCCCGCTGGTCAGGCATATTAACGACAGCACCGAGGTCTGGCGCGAGTTGTGGCGCAAACAGGTGAATCTCGGATTGGTACCGTACTACATGTTCGTAGAGCGGGATACCGGTGCATCACAGTACTTTCGCGTTCCCCTTGCACGGGCCTGGGACATTTACCGCGGAGCAATTACGAGTATCTCCGGCCTGGGACGCACCGCTCGGGGGCCGAGTATGTCGGCGAACCCTGGTAAGGTTGAGATTCAGGGTATTGCCTGGATCAACGGCGAAAAGGTTTTTGCTCTGCGCTTCATTCAGGGACGGAACCCTGACTGGGTACAGCGTCCATTCTTTGCAAAGTACGACCCGGAGGCAGCCTGGCTGACCGAACTCAAACCTGCGTTCGGCGAGAAGGAGTTTTTCTTCGAACAGGAAATGCGTGAAATCGCCGCGCAGGCTGAACACCAGTACGACGAGGACGAGGAAGAAGACCAATAGTGGCATTCAGAACCGGTACCGGTGAGTTCGGCTGAACTGCTAAACTCAGACTGCTGGCTCCTTGTCTGGGCAACCTTCTAGGACATGCACTCTATTTCGCCCGTCTCGCTTGGCGGCATACAGTGCCTGGTCGGCGGTGAGGAGGAAGTCGACTATGCTGCGGTACTCACCCGGGCTTTTGCAACTAATGCCCACGCTTAAGGTGACCTCTCGCGGGGCGTCATTACCATTCGCACCACCATTCGGCGCCACACCATAGAGCGAGTCAAAGGTCACAGGAGCCAGACGTCTCAGCGAGTCGCGCAACCGCTGCGCAACGAGCAAGGCCTGCTCGCTGTCGGTTCCCGGAAGGAGGATCACAAACTCATCTCCACCGAAACGGCAGCCCTCGTCACTTTTTCGGAGCGTTTCACGAAACGCATCGCCTACCGCCTGTAACACTTGATCACCAGCCGCATGACCGTAACAGTCGTTGAGCTGTTTGAAATAGTCGATATCGACCATCATCACCGAAACCGGGGCTTCATTCCGCTTGGCAAGAGCAATGCGATGTGAGGCAAGGTGCTCAAAGGCACGCCGGGTAGAAAGTCCGGTGAGCGAGTCGGTCATGGCCAGGGCGAGGGTCTCGTCATACAGGCGCGACGCCCGCAACGCGACGGCCACCTGATCTGCAAATGCCCGCAGCAACTCTGTTTGTCGGTCGTTAAGTGCCTTGTCGTCCTCGGTGCAGAGCTCTAGCCTGCCAATATGCTCGTCCTGCGATATCAGGTCAAAGGAGATATCGCCGGGAGTATCACTGCCACCAACGAGACGCACCGCCTCGTCCTTTACCATGTAAACCCCGGCGCTCCGGTAGGGAATAACTCTGCGGGCCTGGTCAAGCACCGCCTCTATGGCGTCCTCAACGCTCATGGCCGAGGCCAGGATAATACC
>SLAA01000012.1 GCA_007127105.1 Spirochaetales bacterium | reverse complement strand
TCCTATACGGCGGCCGAGTCCCTTCGCGCCGAACTCCTGCGCTCATCGCGTGAAACAGACCACACCACGCTGGTGGTGGTTGGGGGTGGGTACACCGGGCTGGAGGTAGCCACATTTGCCCACCATGGTTTTGCAGATCTGCGCCCGGGACTATCCATTCTTGTGGTGGAGCGAGCGGACAGCATTCTCTCTTTTGTTCCAGAAAAAGGAAGACGCAAGGTACTCGCATATCTTCAGAGCATAGAGGTCGAACTGAAGACCGGCGTTTCTCTTGAGGAGCTGAACTCGACGGTTGCCAAATTATCCGACGGTACAACGGTACACAACCCGGTAGTCTGTTGGACCGCCGGAATGCAGGGTGCCAATGACACTATAGCTGGCAGCGTTGACCAAACCCGCGACAAGCGCCTTCAGACCAACGAGTATCTGCAACTCCCTGTGCATCCGGAAGTTTTTGTTGCCGGAGATGCAGCCGCCCTGGGCAAAGGTCATGCAGCCGCCCTGAGCAACGGTGATGCAGTCCTGCGCCGGGCACTCATCTTTGCCTACGACTCAGGCCGCCTGGCCGCGGACAACTGCGTGCGCGTCATGCAGGGCCGGGAGCTGCGAGCATTTCACCCGGTAGATCCGGGCTGGGTGATTCCATTGGGAGGCATGAGTCTTGGAAAGCTCTTTGGATTCCTTCCTGTCGGCGGCAGGTGGGGATTACGACTTCACTACTTCCTGGCAGGCATTCGACACTTCGGCGCAGCCCAGGCATGGGAGTTCATGAAGACCGCGCTCTTCCTGGGAAGAGCACCGGACAAGCCGGACCGAACCCGGCCTCCGAGCGGCCCACTAGCTTAATAGATGGATGCGTGAGAAGATATAGTCGAGTGCTTCGGACTGAATGACTGTCTCATAATACGGTGTTCCCTCCAAGTTGCGGCTATCGTAACCTTCGTAGCGCAGGTAGCGCTTGGTGCGGTTGCGGTCGAACCAGTACGTGAGCGCTACGTTGGAACCGCTGAGCTCAATGCAGGTGATCCCGCGCTTGCCAAGGACACAACCGGAGTTGAACATACAGGGCACCACGAAGCTGTCGTGGTAGATGCTGCCGATATCGGCCCGGCGGTCGGGCACAGTGCGCGCGAGGTACTTCTTGAAATCGTTGATCTCACCATGAATTGCCTCACGCTCGGACGCGCCGACGGTTGCGTACTGCCTGCAGAGACGCTCAATGTTGTACTTCACCCAGTCGGTCTTGGAGAGCGACTCAAACAGCGGCCGGTGGGTATGGCCGATAATTGACATAATGCGCTGCCGCCGTGAGAAGGTGTAGACTCGTTCCTCAAGTACCTTCTTCTTGTGGTTGTCATGGCTAACCGAGTAGTTCTTGACCGGTAGCTTTCCTACCACATTTCGCAGAAGCCACCCGACATGATCATTGTAGAGTTCATAGCGACGCGAGGCTTGGTGTCCGTGAAAAATAAAGATTGAGTCAGGTGCTTTCGGGTCGCCAACTTCCCAGCGGAGCGCTTGTTGCACCGGCGCCTCGACACCTTGCTCCGCAAGTAACTGCAGGTCATGGTTTCCAACCAGGCGCACGAGACGCTCCCCACGCGCAAAGCGTTCAAAGATGGCGTAAAGCTCCCCCCAACGCTGGCGAATTCTCTTCATTGGAAACTTCTGCAGCTCCTCCACATCTCCGTTGAGAACGAGCCGGAAGCCACGCCGGTAGTACTCCTGCAGCACTTCCATGGTGAGGTCCGAGTTGGCCAGAAAGTCGTCTCGTGAGCTGCCGTCGCCAGCATGAAAATCACTGAAGATCACGATGGGTCTATCCTGGGGTAACGGCTGCGGCTCGGTGCTCTTGAAGAGCCGTGTCAGATTGTTATAGCTAAAGTCGTGAATGGAGCTACCTTTGTTGCTGTGCGCATGCGACAGAGCAGGTGTGCCACGCTTTGGAACAAGGCGGTCGATTTCGGAATACACCATGTTCTACCCCGCGAGACCGAGTGCCTGAAGTGTGTGCTGCATATTTGCCTGCACATGCATAATGAACCGCTGAACCACACCGGTACCGGCATACTCTTTGACAAAGTTTTCAATGTACTGCACCGCAAGCTCGCGGTCGTTCACAAAGCGGAACCTGTTGCCGTGCTGATCCTGGTATCCGGCGGCGGACAGGGATCCTTGTGTTAGGTGCGGCGACCGAGGTAGTTGGGGCAGCTGCGGGAAACGGTCGATGGAGGCAATGAAGGTGGGGAGGGTTTTGCCAAGATTGGAAAAGCGCCCCTTCATTCCCCACCCCGAGGCAACCAGCATGCGCGCATTGAGCCGCTGTTCATACTGCCCCCGTTGCGGAATTGCAAAGACCGGCTTGCCAAGGGTGACCGCCTCGCTCAGACTCTGGTGCCCAGCTCCGGTAATAACACCCTTGCACCCGGCAAGCGCCTCTGCATAGTTTAGGTTTGGGTTGGGGAACATAAGATAGTTGCTCACCGCAAGACGCTCAAGTTCGGCGGCAACGCGACGGCGATAGGTCGGTTTGACGTACACTACATAGTAGTCTCCGCGCTCTACCCGCCTGCTGCTGAACTCATCACGGAGAATTGGCCCGACATCGCCATTGTAGAACGAGACATAGAGTCTGCGGTCATAGCGCCCCATCATGAGCCGTGCGACTGCAGAGGCTATGAGGGCGTCCGGCGAGGCACTTGGGTACCGCAACACAACGGCCGGGTGGTTGACCTGAAGCACCGGTAAGTCCAGGGCCCGCGCTGCGGCCGGGAGATACGGCTCGTAGTCGCTGACTACCGCCTGCACTCGCTGCTTATGGAGTTGCTGGCGAATAGCTCGGACATCGACCCTGAACCGAATAAACTTGGCAAAGTTCTGCCGTACCGTATCCAGGTAGACAATCCGGTCATCCTTCTTGGTTAGGTGGAAATACGGAATAGTGATTACAGTAGCCTGAGGTAGGCTACGCCGAATATGATGCTGCACGGACTTCGGCGCAAAGAGCACGAGCTCATGCCGAGTCTGTAAGCCCTGTGCAAAGCTAATCATCCGTGAAACATGACCAAATCCTTCACCTGCGCAGCTCATTGCTATTCTCATACGCAGGATAGTAGCCCACAGGTAAGAAGGTGAAAACCAGGTTAACCAATTTCAAACACGTTTCACGAAGTTCTAACAGTAGCTGCGGGCACGGGGCACGGGGCACGTGGGCAACGCCGGAGCGGGCTAACAGCCGCCCCGAGGGCCAACCCCGAACTCCAGCACTGTTCGCATTCCGCCATTATTCTCAAAGCGTATTTTGCCACCAAGTTGCTCAGTGAGAGCGTTCACCATGTCCAGCCCGAAGCCCGCCTGCAGTTCTTCCTTGAACGCCCCTGGCAGGCCTGGACCGTCGTCCTCAACAACTATGCGTACCGACTCATCTTGACGACGCACGCCGACAAAGAAACGCCCACTGTCGCGACCGCGGAAGGCGTACTTCATGGCGTTCGTCACCAGCTCGTTCATGACCATTCCCACAGTTGAGAGCTGCCTCATACCAAGATTGAACTCGTCAATCTCGGTAGTTACCTGCACCGTATCTCCCCCGGGAAAGAGCTCTATCACTGTGTGTATCAAGCTGCTCAGGTACTCGCGCACCGAAGTCTCGGCAGTACCATCCGTTCGATACAGTTGGTCGTAGAGGAGTTCCATGCTCTGGAACCTGCTCCGGGCGTCGTTTATTGCGGCAACCGCTTCCGGGTATTGAAGGGTGGAGGCTTGTAATGACAATAAGCTTCCCATCGTCATCATAGTGTTCTTCACTCGGTGTTGCACTTCTTTAAGAAGTGTTGTTTTCTCTGCTGCATAGAGGCGGAGCTCGTCCTGAACCTGCATGAAGGGCGTCAGCACCTCGGTGTACAGAATAATTCCGCCCACCGTTCCGTCGGGCGCGTACCACGGGCGGCACTCCCAGCGGGTGTAGTCCACCGTTCCGTCCGGACGCTCAAAGGAGTCAGACTCTGAGCGCAGCGTTTCACCCTCCAGCGCACGCTGGTGTACATCGCGCCACTTCTGGGGGATCTCCGGAAAGACATCGTAGTGGTGCATACCAACGACCGAGGCATAACTCACGCCGTAGTCCTCAAGAAAGCGCTCACTCACGTACATAAAGCGCAACTGTTTGTCGAGCACTGCAACGGCGCTGATATCGTGCCTGAGTACGTACTCCATAATACTCGGCCACCACTCCAGTTGTTCGTCGCTCAGACGCAGCTGCTCATGCGCGGCCGCCATGAGCATGTTCTGCTGCACTGCCTCGCGCTTAGCCT
>SLAA01000026.1 GCA_007127105.1 Spirochaetales bacterium | reverse complement strand
GTTGAGAGTGAGCGAGAATATATCGCCAACCTTGGTAAAGCCCTGCCCCAGAGGGTCTGAGTAGGGATACTCGGTGATATCGCGGTCAACCGGGTCGCTTGTGGTCATGGCTGCCCCTGAGCTCTTAATGGCAGCCTTTCCTGTATCAACGGCGGCGACCACTGAGTAGCTCATGGCGTAGTGGTTGTACAGTGCACTGTATGCATCGTACAGATTCTTCACTCGCAGCTGTGCCTGACCGTTGGGCCCCATAATCTTCTCTACACCGCCAACGCCAACATTGTTCTCTGCCGAGACACTGCCAGAGAAGTCGAGTGCCTTCTTGCCGGTGAGCAACATAGATGCATCCTCGGTCATGATCAGCACACCGCGGGTGTGCATGAGCATTGTGGCCTCTGCGTTCCAGTAGGACTGAGCACCGACGTTGATGCCAGCCACAATGATGTTGATCTCGCCTCCTGCTTGGGTAAACTCAATAATCCGACGCACGGTACGAGCAGTCCAGTCAAGGTTCTCTGTCCCGCTTTCCATGTCAATTTTTGCACCACCGGAAATAGGCAACCACTCAACCGGTATGCCCTCAGCCTCGGCCATGTCTATGGCGGCATTTATACGCCTGCACTCCGGCTCGGCCAGTGAACCCATGTCCACCGTTGGATCCGAAAGAATAATGACGCGGCGCAGTGGCGCTGGAATAGAGGCAAGCTGGTTGGTAATAACTCCAAAGACCAGATTGCTGGAGTTTTCGCCGTAGGGCCGCCCCTTAACCGAGACCGCCGTGTCCGGGTTCTTTGGATCCAGGTCGTACTCCTCAAACTCACCGCGTGGATAGGTCTCGCTTACCGGGAAGCCGGTGCGAGTAACCATCTTAATGATCTCGTACGGATAGAGGTTGCCGCGTTGGCGAGCACGAATAACCTTGCCAGCGTACTCATCAATGGGCAGGAGCAGTTCAAGTGAGGGTGTACGGCGACGCATGGTGAAGTTGGTGCCGGATATGTTCTCAAAAAGCAGCTCGGTCTCTACTACCTGGTCACTATCGGACGGGCCTTCATGCTTGGGTCTGCGCGAGTACAGCACACTCTTTTCAAGCCCCAGGTCCGTGACACGTGCGGCAAGGCGGGCAGCATAGTCCTGCACCTGCTCCAGGGTCGTCTGCATGACCGACCGGTTATGAATAATAATACGGTTCCAGTACAACCGCCGTTTGCGTTTTGCCTGCTCGGCCCGTATGGCGTAGACCGCCTCCATGAGCACCTTCTCAAGTCCAATCATTCGAACAATGCGGCCCTCGGTGTCAAACTCTATGCGCGAGCTTGGAACCTCGGCCAGTGCTATGAGGCGTTCATCCTTGGGGTTGCTCTTGGCATTCAACTGCAGGAGTCGAATGCCGTCGCTGTAATGCAGG
Organism: Spirochaetales bacterium; assembly: GCA_007127105.1. Taxonomy (GTDB): domain Bacteria; phylum Spirochaetota; class Spirochaetia; order DSM-27196; family SLAA01; genus SLAA01. The sequence continues at coordinate 2,942 of SLAA01000026.1, read as the reverse complement.
ACCTTGGTGTCGAAATTCACAAGTCGATATACTCGCAGTTCGCGGTAGGCAAGTGGGCTGAACGAGAAACGCGAAGCATCTTCCTGCCACCCATCGGCACCTGGAACGAAACTGCGGTACAGCCGGGTGCCGTCCGAGGCGACCGGGCAGAGAATGACTACATCCGCCGCCGGTTTGCTTTGGTTCAACGAGGCTACCACCGTCTCGACTGCAATTTTCGGATCACCGTTCGGCTGCAGGAGGAGCGCCTCGGAGGCCGAGCCGGTCTCGGCGAGGTATTCGCCGAGCGCAGCAATGGAGCCGGGTGTGTCGGAAAGGCGACTCACCGCAGTTACCGTATTTCCGCTCCCTTGTACGTCTGTGTACTCAGCGCGAAAAATATACAAGCCGCTTGTTGCCGCAATGCTCTCATTTGTTAGATCCCGGTCGCGGCTGTAGCGCCGGCCAAGGGCCATGAGCGCCAGCTCTCGCCGTCGAGTGTCACCATTGGTGACGGCCTTGACGAGCTCGCCTAACAGGTTCTGGCCACTGTTTACCAGGTTGGAGATGGCGCGCTCGGTAAGCCGCGTTTCGGCTCCTTCCTGTGACAGCCGGTCCAGGGTGCGGGTGACCTTGTCAATTTTTTCCTCACGAATCGTTTCCAACATCTCACGGTCAACAAAGTGGTAGCGCGCGTGAATGGCGGAGTCTGCAAGGCCGGGTGCATCTTGCTGCGCAAGATAGGCAACGCGGTCGAGGGCGTTTGAGAGTTCACTTCCGACCTCGTTTGGATCTGCATGCTGTTCAAGCGCAAACAGCGAGGCATGCAGCAACATCCGTTTGGTTGCGAGCGCAGCGTGACTCTTGTAAATGCGGTGGAGCACCCCAAGTGAGCGTTCCTCATCCGCCTCTGAGCTCAGCGAATACCGCTGGAGTGCCGCTCTGAGATTGTTCAGAAAAGGCTCAGGGAGACCTTTTTCCGCATCTGCTCGGCGCTTGAAGTAGTGCATGAGCAGCTCTTGCGAACTTGCTGCGCGAGCAAAGCCGGTAGCAAGCAGAGGAGTAGGGTCATACAGCATCTCCAGGTCGGAGTACATTTTCACCGCTTCTGCAATGAGATGGATCATGCGGAGACGAAAGCGCTCGTCTTGGGCGGCAATCTTGATCATTCCCTGCAGCAATGCTCCGGCATCGCTTCGGTGGTCAAAACCCAGGAACAGTCCGTAGTACTCGCGCTCAAGGAGTTCCCAGTAGGCGGCAGACGTCTCAGGGGGTGGTGAGAACACAATCCGAACCGACTCTTCCTGCGGCTCTTCCGGCCCGGCCTCGCCCAGTTCCAGCTGCAGGAGTTCCTGCCCGGCAGCAACCTGCTCGCCCTTGCGTACAAGAATCTCCTTAACCGTGCCGCTGTCCGGCGCCTCAACCACCATCTCCATCTTCATGGCTTCCAGTGACAGCAGAATATCGCCACGCTTAACGCTCTGACCTGGCTCAACTGCAATGGAAAGGACGAGTGAAGGCGAGGGGGCCTTGACCGCCCCACCGGACTCAATCTCTATGCTGTAGGGAACACCCTCAACCTCGCACTGCAGTGCATCGCCGCGGTCAACCATTTGAATGCGGTATCTGCGGTTATGGTAGGTCAGGAGTGACTCATGTTCATGCTCCACATAGGTAGCCATGAGCGCCACGCTGTCGTACTCAATGAGGTAGTTGTTCTGCCCCAGCGCTCTGACCAGGAAGTCATAAGCGGTGCCAGCGGCGCTTAGTGTTACCTTGCGCCCATTGGAGACAGCCACCTCTCGGGGGTATCCTCCGGAGCTCAGCTGCCCTCGGAAGTTTGCCAGCTCCTCACGGTAGCCGGAAATGTACTGCTCAATTGCGGTTGCTACCAACGCAATCTCCCAGTCGGTGCGGGTGCGTAAGGTGCTCCGCTTAGCAAGGAGTTCCTCTACGAAACGGGTGTGAACGCCGCCTTTTTGTATTTCCTCGGTACTGAGCAAGTCCAGCAAGAAGGCACGGTTGGTTGTCCCGCCTTCTATCTTTATGCGCAACTCCTTGAGGGCACGCTTCAGACGCGCCATAGCGTCGTGCCGGGTAGGCCCGGAGGCAATGATCTTGCCAATCATGGAGTCGAAGTCGGTTGGAATAACGCTGCCGTGCTCAATGCCGCTGTCCACACGAATGCCAGGGCCTGACGGTATTGTGTAGCGCACAACCCGGCCGGGAGATGGGGTAAAGTCGCGGTCTGGATCCTCGGCGTTGAGTCGAACCTCCATGACAGCTCCGCGGGGAACCGCTCGCTCCTCGGGAAGTTTGTTTCCAAAGGCGACATCGATCTGCCCCTTAACCAAGTCAACTGTGTAGAGCTGCTCGGTAATGGGATGTTCAACCTGGAGTCGGGTGTTGACCTCCATGAAGATGAAGTCCTTGGACTTGATGTCGTAGAGGAACTCAACCGTACCGGCGCTCTCGTAGTTTGCGCTTTCCATGAGTCTATGCGCGGCTGCCTCAATTTCGGCAATTTGCTCCGGCGAAAAACCGGGTGGGGGAGTCTCCTCAATGATTTTCTGGTTGCGCCTTTGCACCGAGCAGTCCCGAACACCGAAGGTGTGTACGGTACCGTGGCGGTCCGAAAGGCACTGCACCTCAAGGTGGCGACCGTTCTCAACCAAACGCTCAATAAAGACGATATCGTCACCAGTGATCCGCACCGTTTCTTCACGGGCCGAGTTAAACTGTCGCTCCAGTTCCTCGGGGGTATACACAAAGCGTATGCCGCGTCCGCCCCCGGCATTTGCCGCTTTCACGATACACGGATACCCAATGTTCTGGGCATGAGTTCGTGCCTCGGCAACGCTCCTCACCGGCCCGCGACTCCACGCCAGGATTGGGACCTTGGACGTTTCGCACAGCTCCTTGGCTGCAATCTTGTCACCCAGGAGGGCCATGGCCTTGCTGTC
>SLAA01000025.1 GCA_007127105.1 Spirochaetales bacterium | reverse complement strand
TCCTTGCACACGTACGGACTCACTCTCCTGAATGTGTGCATGATAGTTCAGACCCAGCGCAATGATCTTGCTGGGATGCACGCGGTACTCGCTTCCATCAGATACTGGCAGTGTAATCATGACCCAACTGTGTCACCATTCCTCCTGTCCGTCAATAACGCGTGAACTACTTGGGGTGGGGGTGTGCTATTAGGATAGCTCTACGATTACATGAGCTGATGAGGCCGAATGCCAGCCCTGGCTTTTCAGGCGAGCAACGGCGCGATATACTGCAGTTCTATGAAGCACCCCGACTGGAATCCGACACACATACAAAGCCTCATGGTTGAGCTTGGGGCCTATGCACTTGACCGACAGGACACCTTGCACACCGAGTCCAAGTCGGACGGCTCGCCCGTGACCGATATCGATAAAGAACTGGAGCGTCGACTGCGGGCAGACCTCGTACAGGAAGGGCACAACTGGATTGGCGAGGAGACAGTCGAGGCCGAAGGTGCGGGGGCGCCCGAACTCGCACTCGAGCAAACAACATGGGTGGTTGACCCCATTGATGGTACTGCCGCCTATGCCGCGGGTTTGCCGAGCTGGGGCATCTCGGTCGCGCTCATGCATGAGGGTGAGTTAGTGGAAGGCGCCCTGTTTGTTCCGAGCACCGGTGAGTTTATTACCACGGCTGGAGAGGATGTCTATGCCTCACCGCAGTTGATTGGAACAGAACCAAGGAGACCTCATTACTCAGCCTCTGTTTCCGAGGACAGCCAACTGGAGCTTTTCAGACCCCGAGCGGCAGGCTCCCCACAGTCAGGAATGGTGAGTCTGGCACAGGGAGTGACGAAGCGCGGCCGCTTCCTGGGTGAGAATCCGGTACAGACCATTTCTTCCTGCGTGTACTCAATAGTCAACGTTCTGACCGGCCGCTATGGTGGCTACATATGCTGGCTCAAGCTCTGGGATATTGCGGCATCACTTGTGCTGTTTGATCGTCTCGGGCATGTCGTGCTGACACAGTCCGGTGAACACCTTGGGCTTCGCGTGGAGGAGCCCTATTACGACCTGAGCCAGAACTCTCGCCGTTGTTGGGCGGTGCATGAGCATCTGCTCATTACCCGCGACGAGGCAACAGCACGTTACCTTGCCGAACAGGTGAGGTACCCCTAAGAGACTATGGAGTTCCAGTTTTCGCAGGTAGAAAACGGGGCATGCCCCTACTTAGAGAATCGCAACTGGACCACCCACGCCTTTCGCACCGAGCTGATGCCGGTCTCGATTTATGAGGAACTCATAGATCACGGCTGGCGCCGCAGTGGCGATATCTTCTACCGTAATGCCTGTGCGGGCTGCTCGGAGTGTATCCCCCTCCGCATTCCAACGCGTAAGTTCACGCTCAGCAAGTCACAGCGCCGGACTCTTCGTCGCAATAGCGATGTACACACAACGCTCCTGCCTTCCGCCTACTCGACCGAGATATACGACCTCTATACGCGCTACCAACATGCTCGTCACCCGGAAGACCACGATACCAGCCCGGAAGACTTCACTCGTTTCCTGTGTGACTCTCCGGTAACCACCGCTGTTGCTCTCTACCAGGTTGGCAAACGGCTCATCGGCGCGGGCTGGATAGATATCCTACCAAACTCGCTCTCGAGTGTGTATTTCGTTTTTGACCCGAACGAGACTGTACGCAGCCTCGGGACCTACTCGGTACTGCACGAAATAGAGTTGTGCCGCCGGATGGGACGTGAGCACTACCATCTGGGATTCTGGGTTTCCGGGTGTCATAAGATGGAGTACAAATCCGCCTTCAATCCCCATGAAATTTTGACCGACAAGGGTTGGAGAAAGCATGGAATCACACCTTGTAGTTCGCTACATAATGGTCACGAGGAGATAGTGTGACGTTCACCCCAAGATACTGTATCGGACTCCTGTTGTTTTCACTCCCGGTGCTGCTTCCCGGCCTTGAGGGAGGAAATCAGGATTTCTCCCTTCAACGGAGCAGCGGCAGAAATGCTCCTGCCACCGCACGTTACTACCATGGTGACCGCGACGGAGCTTTGGCGCAGCTCGCTCGGATGAGCAAGGAGTATCCCTCCGACATAGATGCGGTGCTCAACTATGCCCGATTACTGCGCGAAGCTGGCCGCTTTGAGGAGTCTTTTAAACGCTATGAGGAGTTGCTGGAACGGATTCTGGTGCAGGCATTGGATGGGGCCGAGGAGCACTCTCAAGCAGAGCTTCAACAGCGTCTGGGCTATGAAATGGGGCGTACACTGGTGGTCGCTGGCCGCTTTGAGGAGGCTGTTGTTCATTTCCGCGCAACCATGGCGGATGGACTAGCTCAGATGATCTCGCAACCGGACGAGAGACTCAACCCTTCGGTGCGCAACGAGAAGTATTTCTGGTACGGAACAGCCCTTGGCGAGCTTGGGCGTCACGATGAAGCCAAGGAGGTGTTGGAGCTGCTCGTTGCATCGGTCGGACATCACCCGCAGGCCCTGCTTCAGCTTGCAGCTGCCCGACTGGAGCTTGCCGATTATGAAGGTGCGGTACAGGCCTATGAACGAGCGCTCCGCCAAGATGCCAATCTCACATCGGCACTGCTGCCGCTTGCCCGAAGCTACCTTGCTCTTGGACGTCGAGACACAGCCTACAGGTTATTGCAACGAGCCGAACTCAGCCTCCCATGGAACGAGGATGTTCGGGCCAAACTCAGCTCCTTGGAAGATAGCTACCCCGAACTCACCGAAACACGTGAGGCCGAGCTCGCTGAACGAACCGCCACAACTCGCGCACCCCGCATGACAACACTGAGCTCCGACCGGGACGCAATTCCGACCGTACGCATAGGACTCGCAGAAAATGTAGCTGCCCTCCAGGCGCGCAGCGGTGGGGCATGGATACTTGAAGAGATTCGTGACGGCAGGCCGATTTCGGCCATTCGGGGTAACTCCGAGGATCTCTTCACCATTCAGACGCACAACGAGAATGGACTTGAGGTGCTCAATGCGAATGAAGAACCGCTGTTACTGACGTCCGAGACGGTCAGGATTCGCTACCTCGAACCGGAACGCAGCACCGTCTTGTTTGACCTTGAGTTTGGCCATGGCCAGTTCAGTTCAGGACGCGAAGACCGGTACTACCGCGGTGAGATTGAGTTCTTTCGCCGTGGCGACGGCATGACCGTTGTGAACACGGTCAACATGGAGGAGTACCTCTACTCGGTTGTACCTTCCGAGATGCCAGCGCACTGGCCCGAGGCCGCACTAGAAGCCCAGGCTATTGCTGCGCGCAGTTATACCATTGCCGGAATGAATGGACGCTACCGGGCGAGAGGCTTTGACCTGCTGAGTTCGGTGGCCTCACACTACTACCGGGGGATTAGTGGTGAGCATCCTCGCACTACCGCGGCAGTCAATGCAACTCGTGGTCAGGTACTGCGAGCAAATGGCGCGGTGCTGAACGCAGTGTACTCGGCCAACACCGCAGGATACACCGAGAGCAGTGCGAGCGTATGGGGTAGCTCCACTGCGCTCATTGGTGTGTCGGACAAGATGCTGCCGGAGCGCAACGAGCCCGAGGCACCCGATCAGCTTATGCGTTGGCTCGAAAGCACCCCTCCGAGCTACAGCAACATCGAAGGACTCTACTCACGCAGCGCTTACCGTTGGAGCATTTGGGTTCACAGGGACGATATACTCAACCGCAACCGGAACGCTGGACTGGGTTCGGTCACCGCTGTTACTCCACTTGCACGCGGAACCAGCGGCCGTGTTGAGGCCGTACTCATTACCGGCACGAATGGCGCCGAGGTCGTTCGTCGCGACGCTATTCGAAGCCGACTAGGCGGCCTGCGCAGTAACCTCTTTATGGTTGAGCCCAAACTCGGCCCGGACGGCCAGCCGGAGTACTTCATCTTCACCGGTGCAGGATGGGGCCATGGAGTCGGGATGTGCCAAACCGGTGCTGCCGGAATGGCCTCGGACGGGTACAGCGCCCAGGACATCTTGGGACATTACTATCCAAGGGCCGAGCTTACCCTCAGCTACTAGCCCGCCGCAAGAGGCGCACCGCGAGCAGACCAAGCAGAGCAAAGCTTCCCACAAGTGAAAAGCCTACGCTCACGCCCAGATAGTCGTGTGCGGCACCCAGCAGCGGGCCGGAAACCATGTTGAGCGCTCCGGCCATAGGTATGACAATTCCCATCACTGCTCCTGACAAACCACGGAACTCATGAATAATGACTGCCATGACGGTGGGGAACAGGATAGAGATGAAGAACCCAAGCACCGCCGCAAGGTAGATTGCCCGCGGAAAGACCACCAGGCCAACGAAACTCGCCAGCCCCAGCAGCAGGAACCACTCAATGAGTCGCAGGTAGCCGACCCGCTCGGCAGGAATCCCGCCAATGAGTCTCCCAAGGCTGAAGAACGCAAAGAACGCACCCAAATAACCGGCCCCGGCGGCCGCGCTTAGCCCGCGAACCTCAACGAGGAAGTTGACCAGCCAGGCGGCAACTGCCAGCTCAAAAGTCATGGCGCCGCCAAGCAGCAGGCCGAGCACAAGAATGCGGCCAGCATGCGGACGCAGCAACCCCTTTGTTGTGGTTGATGCCGCTGCTTCCGAATCGCCCGAATCGCCCGACTCACCCGACTCAAGGCTCGCTCCGGCACCCGAGTTAATCCCCTGCCCTGCGGCCGACCCGGCACGACCAAGCACTATCACCGGAAGAACCACGAAAAAGGGCACGGCCATCCATGCGTAGGCGGGCCGCCATCCTATTCCATGATCGAACAACAACCCAGCATACACCGGCCCAATAACCGCGCCCAAACCGTAAAAGAGGTGCAGCAGGTTCATCATGAAGGCGGTACGACGAGGAAACACATCTGCCCCTGCGGCATTCAGAACAATCTCAAAAATTCCTAGCCCAACCGCTAACACACCCATCATCAGAAGAAGCGAAAGGTAACTGTTGACCAACAGCGCGACCGGTAGTATTGCGGCTGCAATAAGATACCCAAGCACCAGCAGTGTGCGCCGTCCAAAGCGTACCGCCACCATTCCGGCAAGAAAGACGGTAAGAAAGTACAGCAGCGAGTAGGAGGAAAGCATAAGGCCGACACCACGGTAGGACACTCCCAGATCCAGTCGGAGCAGAGGTATTGCTGGCCCACGGATATTCTCTACCCACCCAAGTAACAGCATGGTGAGAAAGAGGCCAACAATGAGTGCTATCTGCCCCACAGGCAGGTGTGCGGCTGCGTCTTCAGATCCTTTTCGTGCTACGCGTCGTTGCATAAGACGAGCAGTATAGCAGAGCAGGGGCCGTGCGCAAACGCCCAGGAATCTTGAACAACCAAGCGTATTTTCTGCCGGCTCTCTCACAAAGTCGGGTGTATACTACAAGGACATTGTCACAAGAAAGGAGCCGACCGGTGATTGATACGCTACTGCACAGTCGTAGAACAGTCCGAAGCTTCACGGAACGCAAACCGGAAGAAGAGACTCTCCGAACGATCATGGAAGGTGCCCTCATGGCACCAAGCTCCAAAGGCTCACAGCCATGGGAGTTTGTTCTGGTCACCGAGCGTGAACGCCTGGACAAGTTGTCGGTTGCAAAGTCAAACGCCAATGCGCTGGAAACTGCTCCAGTTGCCGTGGTTATCCTTGGCGACCCCGAGAAAACCGATGTATGGGTTGAGGACTGCGCAATTGCCGCGACTCACATTTACCTCGGTGCGGAAGACCTGGGCCTTGGGAGTTGCTGGATTCAGATTCGAAACCGCCTCCACTCACCTGGGAGTTCGGCCGAGCAATACGTGCGTGATGTACTGGAGATTCCCTCCAGCATGGCGGTGGCCTGCATCATTGCACTGGGGTACCCTGCGGAAGAGAAGCAAGCACACGACAGAAACCGGCTTCCCATGGGCAAAATCCATAAAGAACGATTCGGCTCGGAGCTTTAACGGAGAAGTGTGCGGGAAACAGAACTCAAGGAGCGACGCTACCCGTAGGCAAGGTCGCTCCCAAGAGAGGGCGATAATAACGCGAACTACGCGTTGAGAACAATAACCGCGTCCGGGTCCAGAACCTGGAAGGTAAATGACTCGGTGAAGTAGAGCCGTACCGTCTTAGTATCGTGCGTCTCGTAACCAATGGAAAGGTCCTGTCCCAGCACCAGCTCAAAATCTTCGCCACGAGTACTGAGAACGACATTGACATCGACCGCATTGGAGAGAATGATCTCCCCGCCAATGAGCTTCTTGATATGGTCCCGCAGCGGATAGCCATTGACATAGGTCGAAAGCTGCTGCCAGTGTTTTCGATCCAGCACCAGTGAGTATGGGCCTTCCACTCCGGAGTACACAAACAGGGGAACCGCTCGCGAGACCGCTTGCAGCATTTCCTCCGCTGTGTCTCCAAGCGCCACCGCCTCATGCCCCGATGACTCAACAAGGCCCGATATGCCGCCCTTGGCAAAACCCTGATACACAGCCCGTTCCTCAAAAGCCGCTGCCTCACGTGCCGCCGCCTCTAAGGAACTAAAGTCCGGGTCTCTCAGCCCTCGCGTAATGTTGTCCATTTCCCAGATATCTACGGTAAAACTTGCTCGGGTTTCGACCAATGGCTGCACATTGTGAACCCCAAAGCGGACCGGCTCATCTCCCTGGCCTTCGGGAACCGTCAAACGTCCGGTAGGAGCGGCCGGATAGGCCCATCCATGCGGGCCCGAGATTTCTACAAAACGACGGGCCGACAGAAAACTCCGAAAATATCTCCGGGCTTGTTCGTTGATTTCCTCCCACGCATTTCCCGAGAGCGGGGCCATTGATTGTCGCAGTATGTCCATACTCAATCTCTCCTTTAGAGCTTTCGAATTCCAAGGTCACCACCCGAAGTTCCTTTCGGTCCGTGTGACTCGGCCCCATGACCGGAGGTCGCTGACTCTTCCAGTTCAAGAATATTGCCCTCAGTGAACAAGTAGGTGCGCAGCGCCTGATCCCAACCCGGCATGTTACGCCGAAGCCACTCCAGACTCATGCAGGCATGCTCCATTTCTTCATCACGATTATGCGCCAGAATCTGCTCAAGCTGTTCGTCGGTTGCTCCGTCAATTCGCTGTTGATACCAGTCGACCGCTTCCAACTCTTCCTTGAGACTGTTAATGGCCCGAATATAGTTCCTCGTTGATTGCGAAAGAACCTCGACAGGTTCGTGAAACTCAGTCATGTACCACTCCTTCCTTGATGTATGCCGCATTCCCGGCTGCTATGGGTGAAAGGTACTAAAACAATTGGGGTTCGGCCGGCACTTCAATGATGGGTAGCGGTTCAGGCGGGATCAACATGCACCGTAGCCTCAATCCCAAGGCGTGCGTGCAGTGCTCGTTCTAACGAATCAACGATATCGTGTGAGGCATTCACGGTCATTCCGCCGTCTAAACAAATGTGAAATGTAACCTCAACATGGTCTCCATATCGATGCAGGTGCAGGTGATGTATATCCCCAATTGCGGGACTAACTTCATTTGCGACCGCTCGCAAGTTGGACACGAGATCCTGTGAGGGTCGTTCGCCCAGCAACGGCAGCGCCCCATCCTTGACAATCTCGAAGGCCAGCCGCAGCAGCAGGAGCGCAACCATTAAAGCCATAGCGGCATCGATCCAGGGAATCCTTGACCCAAGCAGTATTCCCACCAGTATGAGCGCGGAGGTGACGGCGTCACTCCGATGATGCCACGCCTCGGCACGCATGGTGCCAGATCCTGTGGATCTCGCCACAAAGAAGGCGAACTGCGCCAAGGCCTCCTTAACCACCACCGAGACACAGGTCACGGCAATAGCAAGAACTCCGAACTCCGCCGACTCCCCCGCCACCAAGCGCTCGCCCGCCTCAATAATAAAGCTGAAACCCACCACACCTAACAGCACACCAATTGAGATCGAGGCAATGAGTTCGGCGCGCCCGTGCCCAAAGGGATGCTCGCGGTCAGGCGGTTTGACCGCGGTGCGGGTACCAATGAGCAAAACCACCGAGCTTAGCGAGTCGGAAATTGTGTGCCAGGCATCAGCCATGATGGCAACCGAGCCGGTTGCCATACCTACCCAGAGTTTGAGGGTAAAAAGCAGAGTATTCGTGACTATGGAGGTCCAGCCCTCAAGGGCTGCTAATCGCGCTGCAGAACTCTTCATAAAAGGAGCCAAAACATACCACGCTGGCGAGTCCGGGGCAAGTGAACTCAATGACTTAAGCGAAAAGGCTGCCGGGCGCACGAATTCCGTACGATTGTAGTTGAAATGTTTTCTGTAAAAAGTATATATTGTGACAAGAACAGTATCGCTTTCGTCAAGCTACAGGATTGACGAACAGCGGTTTGCGGGGTAGAAGGATTATGATGGAACAGCAAAGCCGGACCCAAGAGACTCAGATGGTAGATCCCCTCTTCATTCATATTACCAAGCGTCTACGGCAAATAGCACACGAAATTAATAAGTACTCAAAACACTTACAGGAAAGCCACAAGATCACCCTTCCGCAGATTATTTGCCTGCGGGAAATATACGAACACGGGCCTATTTCCTTCAGCGCCTTGACCAAGCTTGTCGCGCTCAACAACAGCACCGTGACCGGCATAATTGACCGACTTGAGAAACAGAACCTGGTACGACGAACCCGCACCAGTGCCGACCGCCGCCAGATTCATATTGAAATCACCGAGCCTGGCGTCCGTTTTCTGGAAGAAGCACCGTCTCCCCTTAAGCCGGAGTTCATTCGAGGTCTCAATCGCCTGAGCGAAGATGAGGTTGACAGCATTCTCAAGGCTCTCGACTCCTTGACAACCTTGCTCCAGCCCGACGGTGAAATTACCGAGCCAGCGCCAAAAGACCTCGAGGTGTAGCGTCGCCTCACTGGAAATCACGACTCTGAACTCTCACCGGCCGACCGTCCCTACCAATGTAGTCTTGCGGAAGGCTGGCGTGCTGAGTCGCAGCCCCGGGTGTGCCCTCAGCTCTCTGAAGCCGGAAGGGATCAAAACATCGCTCCACCAGAATATGCACAACTCCATCTGAGCGTTGCACTCTCCCTTCTACACCTAATACTGAACTACCCACCACTAATGCGCGAAATGTCTCGAACACGGAGCTGCGAAGTATGAGATTGATAAACCCAGTTTCATCCTCAAGTGTGATAAAAACAATCCCGCCCGCTGTTGAAGGCCGTTGCCGACAGATCACCATTCCAGCATAGAGCACGCGCTTGCCGTTGGAACTGGATAACACATCTTCCGCCCCCTTCATACCAAGCGACCTCAACAGCTCCCTAAAGCGCTGCATAGGATGGCCTGCGGTGCTATGGCCGGTAGACTCGTAGTCCCAGAGGATCTGTTCCTCCGGGCCGGGAGCATCAAAGTCTGGTGAGGGCTGCTCAAACCCACGCAGCAGCGTAGAGAGAGCATCCTGCGAGGTGTGCTGATATGAGGCAGCCCCTGTTGCAGTGCCCTGCTGATGGTGAGGCGAGCCACCTCGCCAGACCGCGCGCCGTCGGTTGGACTCAAGCAGGTCAAGGGCTCCCGCCTCGGCAAACAGTTCGACCGCTGCAGCCGAGAGTCCAATCTCGGACTGTAACGCTGCTGGACTTAGAGTCCCAACATCCTGTCGCCGCCGGTAGTCTTCAAGACGCTCATACTCGCTCTGTCCAAAACCCTTGAGGTACCGAAAGCCCATGCGCACGGCAAAGCTTCCATCCTCACGGGTGGCAAGCAGACAGTCCCAGTCACTGTGCACAATGCATAAGGGCAACATGTGCACGCCATGGCGCCGGGCGTCCTCCACAATAGTCGCCGGTGAGTAAAAGCCCATGGGCCAGGCATTAAGCAGGGCACAGGTAAAAACAACCGGATGGCGGGCTCGCAGCCAGGCGGTGGCATAGGCAATAAGCGCAAAGCCCGCGGCATGACTCTCCGGGAATCCGTACTCGCCAAAGCCACGGATCTGGTCAAATACCTGCTCGGCGAATCGTGGTTCAATTCCTTTGGCGCTCATGCGTCCGACAATGCGGTCATGGTGTCGCTCTATGACCCCGTGCCGTCGCCAGGCCGCCATGTCGCGCCGGAGTTGGTCCGCCTCTCCCGGTGTGTAGTCGGCCGCAATCATAGCAACTCTCATGACCTGTTCCTGGAAAATGGGAACCCCAAGTGTACGCTCCAGCACCGGAATCAATGCAGAGTGCGGGTAACTAAGCTCCTCCTCTCCTGCACGACGTTTGAGATATGGGTGTACCATACCACCGGCGATAGGCCCAGGCCGCACTATACTTATCTCAATGACCAAGTCGTAAAAACGCTTTGGGAGCAGCCGCGGCAACATTGCCATCTGGGCTCGGCTTTCAAGTTGAAATACACCGACCGTGTCTGCCCGATGCAGCATTTCATAGACCGCCGGATCATCGACGGGGATGCTGGCCATGGAGACATCGACCCCACAATGTCGATGCAGGAGTTCAAAGCCCATACGCAAATGCGTGAGTGCCCCAAGCCCAAGGAGGTCCACCTTGAAGAGATTCATTTCCTCAATATCGTACTTGTCCCACTGAATGACAGTGCGCCCGGGCATGCGCCCGTTCTCCACCGGCACAATGCTTGCCACCTCCTCGGCTCCCAGCAGAAATCCGCCGGGATGTATGGAGAGGTGGCGGGGAACGTCGCAGAGTTGCTCGGCAAGTTCGCGCAGCAGCAGGTATGGTGGCCTGTCATAGGCTAGTCCAGCGTCACGCAACGCCGGCTCTATGGACTCAGAGCGATGTCCCAACAAGCGTGCCGCACGTTCAATATGCAGCTGCGGTATATCAAGTACCTTGCCGACATCGCGCAAGGCCGACTTTGGCCGGTAACGAATAGTGTTGGCTACCATGGCCGCGTGCCGTCGCCCATAGCGCTGATACACATAGGTAATCACCTCCTCTCGTCGCTGGTGTTCTATGTCCAGGTCGATATCCGGTGGCTCGGCCCGTTCACGTGAGAGAAAGCGCTCAAACAGCAACTGCATGCGAACCGGATCTACCGCGGTTATACCCAGGATGTAACACACTACCGAGTTGGCCGCCGAGCCTCGCCCCTGACAGAGAATTCCCTGGGAACGACAGAAGGCCACAATCTCGTACATCGTGAGGAAGTAGCCCTCGTAGCGCAACTCGCGTATGAGCGACAGCTCCTTTTCAAGCTGCAACCGCACCGCCTCAGGTATAGTCGCTCCATAGCGCTCATGCGCACCGTGACGGCACAACTCACGCAGTCTGCCTTCGCGGCTGTAGCCTTCAGGGATCGGCTCTTCCGGATAACGGTACTCCAGCATCTCCAGGCCGAACTCAGCACCTTCAAGAAGTTCAAGTCCGGTGCTCAGCGCCTCCGGTATGTCCTGATAGCGCCGGCGCATGTGGGCAGGGTGCGGAAGCGAGTACCGGTTGTTGGGCCGCAACCGTGTACCCGCCTCGCTCAGCTTTACACCGTGACGAATGCTTGTCAGGACGTCTTGTAGGCGCTGCCGGTCAGGGTCATGATACAGAACCTCCGGTGTCGCCACGGTGCGCAGTTGGTAACGTTTGGAAAGTTCCACCAACAGGACATGCCGGTGGCGATCCTCCGGGATCTCGTGGCGTACCGCACCAAGGAATAACCGAGCTCGACCAAAGGCTGGAAACAGGAACTCGACAAGGCTGGTGGCAGCTTCGTTCAGCACCGGCACCACGAGCACCACGGCACCGGCACCCTTGACCGATGGTTGGAACTCAAGGATATCTTCCGGCTCCAAGAGGCTCTCACCCTTTGGTCTGCGTGACCGGCCTCGGGTAATGAGGTGAGAGAGGCTGCCATACCCAGCGCGGTCAAGCGCGTACATAAGCACAACCCGGCCACCTGACAGGCTAAGCTGCGCCCCATGCAGGAGCTGAACCCCATGTTCACGAGCAGCGACATGCGCCCGCACCGCGCCATACAGTCCGTCCCGGTCGCTGAGGGCAATTCCCGGCAAGCCATGGCCAGCGGCAGCCGCTACAAGTTCATCTGGAGAGGAGGCTCCCTCAAGAAAGGAGTAGTAGGACTTACACCACAGCGGAAGGTAGGCGCCGCAGGTGTCACGGCCAACAGCCGCATGTTCAGAGGCCGCCATGCAGCATCCAGCTCCGACTTTGTGCGTCAAAGTAAACCCAGAGCAACCGTTGCCGCTGGCCCTGAAGGTAGTAGTAACAACGCGGCCCGACCTCATGCCACCACTCGGTCGAGATGATGTAGGGCCCGCCAGCAGCCGAGGCGGTGCCCGCGGTGGCACCCATACCGCCAAAGGGCCGAGGCTCGGCAAACAAACGCCGTACCACACATGGGTGTGGGTGGGAGTCTTCCGGGAGGGCCGCACCCCCTTGAAGCTCCGCTCCCCCCGGAGACTCCGAGCTGAACAGCTTTTCAGGACGCCACCGGAACTTCTTCTCAGGAAGGTGGGAGTCGGCCGGGTGGGCAAAGCGCACCGCGCCCTCACCGAATCGGGCACGCAAAAAACTGTAGGCCCGTTCCTCGGCGGCGGCGCTACGACCGTGCGTACGAGGAAACAGCTCCAGTGAGTGTTGCCGCCCCAAACGGAACTCACCCTCTAACACAAAGGCCTGTACCGGCGACGGGAACTCAACACCGTCCAACCGCAGACGCACCAAACGCTCGAATAGTTTGGGCTCACACCCGGCCTCGGCTGGCCGCACACACTCCTGCCGCACCGAGCTGTCCTCAAACTCAAGACTGAGGAGCAGCGCCAGCACCAACTCACCTCGTGCAACCGCCGCTTCAAGGAACGCACACATATGCGGGTACAACTCCGCATACAGCGACTCCAAACGCCGAGCCGGAGCCACCAGCACACAACGAAGTCGCCGCTCGGCCGCCTCCTCACACGGCAGCACCGGCAGGTTCTCACGCTCGGCCGCCAAACGATACGCGGCCCCGGCCCGGCGCCCAAAACGCAGCTCAACCTCCTTTTCAGGCAGCCGTAAAAAATCCCCAATGCTCCGCACCGCCAGCCGCTCAAGCCGCCGCCGCTGCAGGGCGTCCAGGCCCAGCACATCCAGCCCCACCGCGCGCACCGCACGCCGCTCCACCGCCGCCGAAACCGCTCCCAACTCCAACCCACGTTTAGCGGCAACATATGCGCCAAAATGCGAGTGGCCTGCGGCCACGGCGGCCGCCCACCCGCCAGCTGCAAGCCGCTCCCGCACCGCCGTGCAGTACCCGGACACCCCGTTGTATGGCCGTAACAGTCCACGGGTACTGAGCCAGTACACCCCGTGCTCCTCTGCATGCCGCTCTACCCGGTCGCTTAAGCGGTACAGCACCGAAAGTAGCTGTTCATGTGCAGCCGCAAGCCGCTCCGGCTGCAAGGGCTCCACATACAGGGAGGGAGCACGCGTAAGCGCCGCACCGTAACGGAGTCCAACCTCTATGCCCAGGTCAGCCGCCGCTCTATTGCGTTCACGAATGCAGAGCCCTTTTTCATCTACTACCGCCGCCGGAACATTCCGCAACTGCGGCTCGCGCTGAATGAGCAGCTGCAGAGCTGGCGCTGGCAAACTAATACAAACCATCAGGGCCATGAAGCACCCTCGTGGTGTGAGTCCGAGCAAAGCTATGTTTGTCTTTCAGAACCTGCAGTTCCAACAGAAAGGAGCCGTCTTTTAGCGGCTGTCTCTCCACCGCTATGCGCAGGGACACCAATGGGCCGCCGGGATAGTGCTCGGCGTTGTCACAGAGCAGTACCACCGCACAACCTTTACGTTCGGCAATGCGAGCAAGACGTGCCGGGGCACTTTCACCCAGCTCTTGAGCTGGAGGGAGATCCAGGACAATGAACCCAAAGGCCTCGGAGCGAAGACAAATTTCGGCTGCCTCAAAAGCAGCTCGTACATCATTGACCTGAACAAAGGGAAGCACACCGCAGCGGACACCACAGCATGACAGGTCGGGAGGATACACCGGTGCCGCATGGGCACTGATCCAGACCGGTGTTTCATGTGCCGCCTGGGCCTCAACGAGCAAGGACCCGGCGTAACTCAGCGCACCAAGTCCGCCTACAACAGCAAGCCGACCGCGAAACCACGGAAAGGAAAAAACGGAGGTGCTGCCCGATGGATCGGACGGTTCAAGCTCGGAGGCGCGGAGTAACATTCCCACATTATACTAAACAGATGTGTAGTAATCAAGTTAGAATGGCCTCCGCCCTCGCGAATACATCGACCTTAGCTAGAGTTCGTAATCTACCACCGCCCGTTCGGTGACGACCGACTTCACAAACTCGGCAGCCGCCACATGGTCCGGATGCTTTTGGTAAGACTCAAGCCCAGCGCGGCTCTCAAACTCGCTATACAGCGCTACATCGTAGGCTGCATCACTTGGATTGAAGTTAATGCCGACCTCGAGGGCAACAATTCCGGGGACTGTCTCACACAGCTCCTCAAGTACTGCCTTCATTCGGCGCGCGTTCTCGGAAGCGGTTGACCCATCTACATCCGGCTTAAGTTTCCAGAAAACAATATGCTTGACCATGTATCCTCCTCACGTTCTGTTCCTGTATGGTAGCACAGGACCGCCCGGCCGGGCGCAGAGTTTTGCCGCAGGTCTAGAGTACGACCAATGCAACAAATATCGGCCCAAAGATAACCGCAACCTTACCCACAAGTTTTATTAAAATGTTCAACGCCGGGCCAGCGGTGTCTTTAAAGGGGTCTCCCACCGTGTCACCAACAACCGAGGCCTTGTGCGCAGCACTGCCCTTGCCCCCATAGTTCCCGGCCTCAATGAACTTCTTGGCATTATCCCAGGCGCCGCCCGAGTTGGCCATCATTACCGCAAGGAGGAACCCGGTCACCAGTGATCCAATAAGCAGTCCGGCAACCGCCTCACCGCCAAGGGTAAATCCAAGCGCCAGAGGAACCAGAAGCACCAGCAGCCCGGGTACAATCATGGCTTTAAGCGCGCGCTTGGTTGCGATATCGACACAGCGAACATAGTCCGGTTTGAAGTTCGAGTCGATATTTCCACCAGCGGCCTTAAACTGCCTTCGCACCTCGGCCACAATCTC
>SLAA01000219.1 GCA_007127105.1 Spirochaetales bacterium | reverse complement strand
CCGCTTCTGCCCGAAATTGCCGCAAGCGGAATGAATCAGTTCCCGGTCATTGCCATGTTCGTTATTGGCTTTGGCGTAAAGGCCGGTATGGTGCCGCTGCACATCTGGCTACCACGGGCCCATCCGGTGGCGCCGGCACCGGCAAGCGCTCTCTTGTCCGGAATCATGATTAAGGTCGGGGCATACGGCATACTGCGAGTGCTCTTGGAGGTGTTCACAGTCCCGGGACCGGTCGAAGGCGGGAGTGAGCATGTGTTCTTTGCATCCGCTGCCTCAAGTTCGGGCTACGTTCTGATCTGGATGGGCGTGCTCACCATGTTTGTTGGTGCATTCCTGGCACTTCAGCAAACCATGGCCAAGAAGACTTTGGCGTACTCCAGTGTGAGTCAAATGGGGTACATCCTTCTGGCCATAGGGTCGGCAGCCTTCCTCGGTACCGACGGAGCTATGGGCTTTGTCGGGGCCCTGTATCACATCATTAATCACGCCTTCTTCAAGGCTGGCCTTTTTATCATGGTGGGCGCCATCTACATTCATACGCATGAGTTAGACATAAACCGCGTGCGCGGCATGGCACGCGTCTTTCCCTTGCTTACGGTGACCTTCGTTGTTGCCGCAGCCGGTATCGCTGGCGTTCCGGGCTTCAACGGGTACGCCAGCAAGACCTTAGTTCACCATGCAATAGAAAAGGCGTATCACTACAGCCATCTACCCAGCCTCTTCTGGGCAGAAAAAATCTTTGTGCTCACGAGCGCCCTGACAATCTGTTACTTCATTAAGCTCTTTCGTGGTTTGTTTCTGGGCCCGACGAGCGAGGCCTTTGCAAACAAGGAATACAAACAACACATGAGCGCCCGGATCATACCCGGAGTTTTCGCGACTATTGTTCTCCTTGTTGGCCTATTCCCACAGGTGGTGTATCAGGGGCTGGTCATACCCGCTATGGTGGGCTTTGCCTTTGATCCCTATAACGTAGGCACATACATTACCGGGCTTGAGTTCTTTGTGTGGCCGGACATCCGAGCCATGCTCATTGTTTTCGCCTTAACGGCGGTCATCTATCCGGTTGGCAATTCCATTGGGCTGTTCCAACTGCTGCGGCAGGAGCGATTCGCTCACATGAAGAAGGCATCTGCGGTCCGCTTGCCGGAAGTTCCGGCCTGGTTGAGCGTGGAAAGGCTTGTTTATCAGCCGCTCGCACGTGCTGGCTTCCGCCTCTGCACATACATGCACACCTACCTCGACGCCGGAGTGAATTACACACTCTTCACCGGTATTGCAAGCCTGTTCCATCGTCTCATTCGGGCCGTTGGCAGCCTGGAGCAACTCCTGTTGGGTTTGTATGAAGGTGGTTCGGATATTCCTGAAAGGATTTCCGGAACTTCGGACGACAGGAGCCGGGCCAGAGAAGTAGCTCGATCGAGTCTCTGGAGCAACCGCAACATCAACACCGCCGCCCTGCTCGTGGCCTTTCTCATCACGCTCTTCTTGGTGGTGTTCTTTGTTTTCCAGCAGACCTAGGGGAAAATGATAGCGACGGTACCTTCAATGAGCACCAACATATGTCGTGGAAATATCCCAAAAAACAGACATCCACCTGCCAGAATTACAATAGGCACCGCCATTCTAAGCGGCAAGCGCGTGCAGTCACGGCGCTCCACGGGCCAGGACTCAGGGTCTTGCTGTCCAAAGAAGGCGCCAATTGCAATGGGGAGATAGTAAACACCGTTGAGTAAACTGCTCATCAGAATTACCCCCAGGTAAACCGGACGCCCTGCTTCAAGTGTCCCCATAGCAAGATACAGTTTGCTGATGAAACCGTTGGTGGCCGGAATTCCTACCATTGCCATGGCACCAATAGTGAAGGCAGACATAGCAAGCGGCATCTGAAGACCAATCCCTTTCATGTCCTTTATGGTGCGAATGCCGGTACAGTAAATGACCGCTCCGGCGGAAAGGAACAACATGGACTTCATCATTGCGTGATTAAAAATGTGCAGAAGACCACCGGTGAGGCCGGTTGGATGCATGAGACCAATTCCAAGAAAGACATACCCAATCTGCGCAATACTTGAGTAGGCGAGCATGCGCTTAATGTCGGTTTGAGCCATGGCATAGAGTGATCCCACTATGATTGAGATGGAGGCCAGAACCAGAATAAGCTCATTGACCGGCACAATCCGGAAGACCTCCGGTGAATACACCTGAACCAGGATTCGCAAATACAGTACCGCGTAAACCTTGATCACCAGTCCGGAAAGCACAGCGCTCGACGGGGACGGCGCCGAACTATGTGCGTCAGGCAACCATACATGCAAGGGAAAGAGAGCGGCCTTTATAATGTACCCAACCGAAAACAGCGCCAAGGCAACCATCGAGTTAATGGGATAGTGCTCTACGGCGGTATTCATACCCGCGGCGATGTAGTCAATATTCAAGTGACCGGTTAACTTGTACAGCAGTGCGGTTGCCAGGAGTATGCCAGCGGTTCCTAAACAGCTGAGAATCATGTACTTGAGACTCGCCTCGGTGCATTCAGGCCCACCCTTAGCGGCAATAATGCCGCACGCCCCAATAGCGGCAACTTCCATGAGCACAAACATGTTGAAGAGGTCGTTGGTCACACAGAGCCCAGCTAGAGAACCCACAAGCAAGAGGTAGAGAGTATAGTAGCCTCCGAGCAGACGCGTTTCGACATCGTGCGGAAGATCGGCCAGCGAATAAACCACAATGAGTGTGCTGACCGAAAAAATAGTAATGAGCATAAACACCGAGAGTCGAGTCACCAGAAACTCAATACCCCAGGGAGCCAACCACCCGCCAAGAGCGTAACGAATCTCACCGTAGCTCAAGACCGCCCAAGCAAGGTACCCGGTGAGAAGCAGTGCCAGGAAGTGGGCGGCCAACGCGAGGCCTCCCGGAAGCCATGTCCCCTTACTAGGAAGGAGTGATGTGAGACAAGCGGCGGCCCAGAGCACCAGCACCACAAGCACCGGAGCATTCCAGAAAAAGACGCTGAGAACGCCGAAGGTATCAAGGAGTGAACTCATTTGGGGGCGCTCCGACGCTGCATGATTTCATCAGCATCGAGGGTGCCGTAGTAGCGGTAGAGCTTCACACAGAGAGCAAGCGAAAAGGCGGTTACGCTTACAGCAACTACAATTCCTGTCAATATAAGCGCGGTTGGTAGCGGATTCACATACACAACGTCATTCGTGTGGTCAACAATCGGCGGCAGTCCGCCCTCGACATAACCTAGCGACACGAACAAGAGAAAAACCCCTGTCTCCATAACATTGAGCCCAATGAGTTTTTTAATCAGGTTGGAGCGCACCAGCATGGTGTAGAACCCAATAACAAACAACACAACCGAGGCAAAGTAGAAGACGTTGTTGTATAAGGCGCTTAACAGCAGAATCATCCAATTATCTCTCTAACTCGATTTGAGGCAGACGATGACCGCCGCTATAGCAGTGAAAAGCACAGTAGCCTCACCGAGGGTATCAAAGGCTCGATAATCGGTGATGATTGCAGAAATGGTATTCGGAGCGCCTGTCTCGGTGGTACCCAGCTCCAAGTACCGTGCAGCAACCTCGTTATGGACAGGGTTGCCAGGATCCCCGTAGGTTGGCATTTCGGCCACAGTGAGCACCAGCACAAATCCAATGACTGATAAAAACGCGTAGGTGAGGATGCGTCGCACAAGCCCTCCCATGGTAACTCGACCCCGCCAGGCAGCTATCTCCGGCCGCTCCATGGTATTCGCTAACTAGACAAAACGTCAAGTTTTATCGATTAACGGCAGCCGAAACGGGAAGAGGCGTCGTTTGCGTGCAATCCGCCCCAGCGCTTCGCGGGCAGCCTTTTCACCGGCTGCAATCAGCTCATTGCGCTTAGACAGATCGTGATAGCTGAACCTGGCTATGTCGGGCTGTATGAGTACATCGCAGTCATTCTTTCCCGCGATGGCGGTGTTCCACATGAGCGCAGCAAAGGTGCGAAACATGACATCAATAAGGTTCTGAGGCATTTCGCGGTTAGATGCCTCAGGGGTCAGGTCAACCGCAATGACTATGTCGGCACCTAAAGTGCGGACAGTGACCGAGGGCAGGTTATTGCCGACCCCGCCATCTACCAGGGCTCGCTCGCCCCGGATAAGCGGTTCAAATATTCCGGGTATAGAGGAGCTTGCGCGCACAGCCTCGACCACCGAACCCTCTGTAAGAACAATTTCCTCGGCTGTAGCGATATCAACACAGACGGCTGCAAAGGGAATTGTGAGGTCTTCAAAGCTGATATCACCCAAGGCATGGCGTAAGAAGGAGTCGAGTTTCTCGGTCTTAAGGAGCCCTTTACCGGAGAGACT
>SLAA01000216.1 GCA_007127105.1 Spirochaetales bacterium | reverse complement strand
ACGGGCTGAACTTTGACAATCGTACCGAGATTCGACACAGGGGAACCGACAACAGCTTTTCGTATTCTCAACAAGACGTGTTCAGGCTCTGGTTGCGGATCCACCCGGCGGAGGCCTTTCGCCTAAATGCACAGGGTGCGGCCGGGTTCGAACCCGGTGAGGAATTCTTCCCGGATCTGGAAGTCCTTAGCGTTTCAGGTCTGGCCCCCTTTGTTTCCGGTGTTTTCGGGTATGAGCTTGGGCGAACGGTCTTGAATGTCGGGGACGGCTTGCTGCTCAACCATCCGGTAGACGCGCTGCTGCTTCAGTATGGCCAAGACCAGGTGAGCATGCGGGTTGGAGTCGGGTACTTCGGTTTGTTGCGCAAAGAGAGTGTGTCGCTCATTGCCTCAGCAGCCGACCAGAGCGACACGGCCGACGAGGATCAGTTCTTTGCCCCACGTCGAATGGTCTCGTTTATTGAGATAGGCTTTCCGGAGCTTTTCGGACTGCATTCGCCGTTATTGAAGTACGTACGGCAGGATGACCTTCGAGCTTCTTCCGGCGCTGAGCGGCTGGACACCCAGTACCTTGTTGCCGCAATTGCGGGTCCTGTCTCCCGGTCCTGGTACTACCGTTTACTTGGTGTGGGCGGTTTGCTGGCGCATCAAGGCAGAGATGCTGATCCCGAAACACGTGAAGGCTACTTCTATTTTGGCGACATCACACTTGACTGGTTTCCTAACGCGCGCACGCGTGTGGCGCTTGGGGCACGCTATGGATCCGGAGAAAAAGGCGATGTCGTAGCCTATGCACCTATATCCGAACCACCAAACGGCACCGTCTTTCAGCCGGGACTGGGAAATATCGCCAAACTCAGCCTAGGACTCGACCGGCGAGTGCTGGCCGAAGCTCGTGAAGAGGCGCTGCGCGGACTCTCCATGGGACTGGACACTGCGGTCTATATGCGCACAAGCGAGGCGGCTATTCGCGAGACAGGGCTGTCGTCTGGTGCTGGGGCGGGATATCTTGGTACCGAGGGCCTGTTTCGCCTGGCCTTCCGGCCCTTTAGTGATGTTGGTATGACGGCACGGAGCGGGATCTTTGTTCCCCACCGTGGCTCAGATGGATTCGAGAAAGATGCGCGGGGCGAGATCCAGTGGATGTCGCGTGTGGAGTTTTCACTCGCGCTGTGAGTGCTCGCGCTGTGAGGGGGGAGGTGTCATGAGAGATCGTTTTGGCTGTCCGCGTAATAAGGGACAGCGTCTGTATATCCTGGTGTGGGCGGCATGCCTGCTCACGTTGGTTCCAACAAGCGCCTGGGTCTTCGAGGCGGTTATTGAGACCGTAGACGGGCGTGTTGAGGTAGATCTTGCGGGGCGAGGTTGGATTCCGGCCCAGCCGGGAATGGCGCTCAGCTCCGGTGACATGATCTCCAGTTCCTTTGGCGCTGCAGCGGTGTTGCGGATTGGTGACGCCGTATTGACGGTGCGGCCCTTGACCCGTCTCCGCGTTGACGAGCTTGCCGAGCGGGAAGGAGTGCTTGAGTCGGAGCTGTTCTTACAGGTAGGACGAGTGCGGTCGGAACTGCGGTCCGGCGGCGACCGTGTTCAGGAGTTCAGGTTGAGAAGCCCTGTTGCGACAGCTGCGGTTCGTGGCACCCAGTTCGAGTTTGATGGGGTAAATCTTGAGGTCTTCGATGGTAGTGTGGTGCTGTCCAACAACTTCGGCCAGACCCGGGCGGTGCGCGCACGCGAGAGCTCGGCAGTTCTCGGTGCTATGCCGCCCTTGTTGCCTTTGGCCGCTCGCGCAGGCGAGGTTACGGTTACTCCCTACCCGGACTCAGTACGCCCGCGTGACTCGGGCACCGGACAAACAGAGGCCGCTCCGCCGGTGGGTACTGGAACTGCATCGGTGCTGCTTGAGTTGGTGGTTGAATAAGGTTAGACTCGCCGAGTTGAAGGGAGCGTGATTCGGCGGCATGGCTAGACATAAAGCGAACGACAAAACACCGCTGTTTGCCTTCTTCATCATTACCATACTTGTAGGGTCGGTTTTTCTGACTCTACCGGTAGCTTGGGAAGGGCCGGGAAGACTGGACTATTTAAGTGCGCTGTTCACGGCCACCTCGGCAGTCTGCGTTACTGGGCTGATTGTTGTAAACACTTCTCAGTTCAGCTTTTTTGGGCAGCTTGTTATCGCCTCACTCATTCAGATTGGCGGCCTTGGTATTATCACCTTCGCTACGCTGTATCTAACCGGCGCTGGTGGAAAGGTTTCACTCTCGAAAAGATCGCTGATCACCGACTACTACATAGACTCGGTGTCCTACAGGCCGGGACGCATTGTGAAGCACATTCTGGTTCTGACCTTTGTCGTGGAAGCGGTGGGTATTGCAGCGTTGTATCTTGCCTTTAGCGGCCACGGAGTTGACGCCCCTGTCTGGAATGCCGTTTTCCATGCAGTCTCGGCTTTCTGTAATGCAGGTTTCAGCCTCTTTGACGACAGCCTGGAGTCCTTTGCCGGGAGCGCACCGGTACTGGTGCCGATCATGGTGCTAGTAGTGATTGGTGGTCTGGGATTTGTGGTTATTGACGACCTTCTGGCGCTTCGGCAGGGGCGCAGACGCGTCGTGTCGCTGCATACCAAGATAACGCTTACCGCAACCGTGGTCATGCTGGGCCTCAGCGCGGCCGGTTTCTATATGTTTGAGCGTCAGGCCCTCTTTGCGGGGCCTGGCGGCGGGCCGCTTGGGGCACTGTTTCAGTCGGTCACTCCGCGAACGGCTGGTTTCAACACCGTGCCGCAGTCGGAGCTCTCCAGTCCGGCCGTTGTGTGGACCATGCTGCTTATGTTTATTGGGGGAGCTCCGGGCTCAATTGCCGGGGGGCTCAAAATCACCACCTTTGCGGTGATTGTGCTGTTTGTTGTAAAACGGGCCGACGAAACCGGTGAGATCCGCGTGTTCTCTCGGCGCCTGTCCGGAAAGATACTGGCCCGTGCGTCCGGTATGCTCATGAAGTGCTTGGGACTCATATTCTCCGCGGTATTCGCCTTAACAATTACCGAGAACTTCATTGGTGGACAGGATTTCTTGCTGATCGATGTCATCTTTGAAACTATCTCGGCCTTTGCCACCGTCGGACTCTCGCGAGGGATTACGGCCGACCTGACAAGTTGGGGGCGAGTGGTGACAATTCTCACGATGTTCGCCGGTCGTGTCGGGCTCATTACTATGGCAGCGCCTCGGTTGCGCCCGCCCTCTCGGCGACTCTATGATTTTCCTGAGGGCGATATACTTCTTGGGTAAGTGCTTCGCCGGTGTTGTTCGTCTTGGATTGATGGAAGGAATGGAGATATGAAAAAACAGTTTGGTCTCATTGGGCTCGGCAAGTTCGGGCGCCGTGTTCTGGAGGAGATGCTCCTCACCGATGTCGAGATCCTCATCATTGACAAGGATGAAGAACTCATAGAGCAGTACAAGAACCGGGTTGAGGCGGCCTATGTTGCCGACGCCCTGAAGGAAGAAGCCATTGCCAAGATTGTGCCAGCCACAATAGACGCAGTAGTTATTGATCTGGTGGACAAGATAGAGGTTTCCATTCTGGTAACCAACTACCTCAAGAAGCATGGCGTTCGGCAGATCATTGCTACCGCCGAAACCGACGAACATGGTGAAATTCTGGAGCTGGTGGGAGCAACACAAATTATATTTCCCAACAAGGAAGCTGCGCGGCGGATTACTCCAACCTTGATCTCGGCAACGCTGTTCAACTACTTCCCCATAGGTAGCGGCTTGGCTATGGCGGAGGTCGAGGTTCCCGCCAAGTACCATAGCAAAACCGTTATTGATGCCAATCTCAGACAAAAAGCCCAAGTTAACGTGATTGCTATTCGTTCACATGATGGGGACCATTTCGGCTTCTTTGGTCCGGACTACCTTTTTCAACCGGGAGACGTGCTGTTGATTGTGGGTGAGGAGCACTCGGTTAACCTCTTCACCGGGACGCCTGATCATGCCACACCCCAACGCACCCAGAGCTCGCCAACGGGCCAAGCCAATGGAGTGACAAAGGTGAAGGCGGGCGCAGCTGAGGCACGCGAAGGGGGCGTACGGGCGGCCACCAGTGCCGCACAGGCTGGCGGCGACAAAAGGAGGTCGTTGTCCGGCTTCTCCATTCGTGCCAGGATCCGCCAGCTGTTCGGCCCTTAGACACCCGAGTGCGAACTACCGCTAAGAAAGCACCGCGCTTGGCCCACAGCCTCGGCTTGATGTATACTACAGGGAAATCTCATATACCTAACAAGGAGCACAACAACTATGAGTGCACAACAATGGCAGTCCCCTCCCGAAATGAGCATAGATACCGCAAAGAAGTACTTTGTTACGCTCAGCACAAACAAGGGCGAAATT
>SLAA01000061.1 GCA_007127105.1 Spirochaetales bacterium | reverse complement strand
GGGCCACAGACTATAGCACGAGCAATGGCCACACGTTGGCGTTGGCCACCGGAAAGCTCGTGCGGATAACGGTCAAGATAGGTCTCGGGCGGAAGGAGGTCTACCTCGCGCAGGGCCTCAACAACAAGCTCTTTGCGTTCCTCGGCCGTTCCAATACCAAAGTTTCGCAGCGGCTCGAGCACGGTTTGGAAGATAGTAAAGCGAGGGTTCAATGTCTCATAGGGGTCCTGAAAGGCCATTTGAACGAGCCGCCGGAACTCTCTGCGAGTGCGACCTTTCTCGGTAATAGGACGCCCCCGATAACTCAGTGAACCGGTCGTGGCTGTCTGAAGACCGGTAATAATCTCGCCAAGGGTGCTTTTTCCCGAACCGCTTTCGCCAGCAAGCCCAAGAATCTCGCCTTCATGTACCTCTATGGAGACCCCGTCGACTGCGTGTACGACCTTTCGTGGCTCCCTTCGTATTGAAGCTCCAACACTCTGTTTGACGGGATAGTGCTTTGTAACGTCCTTTACAACCAGGGCGGCTTGACGCCCTTCTGCCTCAGTAGAACTACCCGTATCACCATGGGCATGCTCGGCGTCGAAGCGACTGCTTACACGCAAGAGATGCTCTGCCGCAGCCGTACGTTTTTCCTCTTCCTCACGATTAACTCTGCCAGCTTCCTGCTGTCGCCAGCGCTCCTGTTCTGCGGCTCGTACCCGGAAGGACTCGGCTTGGTCCGTATAGTGGCAGGCCGAGAAGTGTCCGGGGCTGACCTCGACCGAAGGAGGTGCCACGGTACGGCAGGTGTCGGTAGCAAAAGGACAGCGGGCAGCGAATGGACAGCCGACAATCCGTTCGGACAAGTCCGGGGGTGTGCCCGGGATAGAAATGAGCTCTCCTTTGGCGCTTTCCAGCGTAGGAAAGGCGTTGAGAAGTCCAATAGTGTAGGGGTGTGAGGCATTGCGAAACAGTTCCGAGGTGGAGCCAATCTCTACGATCTTCCCTGCGTACATAACCGCAACGCGGTGGCACATCTCGGCCACCAAAGAGACGTCATGGGTTACCAGAATCATGGAGTTCTTGAGTTGGCGTTGTATCTGGTCAAGCTGCTTCAGAATACCGTCCTGAACCACTACATCAAGCGCGGTAGTCGGCTCATCTGCAATAATGAGTTTTGGATTAAGCGCCAGTGCCAGAGCAATAACCACACGCTGCCGCATTCCCCCAGAAAGCTGGTGGGGATAAGACGAGAGGCGTTTGGGTTCAAGGCCCACCAGCTCAAAGAGCTCAACGCCTCGCTCATGCGCTTGTGCGGAACTCATATTGGTATGTGCTTTAAGCGTCTCTGTGATCTGGTCACCAACGGTATACACCGGGTCCAGTGAGTTCATGGCGCTCTGTGTCACAAGCGAGAGCTCACGCCAGCGGAACTTGTTCAGCTGTGACTCCGGCAAGGACACAAGGTCGGTACCGTTAAACAAGACCTCGCCGGACTCAATGCGGGCATTGGAGGCGATAATGCGCATAATTGACTTGGCAAGAGTGGTCTTACCACAACCGGACTCACCGACAAGGCCCAGGTTTTCACCTTGAGCCATAGAGAAGGAGGCACCGTCAACGGCTCGAACCTCTTTCCCGCGAGCGGTGTAGTATGTATGTAGGTCCTTGACTTCAAGTAACATAATTCAAGCTTCTCCTTATTTGCGCGCCAGTCGGGGATTCGCAATCACCTCAAGAGCGCGCGAAATGAAGAACACCGACACCACGGTAAGCATAATCATTACTCCGGGAGGAAGCACCCACCACCAAGCTGTCCGCCAGGCGCCGGAAAGCCGCGCCTGGTGCAGTATCGTTCCCCAGGAGTAGAGCCGGGGAGGGCCAAGACCAAGAAAGCTGAGTGTCGCCTCGGCCGTAATTGCAAAAGCCATGGCAACAGCCAATTGGAGGAAGGCCAGCGGGAGTACATTCGGCGCGATATGCACGTACATAATTCGCAGGTTGCTCGCTCCTGCTACCTTAGCCGCCTTCACAAAGGGGCGGTTGGCAAGGGATAGCACCTGGCTCCGGATGATTCGGGCAGTAGTACGCCAGGTCAGCAGTCCTACCGCCAGAATAATGATCTGTATACCCGGGCGGGTGAGGAGCACCAACACCATCGCGAAGGGTTCAAGGGGGAGTGCGTACATGATGTCTACAATGCGCATGAGGATGTTGTCAGTCTTGCCGCGCAGGTAACCGGCAAAAAGGCCAACGTTGGTACCTATCACCGTTACCATGATAGCCGCTACGAGCGCGACCAGAAGTGCGGTGCGGGTACCGTAAATGACCTGACTAAAGATATCTCTGCCGTTGTGGGTGGTGCCGAAAAAGTGTTCGGCCGACGGCCTGGTAAGCGAGTTGATATAGGGGTCGGTTCCAACAGCAATAAATTGTGTTGCATCGCCTGCAACATCACGAAAGTGACGCTCGTAGCCGCTTCGAACGCGCTGCCACACGCCATCCTCAAGCAGCATGAGGTCTCCGTGTGTAGCGGCTGCCGCTGCACGGTTCCCACTAATCTTCACCCCACGCAGGCTACGAGCAACCGGGGACTGCATTTCACTCCAGCTTTCGCCGTCAAAATGATATACAGTACCTCGTTCACCTACCGCAAGGATGTTGTCCATGCCAACGGCGTCAATTGCATAGATATCCCGAAAGCCAGGCGCCTGTACCTCGTGAAGTTCGCTTCCATCCCAGCGGAGCAGGGTGCCGCGTGCACCCACCGCGAAACCCGTCTGGGACTCCGGTAAGATCACGTCGTAGAGATGTCGTGCAAGTGGCGTGTCGACACTAAACCAGGGCGCGCCACTGGCGGAGGAGTGCGCAGCCGCTCCGTTGTCACCAACCACTAAAGCAGCCCCGTTTGGATCTATTGCGACGGCTTGCACGGTGTCCGAGAACGGCGATGCCATGTGGCGCCATTCCTCGCCAACGCGTTCCAGGATAACCCCTTCATCTCCAACCGCGAGTTCCCGACCCGCACGTGACGCAACGCCGTGCAGATGAGCATCGACCGGGCTCGCTTCGATGTTCCGCTCGTCGCCGCGAAACCGAACAATGAAGCCGTTGTTGCCGACCGCCAAGAAGTCGCCAGAGTCCGGCGTAGCTTCTGCGGAAACTATAGAACGTATCGTTGCGTCGGAGATGGCCTGCTCGAGCCGAATGCCGTGGTTTGGAGCACCTGGAGTGCCAAACCAGAGCGCAATACCTTCAGTCCGTTCATTCATGTGCGTGGGATCGTGCGTTGCAATGAATGGGCCAAATATCGCGATCAGGGTGATTATGGTGATAGTGACCAGCCCAAACATAGCCAGGCGATCCTGTTTTATGCTGCGCCAAAGTGCGCGGATGAGTTCTTTCATTGAGAAATCCCCTAGTTTGCGCTGCGGTAGGTGACCCGTGGGTCAAGCCTACTGTAGATGAGGTCGGTAATGAGGTTAAGAACCAGAATGATGGTCGCCATGAGCAGAAAAGAGGCCTGTGCTAATGGGTAGTCGCTTGTGCGTACGGCGTTGAACATTTCCAGTCCCAGCCCGGGCCAGGAAAACACGACCTCAACCACCACCTGACCACCTACGGCAAGCCCTGCGGTAATTGCTGCCTGTGTGACAACCGGCAGCAAGGCGTTACGGGCAGCATGGCGGTACATCACCCGCATGCGGGAAAGCCCGCGTGCCTCTGCGAACTCAATGAAGTCCTCGCCCATAACTTCCAGCATGGTGTTGCGCATGATCAGCATAGGCAACCCAATGTAGTACAGTGTAATGACAATAGTAGGCAGTATCAGGTGCCTGAGGAAGTCCAGAGTGAGTATCTTTTCCAGGAAGTTTGCCGCTTGATAGGGGAATGTACGCATTCCACTTGTAGGGAACCACCCGAGATTAATTCCAAAAAACATGACCGCCAGCATTCCGGTCCAGAACATTGGGGCCGATCGGAGTATGAGGCCTAGAGAAATCCCTCCGGCCTCCAGCTTGGAGCCCCGCTTCCAGGCGAGTAAGACACCCAGAAGTGGCCCTATGGTATATGAAAGAAAGATGGCTGGTAACATGAGAATAAGAGTGTTCAGCACCCGTTCGCCAATAATGGTGTCGACCGGTGCGTTGTAGTGAAAGGAGCGCCCAAACTCACCGGTAATGACGTTCCCCAGATAGATTACATACTGTTCCGGCAGAGAGCGATCCAGGCCGAAGCGCGCAATGACTAGGGCGCGATCCTCGGGCGAGAGTCCGTCGCTCACCAACGCAACAGTTGGGTCGGGCAGACCCAGACGAAACAGGAAGAACAACATGGTAAGGATTACCCACAGGGTGAAGAGTGACTGCAGGATTTTTGTAAGAATAAGCTTGCGCATGGCGTGACTATTCCTTCGAACACACACAAGCAGGGGCTGTTTGGCCCCTGCTTGCGAAATGCGTTATCTAGCTCTAGATTTATTGTGCCGGAAAGTGAATACGGCCGTCGCCGTCCCACACAAAACCGGCTTCCTCCAGCACGCTGCGCGCTGCACTGAGGTCGTAGTCGAAGCGCTCAACATCTGGATTATGCCAGAAACCATTAATTGGTGCTACAACCGAGTAGCCCGGCTCTCCAAGTCCCTGGAGCAACACGTTAATGATGGTTTCTTTGTCCACTGCGTGTGCAAGCGCACGGCGCACCTGAGTGTTGTCAAAGGGTGCACGGCGGTTGTTGTAGGTAAGGTGGTAGTAGCCAAAGTCACCAACACTTACAACCGTGATGTGGTCCTCGTCCTCGGCAATGGTGATCTGACCGGGTTCCATGCGCCAGGCGGTCATGTCAATTTCGCCGGTAAGGAGGCCGGTGAATACACCTTCGCTGTCGGCGTAGACAATGTACTCCATGCCGTCAATTGCAATGTCGTCGGCGGCAAAGTGATCCCGGAAGGTCAGCAGTCGCTTATACTCACCACGGTCATACTGGTCAAAGTAGAACGGGCCGCTTCCGACGGTAGGAATTTGATCCGGGGTCAGGTCGGCGGGAGCGTCAATGCTTGCCCAGAGATGCTCCGGGAGAATTGGGATTTGGCTGAGCGTAACCGTGATGAAGGGAGCGTAGGGCTCGCGCAAGTTAAACCGTACAATGTTTCCATCACGAAGCTCGGTTGAGTCAATTATGGAGTAGAAGGGACGGAAGTAGGCAAAGTCCTTCTCAACCATGTAGTCAAAGGTGAACTTGACGTCGCTCGGGGTTACCGGTTCGCCGTCATGAAAGGTCATGCCGCTGCGAATTACAACGTCAATAGTTGTTTCATCAACGTCAATGATCTCCTCGGCTGCCCAGGGAATAGGCTCAATGTCTGGGCTCAAACGCACGAGCTTGTCGTAGTACATGCGCATGAACTTCCATCCCCACACAGAGGTAGATGCCATTGGGTTGATGTTGTCTGGCTCTTGTGGCGTGCCAATGGTCAGGTAACGGCTTCCGTCAAGGGGCTGTACCTGAAGTGGTGTCCACTCGTTGTAGAGGGACTCGCCAGCCATGATGACGTAGTTGTCAAATGTGTTGGCGTTGTAACCGACAACTTCGTCCCGGTAGAAGAGAACGTCCAGAGGTTGGTCCCGGGCTGCAATCTCCTGCATCTCTAGAACAAGCTCTCGGCGACGGTCAGCGTTGAACTCTCGTGACTGTGCCTCAAAGAGTGCATCGTAGTCTGGGTTGCTGTAACCACCAGGGTTGTTGGCGCCGAGGTCGGTCTGCCCACCGTGCAGAGTGCCGAGAAAGTGTTGCGGATCAAGACGGTCAACACGTCCGGACCAGCCAAGGATGGTGGCGTCGAAGTTCTGCTCGTCATAGAACAGCTGCAGGAGACTTGAGAACTCAAGCGGCCGCACATTGACCTCGAACCCCAGTTCTTCCCATGCTTCTGCAATCATGAACGCAGCTTCATAGCGAATGGGATCGTAGGCCTCGGTTGTGGTTAACACCTCAATTTCCGGGACTGCATCGCCAACGGTTTCACTTGGAGCACACGCGGCGAACACCGCAAGGGCAAGTGCCGTCAGCAGGAGCGCAGGAACGATCCTGTACATACGACTTTTCATTGGTACCTCCTAAGAAAAGTGAAAAAAATATCCTCAAAGGGTGCCGACACCAGTCCAGACTGTCAAGGGACACGGTCGAAAAAGAGTCTTGTAGCGAATACTTTTCACAAGAAAAGGTCTAATTGTGTCCAATTCTCGGCTCAGGGCTTTCGATGTTGACAGACAGCGCACAGCGGAGTAGAAATGCCTGGTGATCTATGAACTGCATATACGGAAAGAAACTCCACACGAATTGATCCTTGGCCTGGGGCCTGGCTGGCGAATCACCTTCGCGGTGCTGACGGCAATCATGCTTTGGATACTTACACAGACGGGGTTGGCCCCCATTCCGGTTGCCCTTGCATTGGTCTCGGTAGCGGCTACTCTGTACCATGAGCGATGGATCATTGTACCTGCAGAGTCGCACATTGAGTCACAGACAGGAGTGCTGTTTCTCCCAAAAAAACGCGCCTACTCCACAAACGCCTTGCGCCGGGTTGTGCTTCGCCACAGTTCGTCCAGCGGCCCTAGTACAACTGCGTTGGCACGAGAATCATCGGGGGTGCTGTCACGGGCCTTTGAGAAGCGGATTGTGCGTTTAGGGCTGGACTTTGACCCGGACGACTCGGCGCCGGGCACGGGTAGGCTTCATGGTAATATTATCACCGAGTCTGAGCGCAATGCCGCACGGCTGCGTGAACTCGGCCGCCGCTTGGCACAGTACTGTGAGGTTCCTTTCGACGAGGTATAACCTGTTCCTGCTGTAGCCGTCTAGTCAAGGCTTGTCCCTTTCGGGACTATTCCTCTTCCTCAGAAACGTCATGCACCAGGTAGCAGGCAGTGCTGTGTCCGGACGCAGTCTCGGTCAGGGCCGGGGCCTTTTCTCGGCATTTGGGCATGACATGCTTACAGCGTGATGCAAAGATACAGCCCGGCGGTGGGTCTATAGGACTGGGGACATCGCCCTCAAGAATGATCCGCTCTCGTTTTTCGCCGTAGCGGGGTATAGGTATTGCGGACAGCAATGCTTGTGTGTACGGGTGCTCAGGCTGTTGGAAGATTGTCTTTGAGTCGGTGATTTCCACAATCTTGCCAAGGTACATGACCGCGACCCGATCGCTGATATGTTTTACTACGCTCAAGTCATGTGAGATGAAAATGTAGGTGAGTCCCAGCTTGTCCTGCAGATCCTGAATGAGATTAAGAATTTGGGCCTGTATAGACACGTCAAGCGCCGAGACCGGCTCGTCACATACAATGAACTTTGGGTCCAAAGCCAGGGCGCGGGCAACACCAACACGCTGCCGGCGCCCGCCGTCGAGCTCATGCGGAAATGAGTTCACCAGCTTTCGACTCAGCCCAACCACTCGCATGAGCTCAAGGACGCGCTCTTCACGCTCAGACTTGTACATGCGGAAAATGTCAAATGGCTCGGCAATGATGTCGGAGATACTCATGCGCGGATCCAGTGATGCAAAGGGGTCCTGAAAAATGAACTGCATGTGTTTGCGGAACTCGCGCATCTTGCTCTTGGGGTACGCGAGAATGTCCTCACCTTCAAAGATCACCTCGCCTGCGGTGGGTTCAACGAGGCGGCACACCGCGCGGCCGGTGGTGGATTTACCACAGCCTGACTCACCAACAATACCGAGCGTCTCGCCTTTTTTTACGCTGAAGTCGACACCGCCAACGGCCTGCAGCAGCCCACCTTTGGTCGGAAAGTATTTCTTGAGTCCACGGACTTCTAACAGAGTTTCCATTCTACGCCTTCTCCTCGGTGTCGTAGCCCGGCACCAGTCCTTCATAAATCATGCATGCCACGGTTCTCCCGTCTTCCGGGGTGCTGATCGCCGGTGTCTGGGTGCTACAGATTTCGCGTGCCATGGGACACCTGGGGTGAAAGCGGCAACCGTAGGGGAGGTCCGTAGGATCCGGCATGAGGCCGGGGATGGGGGTGAGTCGCTCCACATCCTCGGCAATATTGGGGATAGAACCGAACAAGCCACGTGTATAGGGATGCAGCGGTCTGTTGAAGACGCTCTCTACCGTGCCGTACTCAACCACTGCCCCGGCATACATTATCGCGACCTTGTCGCAGGCCTCGGCAACAATTCCCAGGTCATGGGTGATAATGATCATTGAGGTTCCAAACTCAGTGCGAAGTCGCTTCATGAGCTCGAGCACCTGTGCCTGGATGGTGACATCCAGGGCGGTGGTTGGCTCGTCTGCAATGAGAAGCTCCGGATTGCAGGAAAGCGCCATAGCAATTCCTACGCGTTGTCGCATACCACCGGAAAACTCATGCGGGTAGTCGGCTGCACGCGCGGCGGGGATACCAACAAGTTTCAGCATCTCTCCAGCCCGGGCCTTTGCTGTCTTGTTATCCATTTTTTGATGGAGCTCAACCGCTTCCTCAATCTGGCGGCCAACCGTCATCACTGGATTCAGTGAGGTCATGGGATCCTGAAAAATCATGGAGATTCGGTTGCCGCGAATGAGTCGCATTTCCTCGGCCTTGAGAGTGCTGAGATCCTGTCCGTCAAAGAGCACCCGGCCGCTAATGACTTTCCCCGGCGGTGCTGGGACAAGACGCATGACAGCAAGCGCACTGGTGGTTTTTCCCGCACCGGTCTCACCGACCAGACCGAGGGTCTCGCCCTTATTCAGGTCGAGACTGAGATTGTCGACGGCAGTCACAATCCCATCCTCGGTATGGTACTCAACTTTAAGATCTTGTATTTGAAGTAACGCAGATGCCACTCTATAACTCCTACTGCTTGGTTCTGAACTGAAGTTCTACTTACTGCTTGAGCCGGGGGTCCAGGGCATCACGCAGGCCGTCGCCCAACAGGTTGAGTGCAAAAATGGTGATCATAATTGCTAGGCCGGGAAAAGTTGTCACGTGCGGGGCTCGCCGAATAATGTGCCGGCCAGCTGACAGCATGGCTCCCCATTCCGGTGTCGGTGGTTCAATACCAAGTCCAATGAAACTGAGTCCCGCAGCCGAAAGAATAGCGGTGGCAACCCCCAAGGTACCCTGCACAATAATTGGTGCAAGCGAGTTCGGAAGAATGTGCTTGAATATAATGCGTGCGTCTCCAGCCCCCACAGCCCGTGCCGCCTCAATGTACTCCTGCTCCTTGATTGATATGACCGAGGCCTTAACAATACGAGCGTAGATGGGAATATTGGACACTCCAACCGCAACCATAACGTTTACGAGCCCTCCTCCAAAGCTTGAGACAATTGCAATTGCCAGGAGTATAGAGGGTATCGCCAGAATAACGTCCATGAACCGCATGATCCAGTTGTCCAGGTGGCTACCGTAGTACCCAGCAAGGGCTCCTAAGGTACCGCCGAGCATAACTGCAATACTCACCGCTACAAAGCCAACCTGCAGCGACACCCGCGAACCATATACAATGCGGCTGAAAATGTCGCGGCCCAGGTCGTCGGTGCCGAGCCAGAAATCCCCGCTTGGGCCTTCCTGGCGCCGTTCGAGATGCTGGGTGCGGTAGCTGTATGGGGCAATGTAGTCAGCAAACACCGCTGTCAGGATAATGAGCACAACAATGAACAAGCCAATCATGGCCATCTTGTTCTTGCGGAGTCGGCGCCACACCTCGGCCCTTTGCGAACGTCGCGCCGAGCCCTTATCCGGCAGGCGTAGTTCGTGTTCTTCTGTGGAGCTCTCAAGATGGTCGAGCGGCTCCTCCACCTGTCCGGGCTGTAAGTTATCTGTTTCGGTCTTCATGGCGGTACCTTATTTGTACTGCGCTTTAATGCGCGGGTCGATGTAGGCATACAGAATATCTACGAGGAGATTCACCACACTAAAGGTCAGCGCAAGCAGAAGCACTCCACCTTGCACAACCGGGTAGTCGCGTTGGCGAATAGCGTCAACCATAAAACGTCCGACGCCGGGCCAGGAGAATATCGTTTCAGTAAGAACTGCTCCACCAAGGAGGTAACCAAACTGGAGGCCAATGACAGTCACAATAGGAATGAGCGCGTTCTTGAGGGCGTGCTGGTTTATGACTACTCGTTCGCTGAGCCCCTTGGCCCGTGCGGTGCGGATGTAGTCCTGACGCAC
This sequence comes from Spirochaetales bacterium, assembly GCA_007127105.1. GTDB lineage: Bacteria > Spirochaetota > Spirochaetia > DSM-27196 > SLAA01 > SLAA01. Next base: position 5,067 of record SLAA01000061.1, on the reverse strand, counting down.
AACCTCAAGCATACTCGAGCGCGTCATACGAGTAATAATGGCAGCCGAGCTGGTGCCAATAGTCAATGCAGGAAGAATGAGGTGCATGAAGGTGCCGTATCCGCTGGACGGCAGCACTCCCAGGACGATAGAGAATAGCAGGATCATCATCATACCCTGCCAGAAGTTTGGCATTGAGACGCCAACAAGCGCCAGTGCCATGGACATACCGTCAAACAACGAGTACTGCTTGGTTGCAGACACAATGCCTATCGGAATACCCATTAACACCGCGACTAACACTCCAGCGGCGGCTAACTGCAGAGTTGCCGGGAAGCGGGCGTAGAGTTCATCAAATACTGGACGACGAGTAACCAGTGATCTTCCCAGGTCCCCGCGCGCCGCGTTAAACACAAAGCTACCAAACTGTACGACGAAGGGTTCGTTCAAGCCCATGCGTTCGCGCATGGCCTCAATCTCGGCTTCCGGCGCGCGCTCACCCAGCATTACGCGGACGGGGTCGCCGGGTGTAAAAAACATGATGGTGAATACGACGAAGGACACGCCGAGCATGACCGGAATCAGCAGGAATAATCGTCGTAGTATGTACTTGTGCATCTGCAATCCTTCCACGGAATGTAGCGTCGGGCCGCATGGGCGACCCGACGCTCAAGCAAATTCTGAAAGCGAGAAGTTTTTAGTTGTTGCGAACCTGGTACAGAATGTGATGCCCGGCTGCGTGTGGCTGAAAGCCCTCGACGTAGCTTCGAGTAGCGTTGAGATCGTCACGGAAGGCAAGGAATACCCAGGGTGCGTCCTCAAACACAATTTCCTGAGCACGGTAGTATGCGGCTTCGCGCGCGGCAGGATCGGGATCAGCCTTTCCAACATCGAGCAGCTCATCAAGCTCCTCGTTACGATAGAAGGTCCGGTTTCCCGCGTCACCAAACTGGCTGGAGTGGAACAACGAGTACATGCCGTAGTCGGCGTCACCGGTTACTGCTACCCAGCCAAGCATGAACATGTCGTGCTCACCCTGAGCGGTGCGGTCCAGGTACGGGGCAAACTCCATGATCTCAATCGAGGCAGTAATGCCAACAGCGGCAAGTTGCTCCTGAAAGATTTCGGCGTACATTACGCGAACCGGATTGTCGTTCGTCCACATAGAGGTGGAGAAACCGTTTGCGTAACCGGCCTCAGCCAGTAGCTCGCGGGCGCGATCCGGGTCATATCCATAACCTGGAAGATCGCCACGAGCGAACTGAACCATAGGGGCCAGGGGGCCGCGTGCTGCAGTTGCAAAACCCTCAAACGCAACATCGGTTGCCTGCTCTACGTTCAGCGCGTAGTTAATGGCGCGGCGCACGCGAACATCGTCAAAGGGTTCTTTGTTCATGTTAAAGCCCATGTAGAAGGTGGTCAGACCCTGGGTCTGGAAGGCGGTAACGGTATCGAGTGCGGCAAGTTCCTCAAAGTCGTTTGGACCTACATCATATACAATGTCGGCTTCACCGGTCTCAAGTGCAATTGCGCGGTTGGCATCTTCAGCAATGAAACGGAACACAACGCGTTCACTTGCTGCGGGGCCACGGTAATGGTCCTCAAAACGGTCAAGGGTAATGCGGTCACCTGAGCGCCACTCGGTAAACCGGAACGGGCCGGTGCCAACCGGGTTGCGGCCGTAGTCCTCGCCTGCGGCACGTACTGCAGTCTCGTTAAGAATGGAGGCAGCAGTATGACCAAGATGAGTTACAAACGGGCCAAAAGCAAAGTTGAGTGTCATGCGCACCGTGTAGTCGTCTACAACCTCAACTTCATCAAGTGCAGCAAACAGGAACGCTGCAGGTGCTCCCTCGGATCGCATGCGATCAAAGGTGAACTTCACGTCAGATGCAGTGAGTTCCTCTCCGTTGTGAAACTTTACACCCTGGCGAAGGTTGAACACAAACTCGGTCTCGCTGACAACTTCGTAGCTCTCGGCCAGGCCGGGTATAACTTCAAGATCCGCGGTTTGGTACATGAGCGTGTCATAAATCTGCTTCATGACACGAGCCGATGGCTGGTCGTTGGTGGCATGCGGGTCAAGCGAGCGAGCGTCGCTCGGCATAACAACCGCAAGGGTTCCTTGATTTTCGGCCTTGGTGTTCGGATCTGCCTGGGCGCATCCGATTGTGAGGCCCGCAACTGCGATGACGGCAATGACTGCCGCAAGGGACAGTAGAGCTCTTTTCATAGTGTGACTCCTTTTATTTGTCTTTGCTGGTAGGCGTGGGAACTGAGTGAGCCTATATGGTGTAATGGAGCTTTGTCAAGGAGAATTACTTGTCCGTTCGGTCGACCGCCCGACAACACGCATCCCGCTACCGCGAGGCGCGCTCCCGCCCCACTGCCGCTTGCCTCAACTTGCCCGGAAGACCTCCTTCTATCTATACTCTTGGGCATGAAGCTAACACTTGGAGTTTATCTCAACCTGAACGATACCTGGCGGGAGCAGCTTGCTCAGCTGAGTCTGGACTTCCCTGACCTGGAGATCATTATAGGAAAAGACAATGTCCTGACCCATATCGCGGAGATTACAGCACTGGTGGCGACGCCCATGGAGGAGGAAGACCTTCGAAGGGCTGAGAAGCTCACCGCACTGTTTGTTCCCTTTGTGGGACTCAACCATCTTCCGCACCGGCTTCTCAGCGAGCGTGGAGTTCGGGTCTTTAACGTCCATGGCAACGCCGAGTCGGTGGCCGAGCGAGCCCTGGCCTTAACACTGGCATTCCTGGGCAGGGTGGTGGAGCTGCATAAGGACTTACAGGATCACGAGCGGTGGCATGGGTTTTGGGCTCGAAAGGGGATAGAGGACGGTTGGAGTTCCTTGTACAGACGGCCCTGCACCATCTTCGGCACTGGGGCGATAGGGCGTGAACTGGCACAGCTCCTGCATGCATTTGGGTGCCATGTTACCGGGTATCGGCGCAGCCACGGGCTCACTGTCCCCCCCGGATTTGACGCGGTCGCCAGTAGCCTGCCTGAGGCAATTGCGGCTGGTGATATCCTGTTCATGGCATTGCCGCTTACCCCGGAAACCGAGGGCATGTTTGGTGAGGCGGAGTTGCAGGCGGCCCAAGGGAAAGTACTGGTGAATGTCGGGCGCGGTGAGCTCATACAGGAGCAGCCACTGTACAATGCGCTGAACAGCGGAGTACTGCGTGGCGCGGCGCTTGATGTGTGGTACTCTTATCCCGATGCAGGTGAGGAGCAGCGCAGCCCGTCGTCCTTGGGAATACATCGCCTCCCAAATGTCGTGTGCTCACCCCACATTGCAGGCTTCACGCCACAGGCGGTCGATGCGAACCTTCATGAGACGATATCGTCACTTCGCACCTATCTGGAAGGGCGACCAATGCAGAATGAGTGCAATCTGCAACTACTGTACTAATACATAAAGGGAGACAGCAGATGTCGGACAAGTCACCAAAAGAAGATACGATGAACCGCAGAATCTTGGATCTCCTGAAAGGCGACCTCCGGGAGCCAGCCGCGCTCGTGCTTGCCGACGCTGAGCTACGTCAATATCAGGAGCATGCCAACAACATCTCCATTCGACGCCTGGGCTATAACGACCACGGTCCGGTGCACATGCGAAAGGTTGTGCTCAACGCACTGACCATGGCTAATCTCTTGCATGAGGCAGGTGTGAAATTGAGTCTCGAGGCCGAGGAGGTTGGCACATTCTCGGACAGCCTGGTTGTTTTATTTCTGTCAGGACTCCTGCACGATATAGGCATGAGCGTCACGCGCGAAGGACATGAACACATCAGTGCCATGCTTGCCGCCCCACTGCTGGACCGGATACTCCCAATGTTCTACGGCGATGATGTTCGCACCTCGACTATTGCTCGGGCAACCATTACCGAGTGCATTATTGGACACATGGCCTTAACACGCATTCATTCGCTGGAGGCTGGGCTTATTCTCATAGCCGACGGCTGCGACATGGAAAAGGGCAGGGCTCGCATTCCTATGATGCTGTCAACCGGAGCTCGCGTAGGGGATATTCACAAGTACTCGTCGGCTGCAGTCGAGAAGATTAAAATTGAGCGGGGACAGGAACTTCCTATTCGCATTACTGTGGAAATGAACACCTCGGTTGGTTTTTTTCAGGTAGAGGAGGTGTTATATCCCAAGCTCAACAGCAGCCCCGCCAAACCCTTTGTAGAGCTCTATGCAGGCATTATTGGCGACCCGCTTAAAAGGTATCTTTAGCCGCGCAGGTCGGTGAGGAGCCATCTGGCTTGCTGAGTCCGCTACACGTAGCGACCAAATCTGACAATCTCATCAAGGGCTTTTCGACGTTCACGTGCCGGGCTGGCCGTTACCCCAGCATCATCGGGATACCCCAGGGCAAGCATAACCGAGGGCTCAATGTGTGAAGGCGTCCCAAGCAGCTTGCTTACCTGCATAGCGTCAAAGTCACAGATCCAGGAAGACCCCAAACCGATATCGCCAGCAGCAAGTGTCATGTATCCTGCGGCTAAGGCCACATCCATATCACAGTAGTCCTTGCCGTCCGAACGCCGCCACGCGCTTGAATGATCCCCGCACACCACCAGAAGAACCGGGGCGTTTTGTATCCAGTCCTTTTCGTAGCTGGAGTTGATGCTGTCGCGGAGTTCACCATCCCCCACAACAATAATAAGGACGGGCTGATAGTTTACAGCCGAGGGTGCCAAGCGGGCGGCTTCCAAAACGGATTGAAGCACGTTGTCGGGAATGGGGTCGTGACGGAAACTGCGACATGAATGGCGCGTCCCGGCAAGTTCAAGAAAACTCATGCCTGGCCTCCAGTTGTCATTAACGTAGCGCCGTAGGGGCCGTGGAGTCAATTGCCGCTTGTCGGGGTGCTTCTGTTGTCACGCCTGAGGGTGAGATATACATTATACGGAGACAGTCGAGGACGGAATGAACATGACCAGAAGAAAGCCGCGCAGTAGACTATCGCGCACCCTACCACCTCTATTCATCTTTCTTGGCATGGCACTTGTGCTCTCGCTTTCGAGCTGCGACCTGTTTTTCGGATCCTCCAGCAGTTCAAGG
>SLAA01000056.1 GCA_007127105.1 Spirochaetales bacterium | reverse complement strand
CGGAGTGTGCAAGGACAAACAGTGCCTCTTCCCCGACGCCTGCAAGCAGCTGAAGGTAGACCACACCGAGTACCGGGATGTCCTGCGTGCTCTGAGGCAGCTTCCTGGAATCAAGAAGGTGTTTGTCCGTTCCGGCATTCGTTTTGACTATCTGCTATTGGATAACGATCAAAGTTTTCTGCGTGAACTCTGCACCCACCATGTCTCCGGCAAGCTCAAGGTTGCACCTGAGCATATTACCCCGCAGGCCCTCTCGGCCATGGGCAAGCCTGGCATGAAGGTGTATGAGAAGTTTCGGCGCGCCTTTGAAAAGGTGAACAAGGAGATTGGCTCCAAGCAGTTCATTGTGCCGTACTTTATCTCAAGCCACCCCGGCACCACGCTGCGCGATGCAGTGGCGCTTGCCGAGTACTTCCGCGACCAGGGCGGAACCCCCGAGCAGGTGCAGGACTTCTACCCGACGCCTGGCACCGTGGCCACCTGCATGTACTACACCGGCATTGACCCCCGCAACGGCAAAACGGTTGCGGTAACCACAGAGTACGCCGAGAAAGCAATGCAGCGAGCCCTGCTCCAGTTCCGCGACCCCAAGAACTACCGCCGCGTGCGGGAGGCCCTTGAACAAACCGGCCGCACCGACCTCATTGGCACCGGCCCCAAATGCCTCATTCCCCCGTACCCACCCCGCACATCGGGCGGCAAGTCCGCAGGCGGCAAGCCCGCCCGCCCACGAGCCCCGGCTGCAAAGCCCGCCAGCCGCCCTCCGCGCCAGAAACGCACCCGGCCCAACTAGGCAGCATGCTGCTCAGCCAGTGTCGGTTTGCAGTAGACGTGGCCCGACCGACCTGCCACTTCAAAGAAGACCAAATTCGGTGGCATAAATATGCCCATATTTATGCCACCGAATTAAGAGATAATCTCCTGTCGACAGCTGGCTGAGGGGTGCCTAACCACAAAGTCTACGGGGCCGACGCGACGGGGCCCGAGCGACGGGGGGTGCCTACTCGCGGATGGAGGGGCGGAGGGAGTCCACGATGCGGCTGAGTGGCTCGCGGCCTACGACATCGCGGTCAAGAAGCGGCAGATAGATGGTTGGTTGGCGTCGGAATCGCTTGGTGATATCGGTGAGGTACTCACCTTCGAGCTTTTTGCGGGAAATGAAGAAGGGGTGATCCGGCAGGTCCTCAGGAAAGACGCGGTTCACAATCAGCCCACCAACCGGAATATGGTGCTTCTCCAGCATCCGGATGGCTTTCTCGGTCTCCAGGATCGGGAGGCGCTCGGGTATGAGAACAAATACGAAGGCGGTAAGATTGGGATCAAGGAAATAGCGGCGCATGCGGGCAAACTTTCGTTTGCGTTCAACCAGCACCTGCTCAACCGGGTCGTCGGGCGAGTCTCCGCCCTCAGCGAGCGTGAGATTGCGCCACAGGGCCGACATCTCGTTCACCTGTTTGCGTCGGGAAATGAGGCCGTCTATCCAGGCCTCCATCATTTCCGGAAGGCTCAGCAGGTGCAGGGTGTGACCGGTAGGAGCTGTATCGAAAACAATTATGTCGTAGGTGCTTTCGACCCGTGCAACGAGGTCGCCAATGCGGTCAAAGAGGGCCGCCTCCTCGGCACCCGGTGAGATCCGGGCCATCTCCAGCTGCCGGTCTATTTCGCCGCGCAGTGCTGGCTTCACGCGGCTTCGCAGGTTGCGGCTCACCCCGTTAATGTACTCCTCGGCGGCCTTCTCGGCGTCAATCTCAAGGCCCCAGAGATTTTCGTCAAGCCGTTGCTCCTTTCCCCCTACCTTGCGTTCAAGGATGTCTGCTGTGTTGTGGGCAGGGTCGGTTGATACAAGGAGGGTGCGCAGGCCGCGCTCGGCGGCCAGCATTGCGGTAGCGGTGGCGGAGGTCGTCTTTCCGACGCCTCCTTTACCACCAAAAAACAGTATCTTTTTGTCTAACCAGTCAACCTGAGTGTTCTTTGCGGCCATACTCAGCAGCACTTGAAGCCGTCAAGCGGAGAGTGATCCATGCCCTGGCGCAGATGCCATTCGTGAAATCGCTCATACATATACGGCATGAGTTCAAGGGTGTAGAAGTTGACCGGATTCGGAATTCCAATCATGTCCGAGAAACATAGGAGCATGAACACCTCTTCCTTGTCTCGCTTCTCGCGTGCAACGGCTGAACGATACGGTGCAAAGAATATTCCGTCGTAGACCTCGTTGAAGGCTTTCCAGCCGTTGCGAATCCGCTGCTTTAATGGTCGTGACTCACTCATACATTGTCCTACTTCGTTGTTTCCGGTATAGCTTCGGTGCCCATGGCACCACCGCCGGGGCCCGCTGCCCGGATAGCAATGACGGCCTCTATGAGCATCCAGATGGCAGATACCAGAATGAGGCTACCCATGATTGCCAGCAGCAGGTTAGCCGGTTGCCCGGTGAGACCCCACCACTGAAATATACTCATTGTCATAGCAACAACGGTGACTACCAGCAGAAACGCCATCGGAAGCAGCGCGGGAAGAATATTCCTGCCAAGTCGGCGCAGATACACCGTGATACAGACCAGAGAGAGCGCCGCCAAGAGCTGGTTGGTGGTTCCAAACAGTGGCCATATAATGAGCCCACCGCTCCCTACCTCAGCACCAGCAGTCTGCGCACCAAAGGCCAGGGCAAGACATGAACCCGCCGCCAGTGTCGTGGCAACTACGTTCTTCTTCAGGATGGGGATGTTAAATATCTCACCAACCTCGCTCAGGATATACCGTTGCAGGCGCAGACCGGTATCCATTGTCGTGGCCGCAAAGCTGATAACAGTAACCGAACCGAGCACCAGGGCAAGATTCATTGGGAGCCCAATGTTGGCACCAAGATTTCCGAAGCCTTGTACAAAGAAGCCGACGGCTCCTCCTGAGGCGGCTCCCCAGCTGGAGTACAGCCCAACCCACTCAGCGCGGGTTGCAGCAAGTCCGGCCGTGGTTGCAAGAATGGCACCAAGCGCGAGAATGCCCTCACCAACCGAGCCAAAGTACCCAACAAAGCGGGCATCTGTCTCTTTGTTAAGTTGCTTGGAGGTTGTTCCTGAGGACACAAGCCCATGGAAGCCGGATATAGCCCCACAGGCAATAGTAATGAACAGGAACGGAACGAGCAGTGGTGCGCCCGCCGTGTCTGGGTTAATTGCCGGGGCCGCCATCTGCGGATTTCCTATGAGAACGCCCAGGTACAAGACACCAAGGGCCACGAAGAGCTGGTGCGAGTTAACGTAGTCACGCGGTTGCAACAGCAGCCAGACCGGCAGCAGCGAAGCAATACCGGCGTACACAAACAGCAACAGCACCCAGGTACCTTGCGGCGGCAGGCCAATGAAGGATGTCTCCGGCAACGAGAATGGAAACTGCGCTCCAAGCCAGACCCAGAAGTAGAGGATAACCAGTGCCACCAATGATGGAATGAGAAGCTTCCCGCCTTTACGGTGCAGCAGGACACCAATTGCCATAGCAACCGGGATCTGGAGCCATATAGGCAGGACGCTGCCGGGGAAGGCCACAAACAGGCGCGCTATGACAATGGCAAACACCGCGTTTACCATGAGGAGAAGCAGGAAAATAATGACCATAAACAGGGATCGAGCCCGTGAGCCAATCTGTGTCTCGGCAATGGAGCCCATGGAGCGGCCCTTGTGGCGGGTGGATATCCAGATGGTACCAAAGTCGTGAATGCCGGAAAAGAAGATTGTTCCGAACACGACCCAGAGAACGGCTGGCAACCAGCCCCAGAACACCGCGATGGCCGGGCCCACAATTGGTGCGGCGCCCGCTACCGAGGTGAAGTGATGCCCCCAAAGCACGAATTTGTTGGTCGGCACGAAGTCGGTGCCGTCCTCAAACTCATGCGCCGGAGTCTTGTAGTTGGGATCAAGTTGGTAGATCCTGGTTGCAATGTACCTGGAGTAGATTTGGTATGCGATCCAGTACATGCCGAGGCCGCCAACAACCACCAAAATTGCACTCATTGTTCCTCCCTTGGTCCGCTTCACATAACGCGGTGATCGGACTTTTCTCGTTATACGTCTTTCAGGACTAGAACTCACAACCTCCTTACGTATCTTGATGAAATGATGCGAAAAGACCTGCAAATAGTACGATGGCTGACAAAGCGCGTCAAGAATTATTGGCTTATGTCAGCAGTTTTACCGCCGGGTATCGCTACCATGCATGTTCTGTGCATTTGAACCGTCCAGGCCAGCGCAACCTGGGCGGGACTGCAGCCCCGTCGTCCGCTGCGAACTCTTGTCATTGTTGACGAAGTGTCATTGTTGACCAAGATCAATTCCTTATCCCGGTTTTTCGGGCATTCTCAATGAACTACGAGTTCCTTGAGGAGGAAACTATGAAAACCACCCTGCGCAGCCGCGACCTTAGTTGTCCGAGTTGCATACAGAAGATTGAGTCGGCCTT
>SLAA01000163.1 GCA_007127105.1 Spirochaetales bacterium | reverse complement strand
GAGCTCGGGTTGTCCGACGCGCCGCTCGTCGCCATTGGGTGTAGTGATCAAGCGGCTGCTGCAGTTGGTGCTGGCGTGCTGAAACCGGGTCTCATGCAGCTCATGCTTGGCACCGGCGCTCAGGTAATGACTCCCATGAGCAGTGGTGAGGTAATGCCGCCGCGCAGTCTGAACATGTTCTGTCTGCACGAGGCCTGGTGTTTGCAGGGGAGCATACAGAATGCTGGCTCCGCGCTGAACTGGGTGCGCAGTACCTTTCGTGCTGACTGGGACGAGGTCATGCAGGCTGCAGCAGAGCGCCCCGCTGGCCCCCTGTTTCTTCCGTACTTGACCGGTGAACGCGCACCGATTATGGATGAGCAGGCAAGTGCAGCTTTCCTTGGAGTGCGCTATGGGGCCAGCCGTGAGCATATGCTGTTTGCTGTCATAGAGGGTGTGGTTCACGGAATATGTGACGCGGTTGAGGAGATTGACCGTGTGGTTGCGCTCCCTGGCACCGGCGAGATTCGCTGCGGTGGGGGAGGGGCTGGGCAGGACGCCTACGTACAACTCCTTGCCGACTACCTTGGGCGCCCACTCTCGGTACTGGGCCGTTCCGGTTCCACTGCGCTGGGGGCTGCCATGCTTGGTGCGGTTGCGGCTGGTGCGTATCCAGACGTCGCAACCGCCTGCTCGGAAATGGGACTCAAGGTTGGCAAGGTTCTTGAGCCGAACTCCGCAACTGCCGGTGAGGTCGCGGCGCGCAGAGCTGAGTACCGCTTTCGACGAGACCACAATTTGCAGACCGAACGAGCCTTGCGTGAGCGAGCTGCCTTGCAGGACGAAGCCGCGCTCCAGGAAGGAGCCGCTCCCAACTCCGACCACCTGTCGAGTGGTTCTCCCACCGCGGGCTGAGTCAAGCTATGTCGGTACTTGCCGTAGATATTGGTGGCACAAACCTTCGCACAATGGTGTTCGACTCCAGTTGTTATCGTGGGGGAACAGACTACCATGGCGGGTCGTCGCCAACGCCTTTTCAGCTCCACAAGCTGCCGCGCAACCCCAAGGGCAGTCTGGACATCTCGTCGGTAGCTGCGGTACTGCGGCAACAGATTGATATCTGCAGGGCTGAGCCCGGGGCGGCGCAGGTTGAAGCTGTCGGGGTGTCCATAGCCGGTACGGTGGACCGGAGCCGCAGAGTAGTGGTACGCGCAATGAACCTGGGGCTTGACGATGTGGGCTTAGCCGAAATGCTTGAGCATGCAGCCGAAGTTCCGGTGGTGCTGGAGACAGACTCATTCGCCGCCGGGCTGGCCGAGGCTCGGCTCGGCTCCGGCCGCGGATATGATCCCGTTCTGTTCCTCACAATTGGCACCGGAGTCGGGCATGCAGTAATAAGCGCAGGGGAGGTGCTCCGTGGTGCTCGGTCAGGTGCCAGCGTCTTTGGGCATATCTGCGTGGAGCCCAATGGTGTGGAGTGTTACTGTGGACGCCGGGGCTGCCTGTGCATGTATGCCTCCGGGGCAGGTCTGGCAGCGCTGGCAGGGAGCGCTGGGCATGAGGCCGACGGCGAGGCGGTTGGTAAAGCCTCACAGCGGGGAGAGGACTGGGCGCGGGAGGTCATTGCACAGGCAGATATGTATCTTGCGCGTGCATTGGCTGCGGCGCTCTCATTGATGAATCCTGCACGGGTTGTGATAGGTGGTGGTGCCTTTGCGCCCGACGCCGAACGTTTTGCCCGCCTGCAGCTTGGGGTGACGGAGCGTGTGCATGCTTCGGTTCAACCTATAGAGATAGTTCCGGGTCGCTTCCTGGGGAGCGCGTCGTTAGTCGGTGCAGGCCTGGTGGCTGAGGAGGCGGTAGTGGTGAGTAAAAGAGGTGATAATGCAGAACAACGACATTCGTAGTTGGATCCGGCGAGCATCGTCCGAGGGTTGGGCTATTGGTGAGTTTAATGTCTACAACATGGAGACTATGCAGGGTGTGCTATCTGCAGCGAACGAGTTGCGTTCTCCGGTTATTATTGGAATTACCATGGGTGGCTTGGCGCACGCCGGACTGAGTTACATTACTGCGTTGTGCAACGCGCTAAGGGCGGAGGCCACGGTACCGCTTTTTGTGCATCTGGACCACGGCGCGGATTTCGAGACGGTTCGCCAGGTGATTGATGCGGGCTTTGACTCGGTTATGCTGGATGTGTCACGCCTCCCGTATGAGGAGAATGTCGAGGCAGTTCGCGTGGCCGCAGAGTTTGCTCATGCGGCCGGTGTGGGTTTTGAGGCTCAGATCGGCGAGACCTGGGATGAAGAGACCGGTGAACAGCGCACCGAGACCACCCGTCCTGAGGATCTCAGGCGCTATGTTCAAGCAACCGGTGTCGACTACCTGGCGGTATCCTTCGGCAACACCCCGGGCCGGACGGATGGTCTGTCCGAGCCCGATTCTGGGTTGTTGTTGAGCCTGCTTGAGACATCGCCGGTGCCTCTTGTCATGCATGGTGGTACAAGCATACCCGAGGCAGTGCTCCGCACAGCTATTTCCGCAGGCGCGGCTAAGGTGAATATTGACACTCACATAAAACGGGCGGTAAATAACAGCCTTGAGCAGGCCTATAGGGGAAGTTACAGCCATGACCCGCGGGTGCAGTTTCGCGGGCTCAGGGAGGCGGTCAAGAACGCGGCTGCAGAGAAGATGCACATGTTCGGTTCGGTCGGCAAGGCGGATACTCCGTGATTGTTGTCCTGTGCGGGCTTCCTGGTGTTGGGAAGTCTCACCTTGCTGCTGCGCTTGCGGCCGCCAGGCACTGGACGGTGCTGGACCGTGATGCGGTACGGAACGCCGTCTTTCCGGCTCGGTTTCTGGACTACTCCCCTGAGCAAAACGAGCTTGCAAGCGAGCTAAGCTATCACGTATGTGCCTATATCCTTAAGAGGTATCCTGGGGAAGTAGTTATTCTTGACGGGCGTCCGTTCGCCCGTTCAGCTCAACGTGAGCGAGTACGTGCTCTTGCCGGTGAGCTTAATGTGCCTGTGGTATTTGTCCACTGCATTGCCCCGGACAGCGTCATTCTTGAGCGTCTGGCGGGCGTGAACAGTGATCCGAGAAACGACCCACGCGCCGAGCGAACGCCGGAGAAGTTTCGCACCGTCCAGCGGCAGTTTGAGCCCTTTGGGGATGAGGCGGTGCTTGAGATATCGACCGAGACTCCGGTTGCTGAGCAGGTAGAAGCCGTGTCTGCGTACCTTGCAAGGATTCGTTGATCCAAGGCAGCCGAGTTAGGTTTGACCGGCGGGTTCCAGCGCTTGATCTCCAAGGGGTTTTTTGTCGGATGGGATGAGTGAGGATGCCCGCACAATAAGCTCGGCGTGGGTCGTAACGGAAATGGGCGGGCGATCCGGTTCATTAATGCGACTGAGCATAGTATCAACGGCAAGGTCGCCCAGTTCGGCGCAGGGTTGCCTAAAGGTTGTGAGCGGTATGCGTGCAAAACGCGCATACTTCACATCATCAAACCCAAGAACCCGAAGGTCCGAGGGTACATTAACCCCAAGGCTGTCGGCCGTGAACATGAACTCGGCTGCGGTGACGTCGTTAGCAGCAACAATTTCACTTGCCCCCGACTGCACAAGGGCACGCACGAACTCAGGATCACTTGGATCACCGGTGTGAAAGTAACCGGGTTTGGCCGCTATGCCTGCATCTTCAAGCGCCATGCCGAACCCCCGCTCTCGGAGCGTGACGGTGCAGGCCGAGTATGGTTTTTGCAGGAAGTCGACCCTGCGTGCACCCTGCTGAAGATAGTGTTGTGCAGCAAGGTAACCGGCTCGAATGTTGTCTATACCAACAAGATCAAACTCGCTACGTTCTGGAAACCTCAGGTAGTCTGCGTCCAGAATAACTACGGGAATCTTTGCCTCACGAAGGCTGGCCACAATTCGCCCGTTCGTGATCTCCGACTCCGGGGTTAGCTCCAATGGAACAAAGAACACTCCGTCCAAACCGCGCTCAATGTAGCGCATGCAGGTGCGTTCAAAGTCAGCTGCAATGTTGCCCCCGCTATGTGCTGCCGAGTCGCCCCACAGCACGTGAAAGTTATGTTCATGGGACTGCTGGGCAATGCGGGCACAAATTGGTTCAAATATCTCGGTAATTCCGAGCATAGGTATGAGAAGTCCGAAGTAGGTGTCTTTAGTAGGATCCGCAGTCTGCCCGGTGGCGCCGAACTTGTCCGCTGTGAACTGCCTGCGTTGAGGCGTAGAGACAAAACTCCCGGCCCCACTGCGTCGACGAATAAGGCCATGGTGTTGTAACATTGAGAGCGCTTTGTTGACGGTTGGGCGAGAAACCTTATAGTGCTGAACAAGGTCCACCTCGGTCGGCAGTTGGTCGCCGGGAAGATACTCACCGGAGCTTATCCGAGATTTGATATCATCGTAGATCGTCTGATACTTGGACTTGGAACGGTTCATATTATGTATAGACATATTGTACACCAATGTTAGTAAAAGGTATAGCTCAATCAGTTTGGATTTTCACAGAGCGAGGAGTTTTGG
>SLAA01000168.1 GCA_007127105.1 Spirochaetales bacterium | reverse complement strand
TCGGCTATGCGTGGAGTCAGGGCCGGGTCATGATCAAGCACCTTGGTCCCCGGAACCGAACTGGACACGGCAAAAATCTCCTTGATCTCGGAGTGCTCAGCGAGAAGTCGCAGGAGTGAAGCTCCCGCGTATCCGGTTGCACCAAGAACACAAACTCTCATTTCTAGTCCTCTATCCCTGGAATGCTTTCTCGCAACTTGCCTTGCAGGAGGGCTGCGTCGGTTTCCGGCCGTAGTACCATCATTACTGTATCATCTCCGGCGATTGTGCCAAGTACATATCGAGCAAACAGGTTGTCCAGTGCGATGGCTACGCTGTCAGCGTGACCGGTCAGTGTGCGCATAACTCCAATATTGCTGGAGAACTCAAGAGAAACATATCCGCGCTGAAGGTCTGCAATGAAGTTGGCTTCCGACTCACGGAGCTCTTCCTCACTCGGCAGGGTGTAGTGGTACCCTTCGCGGCCGCGGGCAATCTTCCCGACCTGCAACAGTTTTAGGTCGCGTGACAGGGTTGCCTGGGTGATTCTGAAGCCCATATCGTGAAGGTGATCAAGAAGTTCATCCTGACTCGTGATACGATGGTCCCGTATGATCTTTTTTATGCTTTGTAACCGCTCGTTTCGTTCCTTCACGCGCTACCCCTGAATGGTTATTCCGTAAGAGTGTATAAAATTGCGTGGAAGTAGGATTTTGTCAAGCGCATAGCCCAACTCGCCGATACTATTCGAAGAGGGTGAGGAGTATGCATGTCGGTTGAGCCAAGTAGCGATGCCCTAATTGCGGTAGACGTGGCACCAGATTACCTGACCGCCACGGCTGAGTTCGTTCCCGCACGAGGTGACGGCCGTCCTCTGTCAATGGAGTATGTTGAACACCGTCTTAATGAAGCCGGGATAACCAATGGTGTGTTGTGGGATGTTATACAGGAAGCCATTGCTGCCTGCACCGACGAGAAGCGGAAAATTGCAGACCTGACCATCGCACGGGGCTCGCCCCCGGAACCGGACCTACCCGAACGAATCATTCTTATGGAGCGTTTTGCGGCTGTCGCTCGTGAGAGCCTGCCTTCCGTGACTCCGGGAGAGCAGGGTCTACATTCCTCACCAGAAATAGCTGATGGGCGCCGAGCTCGCGTTGACTACAAGGCCGTAAGCCCCTATGTCATTGTTCGTCGGGGAGAGGAACTCGGACGGGTTGAACAGGAAATGATCGGCACTGACGGCCTGGGGGTAAATAGCAGGGAACTGCCGCGACCCACGGCTACCGTGCTTAAACTGGAAGCTGGCAAGAACATAGAGATTCGCGACAACGAAGTGTATGCGCTGAAGAGCGGATTGTTTCAGGTGCGGGGTAAGGTGTTCTCGGTTGAGGAAACCCTTGAGATTACGGGCGAGGTCGGATATCGAACTGGAAACATCAATTTCCCCGGAAATCTGATCCTTTCTGGCGAGGTGAAGGATGGATTTCGCATCTGGGTGGGTGGCAGCATCCATGCAAAGGCAACCGTAGATGCCCACGAGATCTTTGCGCGAGGCGAAATTCTGGCGGCAGAAGGCATTATTGGCCGAGGGGAGGCTACCGTCCGGGCGGTCAAAAAGATCACCGCCAAGTTCATTGAGAACTGTCGTGTCGAGTCCAAGTCATCAATCTACGTCAAGAACAGTGTTGTGAACTCCAAGATATCGGCACTTGATCGAGTGGTGATGGGAGACAAGGGTAAGATTGTTGGTTCAGAGATTCGTGCTGTTGAGGGCGTTTCTGCTCACCAGGTGGGCAACTCAGCTGAGGTTCCAACTACCATAGTGTGTGGAGTCGACTTCATTGTCGAACGCATGATGTCGCAGATGCAGGAGCAGCAACAACAACTCATGACTCGAGTGCAGGCGCTGAGGGCACAGTTTGCAAACAATCCGCAGCAGAAAACCGCGGCACAGATCCGATCCTTTGAGACACGTGCACGAGAACTCTCAAGCAAGATGGCCGAAATGATTGATAGACTTGATCGTAACGAGGCTGCAGAGTTACGAGTGCTCGGCACAATCTACCCTGGCGTGAGAATTACGATCTGTCGCGCTCACCTTTCAATTACTGAGAAGAAATCTGCAGTCGTTTACACCTTGGATCGGGTCTCAGGGCGTATCGTGGAGTCAAAAATTGAACGTTAGTCCTGTCGTTCGCCAAGTGTGATTCGGAGTCACCACGATTCGTGAAAAAAGAAAAAATATACAACCCAATCGGCAATGCTCCTATCTACACCTATCCGGAACTAGACTCAACGATGCTGGAGGCCGAACGTCTCATACGTAAGGGGGCAGGCCACGGTACGGTTGTGGTGTGTGGGTATCAAACTGCCGGGCGGGGACGTGGAGAGGCCTCGGTATGGGACGCCGAACGGGGGAGTTCTCTCCTTGCTACGGTGGTACTTTCTCCGGACGGAGGCGCTGCTTCTGGCTGCGCTCCGGTGGAACCACTCCTGCTGCCGCTTATAACTGGATTGGCGGTGGCTGAGGCGGTTGAGGCCGTAATTGAGGCCCGGACGGACCGGGGAGCCAGGGTGCGAGCGGATATCAAGTGGCCGAACGATGTGCTCATTGGTGGGCGGAAGGTTGCGGGCGTGCTGTGCAGAGGGCGCGCCGGGTTGGTTTTGGCTGGCTTTGGCGTTAACTGCCTTCAAACATCCTTCCCCGAAGGCATAGAAAAAACCGCGACCTCGCTGCTCGGTGCCGCAGCGGTGCACATTGATCCTCTTGAGTTGCTCCCACATGTGTTGCGCCGCCTCGCGGCTGGACTTTGCGAGCAGGAGATTCCAGCAAAAATTGAGGAGCGACTGCTTTGGATGGGCCGCGAGATCGCACTGTCGACCTCTGCCACTGCTGATGGCCCGCGCTTCAACGGTACATTGCTCGGGCTCGACAGTGATGGGGCGTTGTTGATTCAGCCGACCGGGGCACAGAGCCCAATGCGCATGATAAGTGGCAGCATTACGCTGCTGTATGATGAGTGATTGGTGGAAGGGCAGCCCGAATACGACTAGCTTACAAAGCAGATAGGATCATGGAGCTGAGAGCGGATCGAGGCCGATACGGTGCTTGAGACGCTGCGTCCCGGGCGGCTCGTGCTGAGAATAAGCACGCGCCTGTCAAACAACCCGTTAACAAATGCGGTTTGGGTGGGCCCATAACTTGGACCCAAGCTCAGTTCAGAGCCCGCCTTGAACAGAAGGGCAGTCGCGCCGTTTGCAACCGGAGCCAAAGCGCCAATATCCAAGGCGGAGTTGCCCTTTTCCACCCTCAGTGATGCTGCAACTCCATGTTGTGGAACCGAGTATCTGAGCAACAACTCCGTCTGTGCTTGCAAGGGGTGAGTTGCGTAAACCCCGGCGCCCGGTGTGGGCTTGAGCGAAAGACAGGTGAAGGAATGTTTCTCGGCAAACCCGGATAGAGCTGTGAGATCAAGTTCAAGCTCAATAAACAACTCAGGTGCCCCGTCAAAAAACAGGTACCGAATGCTGAGGCGCGAGGTCGCGAGCTCGTCGTCGGGAAATGCAAACCTCGCGCTCAACCCGCGAGCAAGTTCAGACTCAATTGAGACCACGCCACGCGGTTCAAGCGCGATACCCTGCGGCCCCGATGTGAATCGAGCAATAGGAAGAATGCCATGAAGTAAGGTCTGTCCGGCCACCCGTATTTCAGTCGGGGCGCCTTCAATGCAGCGGAGTTCAAGCTCGCCCTCGCTTAGCGACGCCTCACCCTGCATGCTGGCAACTACCTGGTAGCGGCTTGAGGAGTATGCGCTTACCGTGGAGCTGCGTTTCCCCGGCGTTTTCGCCACGCTCAACCAGCCGTCCAGGACGCTGCGCTGGAGCTGCGATTTGCCGCTTGTTTCGGTGGCGCTGGCACTGTCGGTGGCCGACGCCGACGCCGCGGCCGACGCGGCCGACGCGGCCGATGCGGCCGATGCGGCCGACGTGCGGAGGGCCAGCGCTCGATAAAGTCGAGCTGGTTCCAAAGGGTCACCCACCGAGGTGTAGAGTGGCACAATGTCGCCTTCGGCTCCTGGCTCGGCTCCTGGCTCGGCTGGGTGGGAGAGTCGTAGACCAGCAAGTACTGCCCGTGCCCGGAAACGTGGCGATGATTCAGTCTCGCGAAAAAGGCCTATGAGGTGCTGCACGCTTTCCGCGTCGGTGATATGTGCATGCAGTACGATGGAGCGACCGCGACGGGCTGCGGTGCGAAGAATGAGACGAGCACGTCGCCGTAGGTGCCGAGGTCTGGGACTATCACCGGTCGGAAGCGGTATGATCCGCAGAAGTGGCACGACCGAAAGAATGCCTCGAGTGTATCCCACAAGTTGCTCACCGTCGCGAGTTCTTCTTCGCCCAATGAGCAGCGGAACGCTGAGTGCACGGTAGGAGACATCGGCCTCCCTGCGCTCGATATCGCACTGTGGAGGGATCACTGCACAGCGAGATAGGCCCTTCAGGATCGTCTTGGAGTTCTGGAATGAGGTGTCATCGGGAACCGGGGTGTCACTACTCGTCCCGAG
>SLAA01000132.1 GCA_007127105.1 Spirochaetales bacterium | reverse complement strand
TCTGATCAAGGTGCGGTGCAGGCTGCACCCTTGAAAGTTGGCATGGACTTGCGCTACCCGCCCTTCGAGACAAGAAATGCTGCGGGCGACCCCGAGGGTATCAGTGTCGATGTTGCCGAGGCCTTCGGCGAGTTTCTGGGGCGTCCAGTCCAGATCGTGGACACCAACTTTGCGTCACTGATTCCTGCGTTGAATGCGGGCGAGATCGATGTGATCATTGCCTCAATGAGCAGCACCGAGGAGCGTCGGCAGGCGGTCGATTTCTCTGAGCCCTACTTCTATTTCAAGATAATCAGTTTGGTGAACAGTGGTTTTGCAGAGGCAAACGAGATCACTGTGGACTCACCCAAGGAGGATCTCACCGATCTCCTGCGGACTCGATTCACCGGAATTACCGGACAGGTCTCGGCCAGTATCCCGCAATCGCTTGGGTTCGAGTTGGAAATTGCTACCAATCTTGAAGCGGCAGTTCTGAATGTGGTACAGGGGAGCTCGGACGTGCTCATGATGAGCGCCTTCCCGGTAACCCGAGGGCATCTGGCCCACCCGGACGACACTATTGTGCTGTGGGATCCTTTTGTCTCCAGCCCAATTGCGATGGCAGTCCGCAAGGGCGAGACGGAACTCCTTGAGCAGGCCAATGAGTTTGTCGCGAGCATGTCGCAGCCTGGGGGCTTGTACGACGAGCTGCGAGTGAGTTGGGATGATACGGTGATGGAGCTCCTGGGGCGCTACGGCCTGGAGTTCTTCATTGACGAGGACTAAGAAGAGATAATCTACCAGTGAAAGAAACCCTTAAGCCCCTCCCTGAGCGAGCGACCGATCGGCGTGAACTCGGTGGAACCTACGTCTCATACATTCTTGCTATTGCCACCTTTGCCCTTTTTGCGTGGTTCGTAGTAATGCGCCAGCGTCAGCCCTTTGACCTGAGCACCATAGAGCCGTACCGCAGCGCAATTGCTGCCGGATTCTCACGTACCCTGTGGGTCTCGCTCGTATCACTGGTGGCCAGCACCACGCTCGGCTTTGTTTTCTACCTGCTCTCCAACTCACGGGTGGGATACTTCCGCGCCTTCACCGCTGTGTTTACCGAGATCATCTACGGCACGCCGCTTTTGGTTATGATCATGATCATGGCCTTTGTGATTGGGCCTGCCTTTGGGTCAACCAACCGGTCGCTCATGGGCTTTATCGGACTCATTGTCTATATCACGCCGTACATGACCAATATTTTTCGTTCTGCGATTGCGAGCATCTCCTCGGAACAGTACATGGCTATGGACCTGTTTGGCTTCACTCCGTATCAGCGCTACCGCTACATCATTGTTCCACAGGTTGTTCGTATTCTCATGCCACCGCTGATGAACAACTTCTCACTGATTATAAAGGGGAGTGCACTGCTGAACGTGCTCTCGTACCGAGAGCTGTTTTACGAAGTAAGCCTCATGACGAACAACACCTTCCGTTTCGTGGAAGGGTTCCTTCTCATGTGGGGGCTTTACCTGCTCATCACAATTCCGCTTTCGCAGCTCACCAAATGGATTGATTGGCGGTGGGGACTATGAAGATTGAACTGGAAGGCCTGAACCACACCTACGACGTAGAAGTGCTTCGTGACCTCAGCATTACACTACGTGACTACAAGGCCGTGGGGATTATTGGCATGTCCGGTAGTGGGAAGTCTACCCTCCTGCGCATTCTTTCGGGTCTGGAGCGGCCAACCTCGGGAACGGTACGAGTCAACGGTCACGACGTGACAAATCCTGAATACCGCAAGCAGGTGGGGTTTGTGTTTCAGCACCATGCGCTGTTCCCGCACCTGACGCTGCTGCGGAACATCACACTCATACTGGAAAAGACGCGCGGGTATAGCCCGGACCAGGCGAAAGCTCGTGCTATGGAGCTCTTGGATCTGCTGCACCTGGCTGACCAAGCGCATAAGCTACCCAAGCACGTTTCCGGCGGCCAGGCACAGCGTGGCTCAATTGCACGGGCCCTTTCCCTTGACCCGGAAGTGGTGTTCCTGGACGAGCCGACATCCGCGCTTGATCCAATCCTGACCTTTGATGTGCTCAGCGCAATAACCGAGCTGCGCGATATCGGCAAGGGCTTTGTGTTGGTTTCGCATGTGATGAACTTCGTTCGCTCCTTTGCGGACTACGTTATCTACATGCACCAGGGGAGAATGGCCGAGCACGGAGACCCCTCCATTCTTGACGATCCGCGCTCACCAGAACTGCAGGACTTCATGGCCAAGGTACCGGACTGCACCTTTCGGTGACTCGGCTTCTGTGCATTGCTGAGTCGTAGAGGGCTTAGATATCGCGCCGCGGGCTTAGATACCGCGCCGCGCCAGCCACAACGCAACGAGTGCGGCGGACCATGTAACAACCAGGATGCCCCACCAGATTCCCAGCAGACCCCATCCAAACACCTCGGAGAAGAGGTAGAACACCGCGACCGGTGCAAGGAGCTGCCGATACAGCCCAATCCAGAGTGCTGGCATAGGGCGCTTCATGCCTTGCATGAGTGACACCGAACTGAAAAGAATTACATAGGCGTAGTAAATGAGCCCGGCGATATAGAGATATTGGCGCCCTATGGCGACAACCTCCGGGTCGCCAGTAAAGATTGACATCAACTGTCCCGCAAAGGGCAGTATGACCGCCAGGAGCACGACCATAATCAGGAAGCCGTAGCGCAGCGCCACGCGATAGGTTTCACGAACCCGGTCCATCCGCCCGGCTCCAAAATTGTTGCCACCTATCGCGAGAATAGCCGTCGTCAGACCAATGCTCGGCAGCAGTGCAATTTGCTCAACACGCAACGCCACACCATATGCGGCAAGTCCCGCAGTGGAGCCCGCACGGGCAATAAAAAAGTTAATAATGAACATTCCAAGAGCAACCGTCATCATGTTGAGGCTGGCAGGAACTCCCTGCTGGGCAATCTCACGGAAGGTGCTCATTTTTGGCACGAAGTCTCGTGGCAAGGCTCCGGCAAAGCTACCGAAGGCCCGTGCGCGAGTACTCATATAGCCGACATTGACTCCCTGTATAAGAACCGTTGCAAGCGCAATTCCCGCTGCCCCCATCGCCGGAATGCCAAGCGGCGCAAAACCAAAGAGCAGGAGCGGATCAAGAGCAATATTCAGCAGTAGACCAATGAAGAGTGCGTTTCTCAGACTCTTTGAATCGCCACGCGACGCGAGCCCGGAGTTGATAATCTGATTCAGCAGGAAGAACACGGTCCCAAAGAGAATTACCCGGATATACTGCAGCGCCAGCACCAGCACGGCATCGGTTGCGCCCATGAAGCGATAGGCGGCAGGCGCTACCGCAAGTCCGACTGCCGTTAGCAGAATTGCCATGAGAATGCCAAAAGACACCGCCTGGGCCTGTAAATGCACCGCACGCTGCTCGTCACCACGCCCAAGCGCGTTTGATATCAACGCCGTTGCACCTGTTGCGACACCGCTACCTGCGGCAATTATGACAAAGAACAGGGGGAAGCTAAGCGAAAGCGCGGCAAGGCCCTCGGTGGCGAGGTACTGCCCGAAATAGGTGTCCACGACATTGTACATGGTGTTGAACACCATGCCGATACTTGCCGGGATTGCGAGGGATCTGACAAGACGAGGGACGGGTTCACCCACCATATCGAGCCGGTTTAACACGTTTAAAGCCATGCGACTTAAGATACGCTTCGGCAGTGGCTTTGTGGAATTAATTAATCAACAATATCCCCGCAGGGTCACGGGCGGCCAATCTACCGCAGCACACTAGATAGTGTGTTGAACAGCCCTACGCTCGCACCGCCAGCGGAATCGATACCCGCAAGGCCCACACGGTGGTGACTGGCTTCAGTAACAATGTGGAGAAACTCCTGGTCTATGGTTAGGTGCTGTATTGCGTGCACCCTAATAATCAAGGCCTCGTTGGTCGTGGTGTTCCGAAAGGTGAGAATGTTCTTTCCCGGGTCGAATGTGTCGGCCTGAAACTCGGTGACGGTGCTCATGAAAAACCTCCATTTCAGATGCGTGGCGACGGTAGCTCGCCAGTGAACCGTAGTATAGACAAAAAATAGGGATTACAATCAGTGCCATTGTGACACTCAGAGAAAACTTTCATTGACAAACCTGTAAGCACAACTTATCATATTGATGACGTTGCCAGATGCGGGCGCACAACTGTTGTGGTCCTGCATCTGTCGCACAAACAAGGAGGAACGTTATGGTGGGAGGAATACACGGCATGCGGAGATTTGTGGTCGGGTTTTTACTGATTTCGATGCTTGCCATCTCCGGCGCCTGGGCCGGGGGATCGGGAGAACGGGCAGCACAGCCTGCGGATGAGTTTGAGCAGTGGCTGCAACAGGCACAGCTTGGCCCATATCAACCAGCAACGGAAGACTGGGCCGCAATTGCAGAGGCCGCGCGGTCGGAGCCTGAGCTAGTCCTGTATACCGAGACAAGTCGCTCCTTCCCAATGCTTGATGCATTTGAGGAAAGGTACGGAATAAAGGTTGAAGCAATTAACCTACGTGGTACCGAGCTCATTGAGCGCGT
>SLAA01000003.1 GCA_007127105.1 Spirochaetales bacterium | reverse complement strand
CTGCAACGCAGGCAAACACCTCGCCATCGCGATAGTCAAATACGTAGCGGTGGGTCAGCGCGGTGTACAGCAGGTAGCCCGCGGTGGTGTGCGCAATGCCCTTGGGCTTTCCGGTACTTCCTGAGGTGTAGAGCAGAAAGAGAATGTCCTCGGCGTCCATGGGCTCAACCGGGCAGTAGG
This sequence comes from Spirochaetales bacterium, assembly GCA_007127105.1. Classification (GTDB taxonomy): domain Bacteria; phylum Spirochaetota; class Spirochaetia; order DSM-27196; family SLAA01; genus SLAA01. The sequence goes on along the minus strand of SLAA01000003.1, from coordinate 4,395 downwards.
GCCGCTGGGCAGTCATGGCCTCATCCAGGTCGACATCGCGAGGCGCAAAGAACGGCACCTTGGCCCCGGTGCGCTTGGTTACAAAGACGTTCCGCACGCTTGGGGTTGCCATGACCGCTTCATCTACGGTGCGTTTGAGCGGAATGATCTTACCGCCGCGTAACCCTTGGTCGGCGGTAATAACCGCAACGGCATTGGAGTCCAGAATGCGGTCGCGCAGCGCGTCGGCACTGAACCCGGCAAACACCACGGTGTGGACAACGCCAAGTCGGGCGCAGGCCAGCATGGCGAAGGCGGCCTCCGGTATCATTGGCAGGTAAATGGCTACCCGGTCACCTTTGCCAATGCCATGCCGCGCCAGGACATTGGCAAGCCGGGAAACCTCGCGCTGGAGTTCACGGTAGGTAATGCGGCGCACCTCGTCAGGCTTGTCTCCTTCCCAGAGTATTGCAACCTGATCACCGCGGGTCGCCACGTGCCGGTCTACACAGTTGTAGGCGGCATTCAGACGCCCGCCCAGAAACCAGGCAAAGGAGCCGGTCTCCATGTCGATGTCCGAGACGGTGTGGAACTCCCGCTCCCAACTGAGCACCTGCCGCGCCTGCTGCGCCCAGAACGCGGACGGGTCGGCTATGCTGCGGTCATACATCTGCTGGTATGCATCCATTGATCCTACCAGAGAGTCTTTTGTCCATGGAAAATCCGGGGTATATTCGTTTGCCATGCTGTTAGTATGGTATTGCTGAGCGGGTTCGTCAACTTTAGTTTTGTCGATGTCCGAGAGATCCCTCCCGTACCGCCCAGCAAAAGGCCCCGCCCAAAGGCGCATTGTGCACAATACCAGCCTGGCGTCAAATCTGTCATTTATGTAGGATTCTTGGTTACATCTTCCATCTAGGTAAGCATTTACTTGACACGCTGACGGTCTTTTCATAACTTCACTCAGCATGACATCGTGCCGAAGAACGACACGATGTCAAAGCGCGAACCGTAAGGAGGTTTGTATGAAATTAGGTATTCGCAGAGTGCTATGTGTAGCTCTGATCGTGGCGTTCGCCATTACCGGCGGGCACCTGTTTGCCGGAGGACGCGCTGAGCCAGCCCCGGCAACCGGAGAGGGAATCACAACGCTGCGCGTTGGGGCCCTCTTCCCACAGACGGGCGGAATGGCGTTTGGTGGCTCTAACGCACTGCAGGGAACACAGATCGCGGTAGACTTGTTTAATGAGACGAACCCGCACGGTATAACCGTTGAACTCGTTGACGCCGACGCACCGGATCCTGCAACGGGAACCACCGGAGTGCGTCAGCTCATCACCCAACGAAACGTGGATGTGGTCATGGGCACCTTCTCCTCGGCCGTTGCATCGGCAACCGCACCTGCGGCGGAACGACTCAACGTGCTGTACGTAGAGACAACAGCCTGGGCGGAAGGGATCACCCGCAACACCTCGAACGTGCTGCGCACCACTATCTCTTCAGGCTCGCTAGGGGCGGCCGCAGCCGACTTCATTCTGACCGGCTTGGCCGAGGAACTTGGAGTTGCCGAGGCGGACATGCGGGTTGCGCTGGTATTCACCGACGATGAGTTTGGTACATCTATCGCCGACGCTGCTGTCGAGCGCGTGCAGGCGTCACAGGCCAGGCTTGTCGTGCGCGAAAGCTACCCCGCAGCAACTACCACGGACCTTTCCTCGGTGTTGTTGCGAATACAGCAGGAACAGCCACATGCAGTTATTCACATTGCCCAGGTTCCAGATGGGGTCTTGTTCTGGCGCCAGGCGCAGCAGCTCGGCGTGGATATGCCAGCGGTTGTTGGTGTTGGTGGCGGCTACGGCCAGCAAGAGTTTGCCCGGCCGCTGGGAGCCAACTCAGACGGTATCTTCAACGTGGTTCCGCCTACTTCAGGGTCAATCAATGTTGACTCACTTACGCCGAATGCCCAGAACCTGCTCAGCGAACTGCAGACCCGAGTTGCAGCGCGCGGATGGACTCAGGGCCCCTACACCGACTGGGCCTTCATGGGCACCTGGGTGTTTCTGAACGAGATTGTTCCCAATGCAGCATCTACCTCAATAGAGGACTTCATGGCCGCAGCCGCCAACGTGCGCGTGGATGCACTGGACTCAATCACCGGCTTTGGATTTGAGTTTGCTGGCGCAGACCACGAAAACTCAGGCCAGAACCTGCAGGCAATTCCGGTTGTACAGCAGTGGCAGAATCAAGAACTGCGCGTAACCTATCCGCGAGAACTCGCAGTCGCCGAGTTCATAAACGTGCCACTTCCGCCATGGTCTGAGCGTACCCAGACTATCCGTCAATAGTTCAATCCGGGAAGCAGGTTGTTTCCCGCGCCCGGAACGCCTTAGGGCGTCCGGGTGCTATGCTTTTATGGTGGGGTCGCCACGCTGGCGACCCCGTCTTCATTATAGTGAGGGGATGGCATGCAGTTAGTGCTACAGATTGTGGCAAATGGACTCCTAATTGGCGGACTCTACGCGCTGTTGGCGGTGGGACTGACGCTGATCTTTGGGGTGCTTAGGGTAGTGAACTTCGCGCACGCTGAGTTCATGATGCTGGGGATGTACGGTGCATACTGGCTCTGGTCAATATACGGACTGGATCCCTACATCTCGGTATTTCTGGTTACACCGGTAATATTTCTGTTGGGTGTTGCAGTAGATCGCCTGATCATTCAGCGATCAATTGGAAAACCCGACGTGACTGTTGTCTTTGCAACGCTTGGGCTCTCAATCTTTCTGCAGAACGCAGTGCTCACTCTGTGGACAGCGGATATTCGGTCGGTCAGCACCTTTGCAACCGGCTCTGTCTTTGTTGTTGGGGGCGTGCGACTCAGCGTGGCCATGACCATATCCTTTGCCGCCGCGATGCTATTCGCGCTTGGACTTTGGTTCTTCCTGACCAAGACCATGTACGGCAAGGGCATTCAGGCGGTGGCCCAGAACCGTCGTGCCGCGGCACTCATGGGCATTGATGTCAAACGTGCCTATTTGATCACGTACTCGGTGGCGGTTGCCGCGGCCGGTGCAATGGGCGTGCTGGTAGCGCCCATATTTACCATCTTTCCTCGTGTCGGCCAGACTCAGATTGTTACGATCTTTGTGATTGTGGTACTCGGCGGTCTCGGCTCGGTTCCCGGTGCGGTAATTGCCGCGCTGCTGGTGGGTATCATTCGTTCAGGAGCAGGATTCATGTTTGGCACCGCGTGGGGCGAGCTCGCGTACTTCGCGGTCTTCCTGCTGGTCTTGATTGTGCGACCGCAAGGCCTCTTCGGACGCCGTGGCGCCGAAGTCTACGGAGGTTAAGCGGTGCGAATTAATGATCCAACTCCCATTCCACCCGCTGCCTCCCGCATTATCGGAGCAGCGGCACTGGTTCTGCTGCTCTTTGTGCCGTTAGTGATACGCGATATTTACTGGATCGACATGGGCATTACCATATTGATCTGGGCCTCGTTGGCAACCGCCTGGAACATCTCAGGGGGCTTCGCTGGCGGACTGTCGCTCGGCCATGCCGCCTTCTTCGGCGTGGGAGCGTACACCTCGACACTGCTGTTTCTACGGCTTGGAATTACTCCGTGGATCGGCATCTTTGTGGGAGCCGTGCTTGCCGGGCTGCTTGGGGCGCTCCTTGGCGTTATCACATTTCGCTTGAAGGGTCCGTTCTTTGTGCTCGCAACGCTTGCGTTCGGCATTGTAATCCACATCATCAACGTGAACTGGCGCGGACTGACGCGCGGTGCGGCCGGGCTGCTCCTTCCGTTTCGCGGTGGGCCACAGAACATGCTGTTCCTTAACCTTTGGGCGTACTGGTACGTGGCCTTGGGTCTTTTGGTCCTTACGGTGGGGATATCGGCAGCAATTGAGCGCTCCCGCTTAGGCTACTTCCTTGTCGCACTTCGCGAAGATGAAGATGCGGCGCGCTCGCTAGGCGTGCGGGTGGTACGCTCAAAGGTGGTAGCGGCCGCAACATCCGCGGCGCTTGCCGCCTGTGTTGGTTCGGTGTACGCAGCATTCATTCAATACATTGATCCGGACAGCACCACGCAGTTTGAACTTTCGGTTCAGATTGCGTTGGTTGCAATTGTGGGAGGTATGGGCACCACCTTTGGCCCGTTGCTTGGGGCTGCAATCGTCATTCCGCTGGGCGAGATTCTTCGGGCACGGCTTGGCGGTGGCGCTGCGCTGGTGGTCTACGGCATCCTGCTCATGGTCATTGTGCTGACGGCTCCTAACGGCGCAATAGCCGGAGTCCGAATGCTCGTCCGCAGAGTTCGCCTCTTCATTGACTCAAGGAGGAAGGCAGATGCTTGATGTTCGCAACGTAACCGTGGACTTCGTCGGCCTCCGCGCAGTCGATAATGCCTCCTTCTCG
>SLAA01000178.1 GCA_007127105.1 Spirochaetales bacterium | reverse complement strand
TATGGAATCTCGTGCATGGTCGCAGAGAAGATATCGCCATGGGCCGATGTCACCGCGTCCAGGCCTTCCGGTGAAAGTGCGGACTCAATCTGGATGTTGGCGCAGGCTCCCTCGCCTCCCTGAAAGAGCACATTTTCCATACCGTCGACGTTAATACCATGTTGCTTGATCACCTGCAAAACCGAGGCAAGAACACCAACGCGGTTGCGGTGATGCACCGAGACAAGGTACCTGGCGGGTGTCTTCTCCATGCGATTTACTACGTTGGGCGCATTTCCGGTACTCATGTAGCTGCTTATAATCCGCACTACCTCGTTGGCCACGGCATCCTGTGCCTGTTCGGTAGAAGCGCCTACGTGGTGGGTTCCGTAGACCCCTGGCAGCGCGAATAGGTCGCTCTTTACCTCGCCATCTTTACCGGAGGGCTCACCGTCAAATACATCTACCGCAACTCTCACGGCCTTCTCGGAGACCGCCTTTCGCAGAGCTGCCTCGTCCACGGTCTCTGCCCGTGAGGTGTTAATGAAGTAGGCCCCGGGCTTCATGGCTGCAAAGAAGGCTGGCCCGGCAATGTGGCGCGTTTCGGAGGTAGAGGCAACATGAAGGCTTACCACGTCGGAGGCGGCAGCAACTGCCTCCGGGGAGTCCAGTACCGCAATGCCGTCGGCCGCCGCGGCCGCGCGCGCAGCGTCGCCAGCAGCACTAGCCGCCGAGAGCGAGCGGCTCCAGGCCACGGTCTTCATGCCAAAGGCCTGGGCGCGCCGTGCAAGCTCGCGGGCAATGCGCCCAAGACCAACAATACCCAGGGTCTTGCCGTACAGCCCCTCCGCCTTGGAGTACTCACCCTTGTTCCAGACACCGTTACGCAGATCCCCTACGTTGTCGGGAATGCGCCGATCCAGACTGAGAATGAGTCCAAAGGCCAGCTCAGCTACCGCAATGGAGTTCATACCGGGACAGTTTGCTACGTAGACGCTTCGGCTTGAGGCGGCCTCTACATCTATGGTGTCGTAGCCCGCTCCGGCCCGAACAATGAGACTCAGCCCCGGATGTGCGGCAATCACCGCCTCCGGCACCTTGGTTGAGCGAACCACCAGAATATCCGGCGCCTGCTCGCTCATTGTTTTTGCGAGTGCATCGCCCTGTAGGCCTGGTTCACACACAACGGTACAACCAGCGTCACGCAGCGCCGCCTGCTGCTGTTCCGGAAACTTATCGGCAATGAGTATTTTCATGAGGGAGATTGTACCACAACAATGCGCCTGGGCAAGTAATATTACTGCAGCGTTACGTGGTCACGGCGTGAGTCACGAGGCCAATCCAGAGACATACTCAACCGGCAAGCCGAACAGCTCCGCAGCGTGACCTTGACGCGTATCATGTGTGAGAAAGATGTCGGCAGATGAATAGCAGGCACTGCTGTCCAGGTACGCGTTCACAAGCGTTCGTCGCGATCCTGCTGAATGAGTTCACTGAGCGGCTTGCCCTTAACCTCACCAATGCAGTTGGCACGCTCAAGCACGGGTCAGGTTATCAATCCCCTTCCGGATAGAACCATTTGCGCGTCTTAGGCTCGGCAAATACCAACTCGTGCGTCCTGGAGCTAAAGGTAGTGGTGAAGGTGTAGCGAACCCATTCAAGCGCCCGTTCACGGCTCGTAAAGCTCATTACCCTCAGCTCGCCGTTTCCGTTGGCGTCCAGCTCTTCACGCATCTCTACATGCACGTGCCGCCCGAGACCAGTGAAGCGGGTAACCGTAACGTACACCGGACGTCTTGTACTAGCTTCTCCCGACATAGCTGCAGCTTATCACATTCGTGGTTTGGTTAGCTCCATCCGCTCTCCTTTTCCTGCCGACGGCTATCGCTGCCGACGGCTTGTATCGCGACCATGCGTTCCGTGTCCCATAAATAGATGCATCAGAGGACAGGCGACGAGGAAGATCAGCCAATAACCGGAGAAGCCACCGCGTAGATGTAGAAACCACATTACCCCGGCCATCACGACCACGCAGATTGTCATGTGTAAACCATGTCCTCTGCGGTGAGTCCCTGTGCTCGGCTGCTCGTCCACGATCGTCACTTCGCTGTAATCCGTCTCTCGCTCTTTACTTATCATGTCGTACTCCTTGAGCGCGGTGGCGCTGTCGGTCTATCTCTATCCGGTCACCACGCCGCGCGTAAAAGCACAGCCCTCCGGTGAGGCTGAGGAGAATGAGTGCAGCTCCAAAGGCTGTGTTGAGTTCCTCCGCCGATCTGTACTCGCCCGCCAGGTAATAGATCGTGAATGGGAGCGTCTCAAACTTGTCGCCGAGGCCCCGAGGTAGCCCAGCGTTTGCAACAACGCCGGTTAAGAGAATAACCGCTGTATCCTCGGCCGCGCGTCCCACCGCCAAGATAACCCCACTGAGTATTCCCGGGCGCGCGGAGGGCAACAGTACCTTGGCCACGTTCTGTTGGGTGGTTAGACCCATGGCTGGCCCGCTCAACCGCAACTCAAGCGGTAGAGACTCGAGGCTCATTCTTGTCATTGAGATGAGATACGGCAGGACAAGCATTGTCAGACACACGGCCGCCAACAGCAAAGGATAAGAAGCGCTTAATGCGACCCCTGGCATAACAGGCCAGATACACTCCCGCAGCCACCCCAGGCGGGTACTCCTCGCAGCACAACATCAATCCAGTTGCTTTCGCCAAATATCAAGCGCGGGCCGAGTGTAGGCGCCCCATTGATGAGTACATATCCAAAGAAGATTGCCATTACGGTTGCGATCCAGCCAGCCGAGAGCCATAATCCGAAGAGAACTATGTTCTCAATGCGCCCTGCGGCTTGCCTTTTCATATGTGTCGGCTTCTTCATGGAGTTCGGCCACTTCACGTACTGCGCTCCTTAGAGCCGATGTACCGCAAGGCTATGTTCGCAAGCAGCACAAAGAGAAAGAGCAAGAGCCCGGCCGCAAACAATGAGTAATACGCGCCGCTCTGCGTGTCTGCGGCGAGCACCAATGCAATGTGTGAAGTTAAGGTTCGCACCGCTCCGGTGATTGAGCTTGGAACATGGGTGGCGTTACCGGCAATCATGAGGGCAATTACCGTGTCGCCGACGGCGCGGCCGAAACCAAGGATCATTGCCGCAATGAGTCCGGTGCGGGCAGCCGGAAGGTACACCCAAGCCAGGCGCTGCGCCGGCGTGAGTCCCAAGGCGACGGTTGCCAGATACAGCTGCCCGTGCAGCTGTTCAAAACGGCCGTCGATGGTCAGAATGATTGTAGGCGTGATAAGCACCGCAACCACCAACAGGGCACTGAGCGCAGAGTAGCCGCGCCCCCGGCAATCGTGAGGGAGCCGAGTATCATGGGAACAATTCCGAAACTCCCGGCGTTTGGGTTCCAGGTCGTCGACAGCACGGTACCCACATGCCCCTGTGTGACCAAGGGCCATGAGTACGCAGTGAGGAACACCAGCAGGGCGACCACGACAAGTCCTGCGCCTATGCCAGCAACGGCGTAGAGTGTTGCAACTACTCGCTCCATAATCCGATCTCCGCGGCGAAGGCGGACCGTCGGAACGGCTGGGCCTGGTGCAGAACTTGCCGACATATGGCCTACCGGCCCCCGGTTGGAATGTACCCTGCGGCTCGAATCAACTCTGCCCCTTCCTCGGTCTCAAGATACCGGTAGAAGGACTCGACCAGTGCCGAAGGCTCCCCGCTAGTGTTGAAGTACAATCCTCGCACAACCGGGTACCGACCGTCGACTGCGTTCTCTTGGGTCGGCTCCACACCTTCAAGGCTTAATGCGCGCACTTCCGAGTCAACATATCCGATACCGACGTAACCAATGGCGGCCGGGTCACGCGAGACGGCAGCTTTCATAGCTCCGTTGGACGGCACCACATTCGCGGCCGCGGAAATTGATGCGCCACCAAGGGCCTCACTCACGAACACCGACTGCGTTGCTTGTGGGAGACACCGAACGGTTGCTTGGAATCATATCCATTGCCGATGTCCTCAGGGCCGACGCGGGCGAGCTGATCACGCACCTACGCTCGCTGGGAGTCCGCCATCTGGTCATACTCACCGGCGACAACGCACGAGCGGCTGCTGCCATCTCGGAAGAACTGGGGCTTGACGGCTACTACGCGGAACTGCTTCCCGAGGACAAGGTTCGCGTGCTCAAGGAGCTCCAGGACCAGCATGGCCGTACCGCGATGGTGGGTGACGGCGTGAACGACGCCCCGGCCCTGGCGTCCGCGGACCTGGGAGTTGCCATTGGTGGCGCAGGAACCGATGTAGCCATGGAGACCGCGGACGTCGTGCTGATGTCGAATGATCTGGGCAAGCTCTCGGATGCAGTCGACCTTAGCCGCGCGACGGTGCGCAACCTCAAACAGAACATCTCTTTTGCAATCGTGGTGGCTGCTCTGTTGCTCGCCGGAGTCCTTGTGCAGACGGTAAACCTGTCGGTTGGCATGCTTGTCCATGAACTCTCGGTGCTGCTTGTCATCATCAACGCCACCCGCCTAATCCGGTATCGGGGTCGATATCGGGGTCGTGGGAAATATAGTAGTCACGTTTTCGGTCGT